>JBIQJK010000085.1:0-15654 GCA_044507535.1 Planctomycetaceae bacterium | reverse complement strand
TGGTCGGGGATGACGATCACCTCGAGCCCGGCGAGCGGGCTCCAGTCGGTCTTGGTGGGGCTCTTGGCCCCGTGCAGGCTCGTGGTGGCCACCAGGCCGATCCCGGCGGCGGCCTCGGCGCACTTCTCCCCCTCGACGACGTAGATCCGCGTCTCGCCGTCGAGGTGGGGCAGGCGGTACAGCGGCCGCGGCGCGGGCATCCCCCGCAGCGTCCACCCCGACGCGGTCCTCGAGGCCGGGCGGTAGTGCTTGC
Organism: Planctomycetaceae bacterium; assembly: GCA_044507535.1. Taxonomy (GTDB): domain Bacteria; phylum Planctomycetota; class Phycisphaerae; order Phycisphaerales; family UBA1924; genus CALAFV01. The sequence goes on along the minus strand of JBIQJK010000085.1, from coordinate 15,401 downwards.
CGTCCGCGCGGTCGAAGCGGACGACTACGCCGACGGGATCGCCGGCGGCGCTGCGGTAGGTCCACATCCCCGACCTCGCCCCGCCGCAGCGGCGCTCGAGCTCCGCCACCGCGGCCGCGGCGGTGGGGTAGACCCGATCGGCGCGCGCGGGCCGCTGGGTGGACGTCGGGCCGCGGCGGTCGCGCCCGTTCGGCCTCGCCCCCGTGGCGGTCGCCGCGTCGTCGATCATGAGCTCGCGGAGGGTCAGGCCCAGGGCCGCCACGACCTCCTCGGGGGCGCACCCGGCGTGGCAGTGCACCAGCGCCCGGCCGTCGTCGCCCTCGGAGACCGACAGGCTGGGGCGGCGGTCGTCGTGGGCCGGGCAGGCGCACTCCCAGCCGGCCCCGGTGCGGCGGGGCTCGTGCCCGCGCTGCCGCAGCGCGTCGAGCACTCGCTCAACGGGAGGGGTGCTCACGACCGCGTCCCCCCGCGGGCCACGAACGCCTCCGCCGACTCGCGGGGGATGCGGACGGCGCGGCCGATCTGCACCTTCTTGATCTCCCCCTTGGCTACTAGCGTCCATGCGGTCCGGACCGAGACCCCCAGATAGTCCGCCAGGTCCCGGATGGACATCAGCCGCGCCGGCCCCGCCCCGTCCGCCGCCGATCCCTGCGATCCTGCTGCTACGTGCATCGCGTGCACTCCTGCATCACGCGGACGCACCATCGCGCCCGGTGAGGTAGGAAATGTCGCTGCTACGCACCGCAACTGATGAGGTGAGTGACCTGACGCAAAACCGACGCACTCCGACGCACTTCCGACGGACCAGCTAGGTGCCCCTGAGCGGCCACCGCGCCGCGATCTCGTTCTCGTCGAGGATGAGCGGGGAGTTCTTCGCTGCCGAGCGAGGTCGAAGGTCCTTCAGTTCGCCCTTGCGGACCGCATCTCTGATCGTCGTATCGGAGACGTGGTACTTGTCAACGGCGACTCTCAGGAAGATCTGCTTCGGAGTGTCTCGCTCAGGCACTTGCGGGTCAGCGGAAGCTGGCGAGTCGGCCCGAGCACGGGTCGCCAGCGCCGCGGCGACCCGCTCCACCAATGCCTCCGGGTCCAACGCGGCCGCCGCCCTGGACTGCGCCACGGTTCCCCGAGCTGTCAGAACGCTCAAATCGAGGAGCGGCCAGACCTGCTGCACCGCCGCCTGAAGACGCTCATGGATCGCGATCCACGGCCCCGGTTTGAGCGCCCGCTTCTCGAGGTTCACCGTGCGCTCCGGCGTGACACCGTCGAGGGCGTCGGCCAGCTCCCGTGCGATGTCGAGGACCCGCTGTAGCCGAAGGTCCAGCGTGTGCCGAAGGCCGTCGTTCCCCGCGAGCACCATCGCCTCGCTCAGCAGCCTGGGCAGCTCGATCACCACCAGGTGCTGCACCCGCCGCCGCGACTCGCTCCCGGAGGGGAGCTCCGGCCGGCGGGCCTCGCCCTTGAGTTCGGCGGCGGCCCCCTCCACGTGCACGGGCAGCACGCCCGCCGCGGAGCCGATGAACTCGAGCACAGCGTCCTGACAGGTGCGGGTTTCGGGAGCCCGGGGACCGACTCCTTGGGCAGGCAAGATCTCCTCGCGCTCAACCCTGAGCGGGTTGGCTGGCACGACCCGTGCCAGCGCGGTCGCACCGCCCCCTGCCGCCGCCGCGGGGGCCTCCATCCCGCGCAGCTCGTCGGACCGCGCGTCGAGCAGGAGCCCCAGCCGGGAAACCCGCCGGTCGAGCTCGGTCGTCCATGCCGCGCGGCAGTCCCGGCTCATCTCGTCGAGGGCGTCCCACAGCCCGAGCAGCTCGATACGGAGGCTGTCACCGACCAGCGGCAGGAGCTTGAGGACGATCCGGTCAAACGCCCTGGCGGACATGGACCACGCGGCCCCGTGCTCGCCCGCCGAGATCTTCTCGTACGCGCCGGTCTCCCGCCCCATGCCCCGGGCCTCGAACTCCGCCATGACCTCGTCGGCCCGCTTCCACTCGGTGCGGATCTCCTCGAGGGCGGCGCGGTGCCGACCGAGCAGCAGCCCCATCGCGTCCGCCCGCGGCGGCGCCGCGCTCGTGCCGCCCTCGACAGGACCGCCCGATTGCGCCCGGTACTCGCGCTGCACCAGCTCCAGGCACTGCTCGGCGAACTCGGGCCGGAGCTTCCGCGGGTCGAGACTGCCGTCGGACTCCGCACGGCAGCCGCGCAGCGGCATCGCCAGCTCGCGCATCATCCCCTCGGTCCGCACCCCCCAGTCCACGTTGCCCTGCTGGTAGCTCCCCCACTGCTCCCTCGTCTTCGGCGGCACGATGGGGTCGATCGCCCCGGCGTCGTGCACGCCGATCACGACCTGCGACGCGATCGCCAGACGGTCCTGGAGCGGCAGCGCCGCCAGCCCCCGCCAGCCGAGCGTACCCGGGTGCGACTCGCGTTCGGCACTGCCCTCCTGGTAGCGCCGGCACCAGTCCCAGCACAGCGACATGTAGCGGTCCCACTGGCCCGCGAGCCACCGCCGCACCTCGGGGTCGGCCGCCCACCCCCTCGTCCTCCGCTGCACCACATCCAGCCTCGCGGCCCCGCCGTCCCGCCCGCCTCGACTTGCAGCCCCACTCCGACTGGGCATGGCCTGTAGTTCTCCTGGCTCCGGATGATCAAGGAACTCGGGGACGGTATTCGCGCGCTGCATGCTCGTCTCCAGCCGGATCTCGGGGCTGCCCCACCCAGAGCAGCGGATCAGGAAGCCCGCGCGCGGCATCGACGCCGCGCACGAGCGGTGGACCGGCTCAGCCGGGTCGCGCACCGCCAGGCCAGACGCGGCCGGGCGAGCGGGCTAGCTCGCTCCTTGACGGCAGCAGAATCGTCAGCCGCGACGCGGCGAGCCTCCCGCAGGCGGTGCAGCCAGCGGGCCTAAGCGGCGCGGCGGGCTCGCCGGGCTCCGGCTCGTGGATGACATGCACCGCGCCGGCGCCGCGGCCGTGGCAGACCGGGCAGTCCGCGGGCGCGGCGCAGCGACCGCCGCCCCGTTCCAGGGCGCGGACGCGCGAGCTCAGGCTCATGGTTCGGCCCCCCCGCTCCCCTGACGACGGATTCCGCTCCAGCCCATCGGTTCGGTCCCGGGGACACCCGCGATCACAATACCCCGGCTGCGCCGCCCCGGCTACCCCCAGTTCCCGGAGCTACGGACCGGGCCAGAGGGGTAGCTCGGTACGACCCTCGAGTTCCGCACCTCATTACTGCACGGGAGTCATATTTGTGATCTGCCACACCGACCAAGCCGCGAGACTAGATACGACGGTCAATACTGCGAATGACAAAGCTGCGACCAGGGTCACGACCGGGTTGACCGGGAATCCTGCGACATCGAGCCAGTCGTCCAAATCTCTAGCCAGTGCTTCGGCGAGTTGTGACGGAGCTTGGGAACTCCACTCAGGGTGCTGATCGACCCAACGGTCGACGAAGTCAGCGTCCCACGCACCGGCGGCGGACCGCGCAATCGAAAGCACAAGCACTCGGGCAAACTTCTCCAAGCGACGGCTCACCTCGTTCGGGTCTGACAGCCACGTGACACTGGGATGCTCAGCACGGAGCCTTTCTGATTCGGCCTCGACAAACGCACGCATAGCTTCTGCGTCAGCGAGCCTCGAAAGGCGAATGCTCGGGCCGTTCCTGTTCGGTCGTTGCGCACAGAACTCCTCGAGGCTGTCGCAGAGTTCCAAGTGTCCGAGTTCAACCCGCCTCGGGTTCAAGGCACGCATCGCCCGCCCCGGACGACGAGGAAGGCCGGTCCGCCTTCTGCGGGCAATCGTAGCACGGCGATAGAGGTGTCTCGCTGTAGCCCAGAGGAGTGCAAGTGAGCCAGCCGGAACAATGGTCACGGATATGGCCGCGAGCAGACCAATGAGATATGGAGCACTATGGAGAACCGTCTGCTCACTCGTCCGTCCATCAATGGCTCTATCAATGACAGACACCGCCTGAACGCCATGAATGCGTGCGAACACTTCCGGCCAGACAGGATCATTGCCCACCAAGACCTCGAACTCGATTGCGTCACCGGAGTTCAATAGGCCATGCCTCACTAGCACCCGTGACCCCTCGACATCGATCAGACTCGACGCGCTGTTCGCTCGTGCCCGTCGGAGATCGGCCGGAAGGAGGCTCGTGATGTTGGCTGCAAGGACGCCTTGTTCGCCGAAGTCGAGCGTCACAGGATGCTCGACATCACCACCCGCGATCGGATCGCCAATGTTGACCAGCCGAAACCGCATCCTCCCCAGGTTCTGAACCGCTTTGCCATTAAAAGGGATCGTGACATTCAGCGCCTGGGCCATTCCGGGCTGCAACAAGCTGATGCGGTCTACCAACTCCAATTGGAGCAGCTTGGAATCGCGAAACACTATGGTGAGCCAGATGCTAACTAGGGCGAGTGGAAGCGCGACGATGCTGGCCCAGCTAGCAAGTACGCCCAATCGGATCCGCAATGACCACAACCTCATCGCGACAGCATACAGACTTTTAACTGGCCGCTACTTGGCCTGTTCCGGCCCACGCCCTCCCCCGCATCGCCTCCACCACCGCCAGCGGGCAGATGTGGTCGAGGTACCGGGCCGTCGTCGCGATGGACCGGTGCCCGAGCTGCTTGGAGATGATCCCGATGTCCAGCCCCTCCTGGCGGAGCTGGGCGGCATGGGTGTGCCGCAGCCCGTGGGCGTGCACCCGCTTCTCGATCCCCGCCCTGGCCGCCAGCACGGGCAGCAGCCGCCGCACGTACGCCTGGCTCACGCCCCGGCCGCTGGCGGTGCAGAACACCGGCGCCAGGGGCGGCAGGGTCCAGGTCCCCCGCAGGGCCAGCCAGCGGGCCACCTCGGCCGCGGCCCCGGGGTCGATCCCCGCGGTGCGGGAGCGGCCCCCCTTGGCGTAGAGCACCCGCACGGCCCCGTGCTCGAGGTCCAGGTCCTTGGGCCGGAGCTTGAGGGCCTCCCCGAGCCGGAGCCCGCCGCGGTAGAGCAGGGCCAGCAGCGCCCGGTTCCGCACGCCGGTGTGGGTGTCCGGGCAGGCGTCCAGCAGGGCGCGGACCTCCCCGTCGGAGAGCACCTCGGGAGGGAAGCGCCGGCGGGGCTTGCGGCGGCCCGTCCTCGGCGTCGTGGCTGCCGGCCACGATGTCGTGGTCACCGTCTGGTCCTTGGTCGCTGTGGGCCGTTCCCCCCTCCCCCACGCTGACGTGGGGCGCTGCATGCGTAAGTCCTCCTGCGGCCTTGAGCTACGCTCCGCTCGAAAGCCGTAGCGCTGAGGTACCTCGGGAGGGGACATCAAGCAAGTGCCGCACTACGTGGCACGGTGAGCAACTCAGGCGACGATAACGCCTACCGCACGGAACGGCTAACATCAGTGCAGGGCGGCACGCTCGATTCCTAGGTCGACGATGACCCGCTGGTGAACTCCAAGGTCATCAGCACGCTCCTGACAGGCTCACTGGGCGCCGTGCAGAACGGGCCTCGGCCCTTCGAGAATCGGAGAACGCTGCGTGTCCGGCCCCCGCAGCAGAGGGATTGATGGATCATGATTGAGTACCGCGAGGTCTTTGTCTGGCTCTCGGCCGTCTGGGCCGCGGCGATCTTGTGGCCCTCGGCTGCCGGGGCTCAGTGCGACGCGCGCTGGCTCCCTGGCTTTGGCGTCCCGGGTGTCGACCACGAGGTCTACGCGATGACGGAGTGGGATCCAGATGGGCCGGGGCCGCTGCCCCCCAACCTTGTCGCTGGCGGGTTCTTCACTTCCGCAGGCGGAAGGTCCGCCCCTTACATCGCGAGGTGGGATGGCTCTAACTGGAGCCCACTGGGCAGCGGCCTTAACGGGCGGGTGTACGCGCTCACGGTGCTGCCCAACGGCGACCTGGTTGCAGGCGGGGCGTTCTCCGGCACGGTTGACGGCACCGCGCTCAACCACGTCGCGCGTTGGGACGGCGAAGCCTGGTCTCCCCTGGGCGGGGGCGTCGGCCGAGTCGCGGAGGCTGTCCTGGCGCTAGCCGTGCTCCCCGACGGGGACTTGGTCGCTGCCGGGACGTTCACGCGGGCCGAGGGCTTGCCGGCGGGTGGCGCCGCGCGCTGGGACGGGGAGAGCTGGTCGGCGCTTGGGGGCGGGATGGTGGGCACCGTGTCTTGCCTTGCCGTGCTCCCCAACGGCGAGCTTGTCGCCGGCGGATGGTTCTGGTCGGCCGATGGGGCACCGGCGAGCAACATCGTCCATTGGAACGGGTCCTCCTGGACTGAGCTAGGCGGGGGCGTCGGCCATGGCGTGCAGGCACTTGCTGTCCTCCCCGGGGGTGACCTTGTTGCCGGCGGGTACTTCAGGACCGCGGGAGGAGCCGGCGTCGATCGCATCGCAAGATGGGACGGCACGGCTTGGTCGCCGCTGGGCACCGGCGTGAACAACCCGATCAACGCGCTGGCTGTGCTGGCGAACGGCGATCTTGTAGCAGCCGGGGAGTTCACGGCCGCCGGCGGGGCGGGCGCCGAGCGGATCGCGCGATGGGACGGCGTGGGGTGGGTGCCATTGGGTACGGGTGCGAACGCGCCGGTCCACGCGCTGGCGGCCCGCGAGGATGGCACGCTGATGGCCGGTGGAGCATTCACGACCGCGGGAAGCGTGAGCGTGAGCCGGATCGCGAGCTGGGATGGCGATTCCTGGTCGTTCCTTGGAGCAGGATTCAATGGCACGGTGGACGCCCTGAAGGTCCTGTCCAACGGCGACCTGATCGCGGCAGGCTGGTTCACAACCGCGGGCACCGCCAGCGCCAACCGGATCGCCCGTTGGAACGGGGCATTCTGGTCCGAGCTGGGCGCGGGCCTAGGCACCACCCTGAACGAGTCTGTTCACGCCTTGGCGGAGTTGCCCAATGGGGACTTGGTCGCCGGGGGCAGCTTCACCCCCGGCGGTGGTGCCCCGGTCCAATACATCGCCCGCTGGGATGGGACGTCTTGGACCGCTCTTGGGGAGGGTGTGAACTACAACGTGAACGCGCTTGCCGTGCTCCCGAACGGCGATCTCATCGCCGGCGGCAGCTTCACCATGGCGGGGGGCGCCGTGGCCAACCGGATCGCCCGCTGGGACGGGCTCTCCTGGTCACCGCTGGGCACGGGCATGACCTCGTCGCTCAGCGCTGTCTACGCCCTGGCGGTGCTGCCCAACGGGGAACTGATTGCGGGTGGGCGTTTCTCCACCGCCGGGGGGGTCGGCGCGGCCAGGATCGCGCGATGGACTGGCAGCGCGTGGGCGCCACTGGGAACCGGGCTGACCGGCCCAAGCAGCGCCACCCATGTGAGCAGCCTCGCGGTGCTGCCCGGCGGTGACCTGATTGTCGGTGGTGACTTCTCCACCGCCGGGGGCATCGGTGCCCCCCACATCGCCCGATGGGACGGCGCGCAGTGGGCGCCACTCGGGTCGGGGATGAACGGCCAAGTCGCTGCGCTGACGGTGTCGCCATCAGGGCGGCTGATTGCCGGGGGTTTCTTTTCGTCTGCGGGAGGCGTCCCCGTCAACTACATCGCTTCCTGGGACGGCCGAGGGTGGGGGCCGCTCGGGCCGGGCCTTGACCACTGGGTTGTTTCCCTTGAGGCAATGCCTGATGGCGACGTGGCCGCTGGCGGGCCATTCCTCAATGCAGGCGGGCAACTGTCGATGGGCTTCGCGCGCTGGAGCCATTCCCCCTCGCCGGAACTTACGGTGCATCCCAGCGACATCACCACCGATGCGGGTGGATCGGCATCGTTCCGCGTCGAGGTGGGGGGCACGGAGTCTGTGCAGTACCAATGGTTCAAGGACGGCTTGCCGCTCCTGGACGGTCCGACTGCAGGCGGCTCAATGATCTCCGGCGCCACGACCGCTCATCTATTCATCTCTGGTGTAGGCACATTCGACGAAGGAGAGTACCTCGCCACGGCCTCAAATGGGTGCAAGGCGGCGGCCAGCACAGCCGCGGCGCTGATGATCGTCGGCACCGTATGCCCCGCCGACTGGAACAACGACGGCGCGATCAACTCCGTTGACATCAGCGCCTACCTGACCGACTGGCTCACGAGCATTCAGACGGGCGATCAGACTGCCGACTTCAACGGCGACAACGCCGTCAACTCCACCGACATCATCGCCTTCCTGACCGACTGGCTGGATGCCGTCCAGGGTGGCTGCTGACGGAGAGCTACGCCATCAGACGGATCCGTAGCGCCCCGGCGCGGTACCATGGGTCATCACGGGCGGAGGGCCGGGTGTGAGACGGCCCCCCGCCCTCCTTCGTTTTGGGGGGTGGGGTTCCTGCCCGATCCCCCTTGCTGGCGGCCCCGCCCTGAGATACATCATGACGAGCCCGGGGGCGGGGCCGGGAGCGCCAGCGCCATGCCCACCCTCGCCAGCCTGCCTTACCCCACCGCCCGCGACGCCGCCCTGGCCGCCCACGGCGAGCCGGGTGCCTGCGCCGTGCTCCTCGACGGTATGGCCCTGGTGATGGACGCCGCGGCCGCCGAGGCCCTCGAGGCCGACGGGACGGCCTTCGCCTACCTGTGCTGGTGCCCCTGGGCCGGGCGGGTCATGAGCGTGCCGGTCAGCGCCTAGCGGGCTTCGCGGCGCCGCAGCAATCTAAACACGCGAACGGAGGTCGCGATCGATCGCTTCGCACACATCGCGTCGGCGTAGCTCGCCGAACTTGAAGTGGCGAAGCGGCCCATCGGATTGGCCGACGTCCCTGGAGTCGAGCTTCTCCAGCCCGACGACCAACTCGGATACAGGAACCAGAACGCGGAACCGTACGTACGCGGGCAGCCGCTCATCGTCCGCCTTCTCGCCCGCGTCGCCCCGCCCCGGCTTCATCGACTCGTATCGATACCGATCGCCGGTTTCATTGATCTCGATTTCGTCGATCAACCCCACGTAGCGGTAGCCTCCCGTGCCCACCGCAACGTGCGACTCGTACACGATGCCTGGCAAGAGCGGACGGAACGAGAATCGTGCGGCCCCGCTGGGATCCCGCTTGCCCCGCTCAGCGCACTGCATGAAGAGATCGGTCGCTGTGGTGGTTCCGACAGGCCCTACGACAAATCCCTTGCCGTGGCCGAGGTAGTCGTCCAGCGTTTCAAGGAACGACTGGTAGACAGGCGCGAGCAGTACGTCCATGGCTGGCCCTAGCTAGACGGTGCCGAATGGCGATCACGCGCATGGTATCCACGAGCGCCTGTCAAGCTACGCTCCGCGTTCAAGGCGTAGCTCCCGACGCGGACATTGCTGGCGCGAGCCGGCGGCACCAGTCACGCTGGCCTCATTTCGGCGGCGAAGGCCGCGTCCCCCCACTGCTCACGACGATCCGCTTGGGGCAGTTCGGCCGGCCGCAGCCCGGGCAGCGGCTTGGGACGACCCAGCCGTGCCAACATGCAGTTCATCGCCGAGGTGCTAACGGTCACCCTGGTTCGCTCGACCGAACGGACAGTTCACATCAGCTGTGTCCGGCGCGGCCACCAGTGCCAGAGGACCTCCGGCGAGCGGGCCACATCTCAAGCGACCGCGCCTCGGAAGTCGTCCTCCACTTGGGGTGTGCCGTTGCCAAGCCGTCGCTCGTCCAGGTCGGCCTCCCTTCCTCGCGCCAGCATTGCTGCGATTCGCGGTCTGCTCCAGGGGATGTCTGAGTGTACGATTTCCAGCGGCCGGGTCCGCCATTATGCGACTGCCGTGGCCGCCGCGTCCCCCAATCCAGAGCCCGAAGCTAGCTTCGGCCAGCTAAGGCAGCGATTTGTCGAAGTGCCTTCCCTGGTCTGCCAATGCCGAGGGGCATCCCACTGACTCGCGGCGGTCGAATCGCACAAGCTTGTCTAGGCCCACGCCTTCACGCAGGATTTCCGGTCAGGGTCTTCCGGATCGGGGGTGACCTGAATCTCGGCTTGAGGATATTGCTGCAGGATACCGTTCACGACATCAGGGACGTCCTCGTTCGAGATGCCGCACTCGTCGTAAATGAGCTCACCCTCCTGCTCGTCCATGTCGTAATCCTCGCTACGGGTGTGCGTGTGATCAGTCGTTACTCACGATCGGAATCTCTTTGACGGCAGTTGCTCGCTGTCCGGCGTAGCGTGGGGCAGTGCGGAAGGACTCGACAGACACCATTTTGGGATCGATGTCGTTCTCCCTCATCCAACTCGTAATTCTCTCCAGCCGTTCCTGTGAACCCGGTTTCCAGTACCGCTTCAGCGCGGCTTTCACGCGCCAATCCTCTGATGTAACCGTTGCCGCCGTCGCACCGGAGGCAGAAATTTCGTCCCGGAGCTGGCTGAAGGTCGGGAGTGTTTCGATCTCCGGGGTCGTGGGGTTATCGCCCAGTGCCTTGTTTACACCGGCAGCGTCTGCCTGATAGGCCCTTATTAGCAGTTCCTTTCTCGCGTCCTCGAATCCCGTGAGATCGATGACGGCCGAGAGATTCTGGCCAGTAGCGGCTGGAATCATGCCGGCGGCGGTGAGCAACGTCTGGGCGTGGGCCGGATCGGTGGGATTCAGCCACTGGAATATAAGAGAACTGTTCTGGTCTGGTATGTAGCCGATGCGGACGTCTCGGATCTTGGCCTCGGCCGCCTGCTGACGCTCGACGGCCTGCTGCTGGATTGCGATGAACGCCCCATCAATAGAGCCCGCGAACTGGTAGCGGTAGAGATCACCCAGTGCCGCCGTCAGCGGGTAGGCCTCGACTGGCTGGCTGATGCCTTCGATGAGGCTGGCCCGGATCGTCGTCCGCTGCGCCTCCATCGCATTGAGGAGAACTGGCACTGATCTCTCGTAGAAGTAGTTCTTGTCGATGCTTGCTTTGGCGCCGGTGAGTCCAGCGGCGATCGCGGCGAGGATCTGGGTCGTGCTCGACGGCACGATGACCGCCGCGGTCGAGTTCAGAGCGATCACGGAGATGTCGGTCCCAGTGTCTAGGCCCTTCTTCGTCGATGAGAACTGCTCGCGGAACACCTCAAAGCGCTGATCCACGAGGATCATCCCGATGTCGAGGATCTCGTTGCGGATCTCCTGGCGTGTACGCGGGGGATCGCTCTTGACTATGCCGTAGTACTCCTCCACCAGATGGACGAGTCGAATACGGGTTAGCGACTGCCCCGCGTTGGGGTGGCGAGACGTCGCGACGCCGTTTGCATCGATCGCGACCTGGATGTACGCAAGCGAATCGATCAGCTCCTGCGGTGGGACCGTGGGCCTCGGATTGCCGGTTGTGCCGCATCCGGGAGCGAGCAGCATCGCCAGGCCGGCCGCGATGGCGGCGAACGCGGTGCGGAAATGCAAGTGCATGATTGCCTCTGAAACTCGCTGGCTAGGTCGGTGCGGATGAATCGGGGTAGCACGGCCGCGGGAACATGTGCGACTCCGGGGGGGTGATATGAGGCCAGCCCCAAGAATGCTCGTCTTCCAAGTCCATTTGGAGCCGGGGCTCTACTGACACGCCATCGTCCGGTCTAAGTGGTGGTGTGATATCTAAGGCAACCTACGAGGACGCATCCATCTCACTGAGAGGCGATGATACCTCACCCCTGCACAAGATACTTCTATTTGGCAACGTAGTGTAACCAAATTCTTCGACATCAATGCCGTAGAGTTCCAGCTCTCGGGGGGCAGGACCCAGTTGACTTTGCGCGTAAGCACAGGTAGCTCCAGGACTTGCCGTGAGCACTAAGCGTGCAAAGGCGGGGCGATATCATCTCAGCCGCCGTGTTGATTGCTTCCCAATGCAGATCGGAACCAGGCGCACGAGCTACGCCTTCTGACGCCAGCGTAGCTCCCGGCGCCGGTTCGCGGCCGCGCGGCCGCGATCACCACCGCCGGTCGTGCACGCCGGCCCCGGGGAGCCGGTCCTCGTAGACCACGCGGATGACCGTCAGGTTGACCTTGCCGCAGCGGGGGCACCCCTCGGGCTCGGGGCGGGGGCCCGGCCCCGGGTCCGGCCGCGGCCCGCCGGCGAGGGGGATCTCGGGGTCCCAGGCCACCCGCACCGCCTCCTTCCCCTTCCCGCGGCACAGCGGGCAGATCGACAGCCCGGCCATCCTCCCCTCGAGCCGGCCGACGCGGGAGCGCACGCTCATGGTCCCCCTCCCGTGTCAGTCGGCGGCGGCGGCCACGCCGCGCGGAACCGCGCCGCCACCTCGGCGTCCCCATGGCTGTCCAGGATGATCCGCTTGAGCGAGCTCAGCGTTCCGCACGCCATGCAGCCCCGCGGCTCGCGCGTGAACCGGCCGTCCACCTCGAGCACCGCGTCGGGGTGGCCCCGCCCGCCGCAGACCCGGCACGGGCCGACCACGCCCGTGCGCCGCTCCAGGGACCGCACCCGCCCGCTGAGCCTCATGGGCGCCGCCTCCTCTCCGCGTCCCCCGCGGCGGCGCTCTCGGCGGCCGCCGCCTCCAGGCCCTCGACGCGGCCGACGAGTTCGTCCAGCTCGATCCCCTCGCGGCCGATCTTGACGATCCCCATGCTGGCGCTGACCCGCACCGCCGGCGGGGTCTTGGGGTCGCCCGCGAGCTTCACCAGGGTGCCCACGGCCATGGGCGTGTAGCGCTGGGCCAGGCTGATCGAGTGCCCGAAGGCTTCTCTTCTGGCCTCCCGGAAGGCCCGCTTGAAGGGCTCCTCCGCGAGCCAGCGGTACAGCGTCCGCTCGGTGACCCCCATGGCCGCGGCGGCGTTCTTGATCGTGGTGTGCTCCAGCAGCGCCAGCACCGCGGACTGCTTCTGGGCCGGGAGACCCGCGAGGGCGCCGACCGGCACCTCCCCCCCACTTGCCCCGCCTCCCGCCGCGGCCGCGGGGACGGGCTTGTTCTTGGGCGGGCGGCCCCGCTTAGCGGCCATGGCCAGCCCTCCGGGGAGCAGACCCTCGCCCACCAGGATGGTGTACGGCCCGGCCATCGAGGGCGGCAGCAGAACCTTCGCTCATTTCTGAGCATGGGCCTTGCTGGGCGGGCGTTCTCATGCCTTCATGTGACCAGCGCCGGCGCCCGCAGCGCCCGCCACCAGGAGCCCGACCATGACGACTACCCCGACAGACCCGGCCACCCCCGCCCCCGCCCCGGACCCCGCCCGCGACGCGGCGCTGCTGGCCATCGCCCGCCGGGTGCTCCGCTTCGAGACGCTCGAGGAGCGCGGGCTCGACCGCCTGGACTTCCGCGAGGTCAGCGCGGCGGCGGTCAAGGAGGCCCTGGAGCGGGCCTACCAGGCCGGCCGCGAGTCGGCCCCGGGCCGCTGATTCGCCCGCCCCCATGCCCCCGGCGCGGGAGACCGCGCCGAGCCGGGCCTTCGCCCCCCGCGCTGTGCGGGCGGGCTGCATACCGACGAGGAGTTCATGACCATGAAGAAGGACGACGTGAAGGTGGACGGGACGTACCTGGCCAAGGTCAACGGCGGCGTGGTGCCAGTCAGGATCACCGGCGAGAAGTGGACCGGCGATAAGCACACCGGCTGGATTGGGGTCAACACCAAGACCAACCGGAGCGTTCGCATCAAGAGCGCGGCTCGCCTGCGGAGCGAGGTGCCGGGCAAGGACGCCGGCGAGGCGTCCGCGCCGGCCGCGGCGGCGAGCGCCGCCCAGGCGGGACAGAAGGTGAAGCCGCCGAACTACATGCAGTTCTGCTGTTCGCTCGACCGGGCCGTCAAGGCCGCGGTCGCCTCCGGGGACCCGCAGGTGCAAGAGCGGGTGCAGGACCTGCGCAGCCGCGCCACGGCGGCGTACAAGGCCAAGAGCTACGCCGGGGCGGTCGAGCTGCACAACCAGGCGGTCCGCGCTGCCGCGGGCGAGGAGACCCCGCAGAATGCCGCCGCGGCCGCGAGGACGCCCCACGCGGGCGAGGGCGGCACGGCCGAGAAGCCCGCAAAGGCCCCCAAGGAGCCCAGGCCGGCGAAGCCCAAGAAGGTCGGCGCCCTCGAAGCCGCGGCCCGGGTCCTGGCCGAGGCGGGCACGGCCATGAAGCCCAAGGAGATGATCGCCCTCATGGAGTCCAAGGGCCTGTGGACCAGCCCCGGGGGCAAGACGCCTGAGGCGACGCTCTACGCGGCCATCATCCGCGAGATCGCCGCCAAGGGGAAGGAGGCTCGCTTCAGGAAGACCGAGCGGGGCACTTTCGTCAGCACCGGCGTGTAGACCGCCCCTGACCATCACCCCTCCCCCACCCCCGCACCCGCGGGGGTGTTCTCAGTCGCGGGGTCCACATCGTCGTCGGGCACCGCGGCCGCCAGCCCCGGCAGCTCGCCGCCGTCGGGTCCGTACCGCCGGGCAACCTTGCCCGTGAACTTCTCCCAGCGCCGGACCGCCACGTCCACGAACACCGGCTCGAGTTCCATTGCGTAGCAGCGGCGGCCCAGGCTCTCGGCGGCGATGAGCTGGCTGCCGCTGCCGCTGAAGGGCTCGAAGCAGATGTCACCGGGCCGGGTGTGCTTCCTCATCGGGCGGGCGAAGATCTCCACCGGCTTCTGCGTCGGGTGTTCGTTGCCGACGATCCGGCTCTTGCCCTCCCAGTCCACCTCCCAGACGCTGCTGAACTCGTGGTCGGAGTCGTGCTCAGGCATGGAGCCCTGCCGCCAACCCATCATGCACGGCTCGTGGCGGAAGTGCCAGAACACCCGGCCGAACACCGGCGTGGGCTTCACCCAGACGATCTGCTGGTGGTCCAGGATCCCCAGGCGCTCCCAGACCTCGGCGATCAGGCGCTGCCGCTTGTGCGCGTGCCAGCAATAGATAGCGGCGTGGGGCGCCACCACCCGGAGCACGTTGCTGAACACGCCGGTAAAGAACGACTCCGCGTCGGTGATCTCGACCTCCTTGTAGGTCTCCGACCAGTCCTTGCCGCTGTCGTTGGGGCGCTCGCCCGTGTAGTCCACCAGGTAGGGCGGGTCGGTAGCGCACAGGGCGGCCTTCTGCCCGTCCATAAGCGTGTCCACGTCCGCGGGCTTGGTGGAGTCCCCGCAGAGCAGCCGGTGCTTGCCGAGCGTCCACAGGTCCCCCGGCCTCGTCAGCGCCACCTTCGGGGGCTCGGGCACGTCATCGGCGTCCTCGCCGGCGCCGCCGTCCCCGCCGACCTCCGCGAGCATCGCGTCCAGGTCCTCGGGTGACCAGCCCAGGATGGACAGGTCGAAGTCGGCGTTCTCCAGATCGCGCAGCTCCTGGGGCAGCATGTCCAGGTCCCACTCGGCGATGGTGGCGGTCTGGTTGTCGGCGATCCGGTAGGCCCGGGCCTTGACCTCGTCGAGGTCCGCCACGTGCACCGGCACCTTCTTGAGCCCCAGCTGCTGCGCCGCCTTCCAGCGGGTGTGCCCGACGATGATGACGCCCTCGGCGTCCACCACGATCGGCTGGCGGAAGCCGAACTCCCCCAGGCTCCGGGCGACCGCGTCCACCG
>JBIQJK010000084.1:0-15769 GCA_044507535.1 Planctomycetaceae bacterium | reverse complement strand
CCCCGGCCCCCAGGACGATCCGGTCCACCATGGCATTCAGCGCCACCACCCGCTCCACCGGCGGAGACAACGCCGCCACCAGCAGCGCGTGGTACCGCCGCGTGGGCGCCCCCGAGGCCGTCCCCATCGCGAACCCGCCGAGCCCGTTGGTCAGCAGCCACTCCGTCTCGATCAGCCGCCCGCGCGTCGCCGCGCGGGCGTCGAGGGAGAAAACGGGCACGTCGGCGGCGTCGCTGGGTGCTGCTGGCATCGCGTCCTTCGGGAAAGAGCTGGAACGGGCCCGATGGTACGGGCGACCCGGGCGCCACGGGCGGCGGCCCTCCGCCGCCCGCGCTCCTTCCCCGGCCAACAACGCCGCGACCGGCCCAGAGCGGCCGGCCGCGGCGCCCCCCATCACCCCTCCGATCCCCTCTCCCGCCTCTCCCCGCCCCCCACGTTGACTCCGCGCAACTTCCTTCATACATAGTTACATGGGTGAAATCGCGAAATCGGTTGCGGCTGGTCCCGGGCGTCTGACGGACGGGGCCGTGCGAGCGTCGTCCCCGGGCGCCTCCTCCCTGGCGGACCCCGCCTCCTCCAAGATCGCCTACGACGGCATCACGTTCGACGACGTGCTCCTCCTGCCGCGCGCCAGCGACGTCATGCCCGCCGACGCCGACACCGCGAGCCGATTCAGCCGCAACATCCGTCTGAACATCCCCCTCGTCTCGGCCCCGATGGACACCGTCACCGAGTCCGCCCTGGCCATCGCCCTGGCCCAGGAGGGGGGCTTGGGCATCATCCACCGCAACCTCTCCATCGAGAGCCAGGCCCGCGAGGTCTCCAAGGTCAAGCGCTCCGCCAACGGCGTCATCCTCGACCCCATCACCCTCGGCCCCTCCGACACCGTCGCCCGCGCCCGCGACCTCATGCGGCAGTACAACGTCTCGGGCTTCCCCGTCACCGACGACGGCTCGGACCACCTCCGCTCCAAGGGCCGCGTCGTCGGCATCCTCACCCGGCGCGACCTGAAGTTCGTCGAGGACCCCGACACCCCCGTCAAGGAGGTCATGACCTCCAGCGACCTCATCACCGCCCCCCCCGGCACCACCCTCGAGGAGGCCGAGCGCATCCTCAACCGCAACAAGGTCGAGAAGCTCCTCCTCGTGGACGCCTCCGGCCACCTCGCCGGCATGGTCACCCAGCGCGACATCGACCGCATGGGCCAGTTCCCCCGCGCCGTCACCGACGCCCGCGGCCGGCTCCTCTGCGGCGCCGCCTGCGGCGTGGACGCCTACGAGCGCGTCGAGGCCCTCATCGCCGCCGAGGCCGACGTCATCGTCATCGACACCTCCCACGGCCACTCCGACAACGTCCTCCGCACCGTCCGCACCATCAAGCAGAAGTACGGCGTCGAGGTCGTCGCCGGCAACGTCGCCACCGCCGAGGCCGCCAAAGCCCTCGTCGCCGCCGGCGCCGACGGCATCAAGGCCGGCATCGGCCCCGGCTCCATCTGCACCACCCGCATCGTCGCCGGCGTCGGCGTCCCCCAGATCACCGCCATCTTCAACGCCGTCCGCGGCGTCCATGAAGCGGGCGCATCCGGCGAGGGGGGGGTCCCCGTCATCGCCGACGGCGGCGTCCGCACCAGCGGCGACGTCGCCAAGGCCATCGCCGCCGGCGCCCACGCCGTCATGCTCGGCAGCCTCTTCGCCGGCCTCGACGAGAGCCCCGGCGAGGACGTCATCACCCACGGCCGACGCTACAAGGCCTACCGCGGCATGGGCTCCGAGGGCGCCATGACCGCCGGCAGCGCCGACCGCTACGGCCAGGGACGCGACGGCAAGAAGTCCATGAAGTTCGTCCCCGAGGGCGTCGAGGGCCTCGTCCCCTACCGCGGCACCCTCGCCGACTTCGTCTACCAGCTCGTCGGCGGCCTCCGCGCCGCCATGGGCTACTGCGGCTGCCACACCATCGACGAGTTCCGCGAACACACCCGCTTCTGCCGCGTCACCCACGCCGGCGTCGTCGAGAGCCACCCCCACGACATCCGCATCACCCGCGAGGCCCCCAACTACACCGTCGACGGCGCCGGCGAGTAACACCCACTCCCGTGGCATGGGCTTCCAGGCCATGCTTCGCCCCTCTCCCCGCCTCATCCGCCCCCCAACCCCCGCCCTCAAGTCGGGGGTTGGGGGCGTGCCCTCCTTGACGCCCGGACTTCCCTCCTCCGCCGCCTCACCGCCACCAGCGCCGCCGCGCCCACGACGCCAACCCCGCCCGGCCCCGGGATCGTCACGACCCACGACCGCTGCGTCCCCTCGAACGTCCCAACGCCGGTGATCGTCTGCCCGTCCCCGCTGACGCCGACCGCGTCGTGCAGCGCCCACCCCGTCAGGTCCGCCCCGAGCGAGACGAGGTAGCTCTGGAGCTCCACGATCCCCATCGTCTCGGTCCAGAGGAACGCGCTCCCGCCGCCCACTCCGCCGGACGACCGGCCGACCACCGTCGTCCCGTCCGCGCTGATCGCCCGCGCGATGGTCCCCTCCGCGCTGGGCAGCGTCCCGAGCTCCACCTCCCCCACGCCGACGGTCCACACGAATGATCCAGGAACGTCCCGGTATCTCCCCACGACCCGCGACCCGTCCGCGCTCACGCCTGTCGCCTCCGAGGCGAGTCCGGACGGGATCAGCTCGACGGTGCCCGACGGCCCGCTCCACCGGAACGCCCGGTTGAGCGCCGAGCTCCCGACGACCACCGACCCGTCGGCGCTCGCCGCGCTGGCCATCGCCAGGTGGTTATCCGTGAACGGGTCCATCCCGCCGTAGTGACGATCCGGCACCCCGGCGCTCACCCACCCCTGGGCGAACCGCATGGGGATCCCCATGACGGTCGCCTCCCCCATCCCGACGACCACCGCGCCGTCCGCGCTGATCCCCCTCGCGCTGGAGTTCAGCGACGACTGGCCCGGCCCCAGCACCTCGACCCCTCCCATCGCCGTCCAGCGGAACCCCCTGTCGAGCCCGCCGAGGCTCCCGGTGCCGACGATCGCGCTCCCATCGGCGCTCACGCCGTACGCCCTCGCGCTGCTGAACCCCTCCATCCCGCTGAGCGCCGCCGTCCCGGTCCCCGCCGTCCACCGGAACGCCCGCGTCCCGCTCACCCCCACCACGGTTGTGCCGTCCGCGCTGATCGCGCCGGCGCTGACCGAATCCTCCCCATCCAGCGCATCGATCCCCGTGATCTGCGGCCCCTGCGCGACCGCAGCCGCGGCAGCGATTCCCACCCCGGCGACCAGAGACAGGGTGTGCAAAGTCCGGCGGCGCGTGTCGAGCATGGCTTCTCTCCCTCTTTGCTGTAGCCCCAGACCCAACCTAACCCGAGGCACCGCCGAACGCAACCCCGGCCGCCGCGCACGCGCCCACTTTCCACCAATTCCGGCTCGCGGCCGCGAGATCCTCCACAATCCCGAGGCCAAACCCTCCTCGCCCGCAGAATCCTCACCCTCGGACTTCCGCCGCGGGTAGGTCCCTGGTAATATCCTCTCACCGGCCGGGTGCCCGGCCGATCAAAGGCTGGGCATCCCGTTTGTTCTTCGAATCGCCCCCAGGGGAGACAACGCCATGTTCCGCACCAACAACCCCGCGCTCAAGGAAGACGTCTTCCAGCCCGCCCAGACCTGGGACTCCTTCATGGGCAAGTCCAACGGCGGCGAGACCATCGCCGCGGCCCCGAAGGTCATGACCCTCCAGGGCACCATCAACGCCACCTTCATCCTCCTCTGCCTCACCGGCGTCGGCGCCGTCGCCGGCTTCGCCTGGCTCCGCGCCAACCCCCAGCTCCTGTTCATGGTGTGGATCACCACCTCCATCGTCGCCTTCATGGCCGGCTACATGGTCATCGCCTGGAAGCCCAGGCTCGCCCCCATCCTCGCCCCCATCTTCTCCGTCCTCCTGGGCGTCTTCGCCGCCGCGGCCAGCATCTTCTGGATGGGCTACGTCACCGCCAGCCCCAAGGCCGCCATGCTCGGCTCCACCCTCGTCCTCCAGGCCGGCCTCCTGACCGTCGGCATCTCCGCCGCCATGCTCATCGCCTACTCCACCCGCCTGATCAAGCCCTCCCAGCGCCTCCTCGGCGGCATCGCCGCGGCCACCGGCGGCCTGTTCTTCTTCTTCATCGCCCACCTGGTCATCAGCTTCTTCTTCCCCGACCTGGTCATGGGCATGTGGGAGAGCCCCATCGGCCTCGCCCTCGCCGGCTTCATCGTCGTCGTCGCCACCCTCAACCTCGTGCAGGACTTCGCCATCGTCGAGGCCGGCGTCGCCAGCCGCGCCCCGAAGCACATGGAGTGGTTCGCCGCCTTCGGCCTGATGGTCACCCTCATCTGGCTCTACGTCTCCCTCCTCCGCCTCCTCGCCCTGCTCGCCAACCGCGAGTAGGCCCGCCTCATCCTCCGCTGTTACCATCCAGGCCCGCGGGAGCCACCCTCCCGCGGGCCTTCTTCATCCCCCTTTTCCCCACAGGAAGGAGCACCCCATGGCCACCCCCCGGCGCCCCATCATCGGCGGCAACTGGAAGATGAACACCAACCGCGCCACCGCCCGCGCCCTGGCCGCGGCCGTCGCCGGCGGCCTCGCCTCCAGCCGCGGGGAGAACGCGCCCGAGGTCGTCCTCTTCCCCCCCTTCCCCTACCTCCTCGACGCCGCCGAGGCCATCGCCAACTCCCCCGTCCTCCTGGGCGCGCAGGACGCCTCGCAGTTCGACAACGGCGCGTACACCGGCGAGGTCTCCCTCGCCATGCTCCAGGACTGCGGCTGCCGCTACGTCCTCGCCGGCCACTCCGAGCGCCGCCACGTCATCGGCGAGCCCGATGAGCTCGTCAACGCCAAGGTCCGCGCCATCCTCGACCACGGCCTCAGCTGCATCCTCTGCGTCGGCGAGACCCTCGAGCAGCGACAGGCCGGCCAGACCGACGAGGTCAACCGCCGCCAGATCACCTCCGGCCTCAGCGGCGTCCCCGCCGACCGCCTCTCCCGCCTCGTCATCGCCTACGAGCCCGTCTGGGCCATCGGCACCGGCGTCACCGCCACCCCCGCCGACGCCCAGGACGCCCACGCCAAGATCCGCGCCCTGCTCGCCGAGCTCTACTCCCCCGAAGCCGCCGCGGCCATCCGCATCCAGTACGGCGGCTCCGTCAAGGGCTCCAACGCCGCCGACCTCATGGCCCAGCCCGACATCGACGGCGCCCTCGTCGGCGGGGCCTCCCTCGACCCCACCGACTTCCTCCGCATCGTCCAGGCCGCCACGCGGGAGTAGCCCTCCCCTCCCTTCCGGACGCCCCCACCGGGCGCGCGTTGCCCCCGCACCGGCCCCGATCGCCCGCTCCGAGCGGCCCCCGACCGAGCGCGGGGACAAGGAAAACCGCCGGTCCGCTCTTCCAAACAACTTCCGGCACGGGGGGCGGGGCGCTACAGTTGGGGCCCCTCACGGGGAGGCCCTTCATCCCGGGGGGCAGATCTACCGGTCAGGAGTCGGCGGCGATGATGCAGACATTGGCGGTGAACTGGAGCAACCTCGGCATGGGGTTGTTCATCGTGTGGTTCCTTGTGGTCTGCGTGCTGCTGATGCTCGCGGTGCTCATCCAGAAGCCCCAGGGCGGCGGCCTCGCCGGCGCCTTCGGCTCCGGCGCCGGCTCCGGCCAGACCGCCTTCGGCGCCAAGACCGGCGACGCCCTCACCTGGGCCACCATCATCATCTTCGTCCTCTGGCTCCTCACCGCCGTCTTCCTGAACCTCGCCTTCCAGCCCGCCAACCGCTTCGAGCCCGCCCAGATCGTCTCCCCCGAGGGCGCGGCCGCCCCCGCCACCACCGGCGAGACCGGCACCCCCGCCACCGAGGGCGACGCGACCCCGATCGCCCCCGAGCCCATGCCCCTTCCCCCCGCCGACACCCAGGGCGACGACGCCGCCCCCACCGATGCACCCGCGGAGCCCGAGCCGACCGAGCCCCCCGCCGCGGCCGAGCCCCCGGCCCAGCCCGCTTCGGAGCCCCCCTCCGAGCCGGCGCCCGAGCCCCAGACCGCCCCCGGCGGCTGAGGCCGGCCCTCATCCCGCTTGCACCCGATCCCGATCTTCACGGGGGGACGCGCTGCGGGCCCGACGCCCGCGCCGTTAGACTCCCCAACGACCACCATCACCACCACCCGCGACGACCGCGGCACGGGGGGCGCCGGGGGCCCAGAGGAGCGGCGATGATCCGCAGCATGACCGGCTTCGGCGAAGCATCTTCACAGTCCGGGGGCGTGCACTACTTCCTCGAGATCCGCTCCCTCAACAGCAAGTACTTCAAGGCCGTCATCCGCCTCCCCGAGGAGTTCCAGGCCCTCGAGGCCGAGTTCGAGAGCGAGCTCCGCAAGCGCCTCACCCGCGGCTCCATCTTCCTCACCGCCCGCTGCACCGACGTCTCCGGCGACGCCGGCTACGAGGTCAACCAGGCCGCCCTCTCCCGCTACATCGAGCAGCTCAAGAAGGTCCCGCAGGTCGCCGGCGGCGAGGTCAGGATCGACATCGCCCCCCTGCTCACCCTCCCCGGCGTCCTCCAGCCCCCCGCCAACGAGGAGGAGCGCCTCGAGCGCGCCCGCGTCGCGCTGACCGCCCTCCTGGAGGTTGCCTGCGACCGCATGATCGCCATGCGCCAGCGCGAGGGCGCTGCGCTCAAGCGCGATCTGCTCGCCCGGCGCGACATCATCGCCGAGAAGCTCGCCCTCATCGCCGCCCGCGCCCCCGCCGTCGCCGCCGACTACGAGAAGCGCCTCCGCGCCCGCATCGACTCCATGGTCCAGGAGGCCGGCCTCGCCGTCCAGCCCATCGACGTCATCCGCGAGATCGCCATCGCCGCCGAGCGCAGCGACATCTCCGAAGAGGTCACCCGCCTCGGCGGCCACATCCAGCAGTTCACCGAGCTGCTCGAGCGCAACGAGGCCGCGCCCGGCGTGGCCGGGGCCGCGGGCGGAGGGGGGGGCGGAGGGGGGGGCCGCCCCGTCGGCCGGACGCTCGACTTCCTCTCGCAGGAGATGCTCCGCGAGGCCAACACCATCGCCAGCAAGTGCGGCGACGCCGAGATCTCCCGCCACATCGTCGAGGTCAAGGGCGAGATCGACCGGATCAAGGAACAGGTCCAGAACGTAGAGTGACCCAGCGGCGCACCGCGCCGCGCACCCATGCCCCCGCCCGGCGCGAGCGCCACGACGCAGCGAAAAGCGGGACGGGGGGAGGGGGGTGACGGAGCCCACGCGGGTGGAGCCTGCCCAGTCCGAGATCACCGCCGGCGAGATCGCCGCGGTCTGCGCCCAGTACGACCTCGGCGTCGTCGAGCAGGTCCGCCCGCTGCCGCGACGCGCCGGCGGCTCGTCGCGCAGCGGCAAGGCCGTCCTCCTCACCCGCGGCGGCGCGTACCTCCTCAAGCGCCGGCCCCCGCAGGCCGACCCCAGGCGCGTCGCCCTCAGCCACCAGGTCCAGATCCACCTCCAGGCCGCGGGCTTCCCCGTCCCGCCGCTGGTCGGCACCCGCGCCGACAACAACTCCATGGTGCAGATCGCCGACCGCGTCTACGAGGTCTTCCGCTTCATCGACGGCGAGCCCTACGACGGCTCCGACGCCGCCACCGCCGCGGCCGGCGCGGCCCTCGCCCGCTACCACCGCTGCATGCTCCCCCTCGTCCCGGCGTGGGAGGCCCCAACTTCGAGTTATCACGCCTCCCCCGCGCTGCTCACCCGCTTCGAGCCCGCCGTCCGCCGCGCCACCGACTCCCCCGACGACCGCGCCGCCGCGCGCGACCTGTCGCGCCTCTACGCCGCCGCCGCCCGCGAGGCCGACCGCCTCGGCGTCGCCGCCATGCCGCGACAGCTCGTCCACGGCGACTGGCACCCCGGCAACCTCCTCTTCAACACCACCGCCGCCGCCGCGCCCGCCGCCGTCGCCGCCGTGGTGGACCACGACGCCGTCGCCTCCTGGCCGCGCATCCTCGACCTCGCCTACGGCGCGCTGCACTTCTCCCTCCCCCGCGCCAGCCTGGCCCCCGCGTCTAAACGTCCCCTCACCCGGCGCGACAGCCCGGACCTTCACCGCCTCGCCGCCTTCTGCCGCGGGTATCATGACGAGTCCGCCGCCCCGATCACCGCCGCCGAGGCCGCGGCCCTCCCGTGGCTGATGATCGAGGCGATGGTCGCCGACGCCTCCGCGGCGTGGGCGGGCCTGAGCTCGCCCTCACCGCACGTCGGCTCCGCGGGCGAGTCCGACGCCGCCGGCTTCCTGGGCCTCATCGCCCGGAAGGCCGACTGGCTCGCCCGAAACGCCGCCGCCGTCGCCACGATCGCGCGCCGCGGCACGCTTCCGCCCCTTCCCGCGGGCTCGCCCGCCCGCGGCCGCTGAGCAGGCCCTTCCACCGATCGACCGTCGAACCCCAGCGCGGAGCACCCACATGACCGGCAGCAACGCAGACTGCGGCCGCACCGGCGTGCACCACCGCACCGCACCGCGCCCCGCCCCCGCCCCCGCTCCCGGCGCGCTGCTGCTCGCCCTCCCGCTCGCGTCGCTCGCCCTCGCCGCCGCCGGCCTCGCTGAGCGCCCCCTCCCGCGGCAGCAGGAGGAGACCCGCGAGTTCATCTCCCGCGAGGCCGCGGCCCCCGCCGCCGCCGCCGAGCAGGGCCCCGCCGAGCTCCCGCGACTCATCGCCCGGCTCGACGCCCCGGAGTTCATGCAGCGCCAGGAGGCCTCCGCCGCGATCATCTCCGACGACCGCATCACCATCTCGATGATCGAGGCCGCCCTCGCCCGCGAGGACCTCACCCCCGAGCAGCGCCAGCGCCTCCGCCACATCCAGAAGCACCGCTTCGAGTCCTCCTCCCGCGCCGGCATGGGCGTGAAGTTCGCCACCCAGCTCCTCCCCCACCGCGTCGTCCTCGACGCCACCATCCCCCCCTTCAGGTCCACCGAGTTCCTCCAGACCGGCGACATCATCGAGAGCGCCGACGGCATCCCCCTCCGCTCCACCCGCGCCTTCGACCTCATCCGCACCATCATCCTCTCCCACGACCCCGGCGAGGAGCTCCCCATCGTCGTCCGCCGCGGCGAGGAGCGCCTCGAGCTCCGCATCCCCCTGGGCCGCTACGGCGACCTGAACAACACCATCGCCCTGGACCCCTCCGACCTGGAGCGCGCCTGGCGCGCCCGCCTCGCCCGCACGCCCGACCCCGCCCGCGAGATCCTCGACCCCGGCGTGCCCATGGAGGACTGGACGAAGATGGAGCGGGACGACCGCGAGCGCCGCGCCGCCCGCGACGCCGACGCCACCCGCACCGGCCTGGTCGCCGTCCCGCCGCGCATCATCATCGCCGGCGGCCGCCCACGCCCCCCCTTCTTCGACGAGGGCGAGTTCAACAAGCTCGTCGTCCTGCGCAACAAGGACGAGCTCCGCTTCGAGGACATCCAGATCATCCGCGAGCAGCAGGCCGAGCAGCAGCGCCGCATCGCCGCCGTGCGCATCGCCCCCGCCTCCCCCCCCATGTCCCTCGCCGACGAGATCGCCCGCGTCCGCGCCGTCGCCGAGCAGGCCCGCGCCGAGATCGAGCGACTGCGCAACGAGGCCGCCGCCGGCCGCCACGTCCCCCCCGCCATGCTCGATCAGCACGAAACGACGCTCCTGGCCGCCGACCGCGTCCTGGTCGCGCTCCTCGCCGAGCAGAAGGAAGCCGGCGAGCCCGGAGCGCCCGACGCGCCGTAGGTCAAGCGGGTCCCGTCAGTCCCACGGGCCCTCGAGACCCCCCTCCCCCCGCGCTCACACCGTCACCAGCGAGCACTTCTCCGGCGACGCCCCGTGCTCCTCGAAGAGCACCAGCTCGTTGGGCACGCCCGCGTCGACCATCGGCCGCGGCACGTAGTACCGCGACTGCGGCGGCACCGCCTTCCCGTCCGGCGTCGCCACGAAGTACCGCCCCAGGTGCCGCCCGTTGATGTAGATCTGCCCCTTGGTCATCCCCGACAGGTCCAGCATCAGCGGCGCATCCGAGTCGTCCGGCGTGAACCGCGTCCGCCACCAGCACGGCAGCCCCGCGACCGGCTCCCCGCTGCGCCCGTACGCCTCGTCCGTCGGCGGCTCCCACTTGGCGAACGCCCACTCCGCCCCGTCCCCGTCGGTCAGGCAGCTCTCCCCCTCGAAGAAGAACGCCGAGCGCGACAGCTCCGGCGCCATCCGCGCCGTGATCCCCGGCGGCCCCAGCAGCGCGAGCTGCACCGTGTTGTTCCCCCGCGACAGCGTCTCGGAGTCCAGCATGATGTCCGGCAGCCCCGCGCTGTCGAACGCGTGCACCGGCGCGCCGTTGACCAGCACCAGCCCACGCCCCTTCAGGTCGCACAGCCGCACGAACACCGGGCTCTTGCGCCGGTGCGTGAACGTCCACGTCAGCCGCGCCGCGTCCGTCGTCTCCCCCTTGTGCACGTGCCAGAACGGCGCGAACAGCGCCATCACGTCCAGCGGCTCCCCCTGCTCCACCTTCGGCGCCCTCACCCGCATCGGCGACACCGACCAGATGTGCCCGAACAGCCCCACCCGCTGCCCCATGTTCTGCCCCCCCGACAGCCGCCCCAGGTTCTCCGCCAGCACCACCAGCGTGTGCGGCTTCTTCTTCAGGTTCAGCGTCGCGATCGGCTCCGCGCCCGGCCCCAGCCCCGCCACCCCCGCGTGCTCCCCGTCCAGCATCAGGTGCGCCCGGTGCGCCGCCTGCGGCAGCATCACCCGGTGCCTCTTCGCCGAGTTCGACTTGAACCGGATCCGGTAGTACCCGTACCCCGTCGGCGCCCCCAGCGAGTCCAGGTCCGCCGGCCCCGGGATCGACGCGTACCGCGCGCTCTCCCCCGTCGCGTGCTCCGTCGCCGGCGCCGCCTCCCACGCCCCCAGCGCCACCCTCGCCGGCCCCTCCCCCGCGCCCCCCGACGCCGCGCCCTTCCGCCGGCGCGACCGCCCCCCCGCCGGCGCCGCCCCCGCGCCGCCGCCGGCCACCACCACACCCTTGTGCGTCGTCACCTGCCCCGTCGGGCTGATCCGCGTGTACAGCCGGCCGTCCGGCAGCGCCACCGCCTGCGTCCCGCCCTGCCGCAGACGCTCCACCGCCGCCACCCCGATGTACACCGCCTCGTCGTCCACGTACGCCGTGTCGATCTGCTCGGTGCTGCACACTGCCACCGCCACCCCCTCGTGCTCCACCACCGTCGGGTCGTTCCCCGTCGGCACATCCACCTCGAGCCGCGACCCGTTGATCGACAGCACCCCGCGCGAACCCGCCTGCCCGAAGCACACCAGCACCCGCCCCAGCACCGCGAACGCCGACAGGTTGCTGTAGTCCAGCGTCGTCCGCCCCGTCAGCCGCGTGTCGAACAGGCACCACGCCACCGGCTGCGTCCCCATCTCCACCGGCAGCGGCGAGCCGTCGGGCATCAGCAGCGTCACCGACCTCGACGCCTCCTTCTTCCCCGCGCCCCCGCCCCCGCCCGCCGCCCCATCCTCCCCGAAGAGGAACACCACGCTCCCCTGCGACCCCGGCGCGTGCACCACCACCGGCGACCCGCCCCCCCCGCCGCGCCCCCCCGCCGTCCCCGGGTGCTGCACCACCGCCTGCCGCTTCGGGTCCAGGTTCGCCAGCACCCGCCCGAACCGCGACGCGAACGTCGAGACCCGCTTCACCGCGTGGTACAGCGGGCCCGGCGCGCCGAACT
Source organism: Planctomycetaceae bacterium (assembly GCA_044507535.1). Classification (GTDB taxonomy): domain Bacteria; phylum Planctomycetota; class Phycisphaerae; order Phycisphaerales; family UBA1924; genus CALAFV01. The sequence goes on along the minus strand of JBIQJK010000084.1, from coordinate 4,022 downwards.
CGTTCAGCGGCGCCCCCGAGTCGTTCGACGTCGTCAGGAACGAATCCGGCGTCACCGGCAGCCGCCCCCCCGAGAACCCGAAGTTCGTCCCCCCGTAGAACGGCGACAGGTTGTACTGCCCCGCCCCCGCCAGAACCTCCGACAGCCGCCGCATCACCATCCCCGGCGTCAGCGGACGCGACGCCGGCTGCCCCCACACGTCCCACTGCCCCACCCGGAAGTCGATCACCACCCGCGGCTGGTCCGGGCGGACCGCCGCCAGCTGCCGCATGTTCGACAGCAGGTTGTCGAACCCCGTCCAGCAGTCGATCTCCCCCTCCACCCCCTGCCACAGGTCGTTGGCGTTGATCGTCGGCACCGTCAGCCCCGACTCCCGGAAGTACCGGTTCAGCTCCCCCAGGTACGCCAGCGCCAGGTCGTCGTGCCCGCACGTCCACCCGAACTCGTTCTGCACCAGTAGGATCGGCCCCCCCTCCCCCGGGCTGGTCACCTGCAGGTCGCGCACCTGCTGCGCCAACGCCGTGATGTACCGCGACGACGCCTCCAGGAACGGCTGGTTCGCCGTCCGCAGCTTGATGTTCGGCACCGACAGCAGCCACGACGGCAGCCCCCCCAGGTCCCACCCCGAGTCCACGAACGGCCCCGGACGCAGGATGCACCACATCCCCGCCTCGTGGATCAGCTCCACGAAGTGCCGGATGTCGTTGTCCCCCGTGAAGTCGAACTGCCCCTGCCGCGGCTCGTGCCTCGCCCAGTACACCGGCGTGCTGATCGTGTTCAGCCCCGCCATCTTCGCCGCGTGGATCCGCCCCGCCCAGTGCTCCCGAGGCATCCGCGCGTAGTGGATCGTCCCGGAGACGATCCAGATCCGCCGACCATCGATCATGAAACTCTGACCGTCGTAGGTGATCGAGGCCATCTGCCGCGTGCGCTCCGTCGAAGGGTCCGAGTTGGTCGGCGGTGGCGATCCGGGCCGCGCCGGGTGCTCACCATGTCCGCTCCCCCAACAGATGCCTTCTGGTGCCCAAGTCCGCGGCCGGTCGCCCGCCCGTTACGAAACAAGCGGGAAGGATAGAGGGCCCGGGGCCCACTCGCAACGAAATCCGCTCACAAGTGGTAGACTCGCCCAGCAGAAACCGGGTTTCGACCGTCGGCTCACCCCCAAAACTCGGGGCCCGTTCGGAACTCCCCAGGGGTGCCGCTGTGACTCGCCTTCTGATCGCCCTGACCTTTTCCCTGATCTTCGCCGGTGTTCACTCCGGCTGCGGCAGCGACTTGCGCTCCATCGACGAACGCACCGCCCGCCTCGTCCGCGAACGCTCCGCCCAGCTCGGACCCGAGGCTGCTCCTCCATCCCCCAGAACAGGGGATACGAAGGTCGAGAAGAGCCCCGCCCTGTTCGACAAAAATCCCCCGACCGTCAACCCCCCCGCCGCGGACCTCCACTACCAGGTCCTCGACCCCGCCATCGCCGACGAGGCCGCCGAGGTCGAGGCCCGCCTCGCCGCCATCCAGACCCTCCCCGACGAGAACGCCCTCCGGCTCGACCTGACCGCCTCCCTCCGGCAGGCCCAGCTCACCGCCCGCGAGTTCCTCAACGCCGAGGAAGACTACCTCCTCGCGGCCATCCGCCTGCTCATCGAGCGCCACGACTGGAGCCCCCGCCTCTTCCACACCGCCAGCGCCGACTTCACCAGCACCCAGGACGACGGCCGCTCCGACACCGTCCTGCGGATCCTCAACGAGCTCCGCGCCACCCAACGCCTCCCCTACGGCGGCGAGATCGCCGCACGCTGGATCTTCGACGCCACCGAGAACCTCCGCAGCTCCGTCACCGGCCAGTACGTCCAGGCCTCCGCCCTCACCCTCGACGCCTCCATCCCCCTCCTCCGCGACGCCGGCCTCATCGCCCAGGAGGGCCTCATCCAGGCCGAGCGCGACCTCGTCTACGCCGCCCGCGACTTCGAGGCCTTCCGCCGCCAGTTCCTCGTGGACGTCGCCCGCGACTACTTCAACCTCCTCCAGCAGCTCGCCGCCATCGAGAACACCCGCAAGCAGCTCGAGAGCCTCCGCAGGCAGCTCGACCGCGAGACCGCCCTCTACCGCGCCGGCCGCATCGCCGAGTTCCGCGTCAACATCGTCCGCAACGACCTCCTCAGCGCCACCTCCAACCTCGCCGGCCAGCGCGAGGCCTACATCCTCGCCCTCGACCGCTTCAAGATCCGCCTGGGCCTCCCCGTCTCCACCCCCGTGGTCATCGTCCCCTCCCAGCTCGACATCCCCGAGCCCGACATCTCCCTCGACGGCGCCGTCGAGGCCGCCCTCGCCTACCGCCTCGACCTGCAGAACGCCCGCGACCGCCTCGACGACGCCCTCCGCGCCATCCGCAACGCCCGCAACCAGCTCCTCCCCGACCTCGACCTCCGCGCCTCCGCCGGCCTCCGCACCGACCCCGACGAGCGCGAGGGGGGCTTCGTCTACGAGCTCGACGACGCCACCTACGCCTTCGGCGTCACCTTCGGCCTCCCGCTCGACCGCGAGATCGAGCGCCTCCAGCTCCGCCGCGCCTCCATCGGCTACCAGCAGGCCGTCCGCGACTACGACCGCTTCCGCGACAACGTCGTCCTTGAGGTCCGCGCCCAGGTCCGCGAGATCGAGCGCGCCCGCTTCGCCCTCCTCCTCGAAGAGGAGCGCGTCAAGATCAACGAGCGCCGGCAGCTCGAGCAGTCCCTCAAGCCCGCCGAGGTCACCAGCCAGGAGCTCGTGGACACCGAGAACGCCCTCAACGCCGCCCGCAACGCCCGCGACCAGGCCGTCACCGACCTCCGCAACGCCATCCTCGACTACCTCGTCGTCACCGGCCAGCTCCGCGTCGCCCGCGACGGCGCCTTCATCCCCCTTCCCGGCATGGACCGCGGCCGCCCCGTCCCCGACCCCGCTCCCGACGCCGCCCCCCCCGACTTCCCGCCCCCCGAGGGTGTCCCGTCGGTCGAGGACGAGCCCCGGTGACCCCGGGTCCGCTTGCGTCATGGGTTCTATGGGACCCACGGGCCCCGTGACGCAAGCCCCCGCGCGCAGCGCCGACCCCTACCCCAGCATCGCCCCCGTCCCCGCGTGCTCCTCCGCCAGCTTCGCGAACATGATGTGGTCCCGCCACTTCCCCGCGATCTTCAGCATCGCCCGCGCCACACCCTCCCGCCGGAACCCGCACCGCGTCGCCAGCGCGACGCTCCGCGCGTTCTCCGGGATGATGTTCGCCTGCACCCGGTGCAGCCCCAGACCCCGCGGCGGGGGCGCGAACGCCAGGTCCAGCATCGCCCCCAGCGCCTCCGTCGCCAGCCCCCGCCCCGTCGCGTCCGCCGCGAGCTGCCACGACGCATCCGCGTTCAGGAACACCCCACGCACAATGTTGTTGAGGTTGAACATCCCCGCGATCGCCCCCGGCCGCTCCGCCCGCAGCTCCGCCACCAGCCGCAGCCCCGTCCCCGACGCCAGCGCCGCGCACGACTTGGCCAGCTCCTCCTCGAACAGCCGCCCCGCCGGCTCCGTCATGTACCGCGCCGGGACCCACGGCGACCACAGCTCGCGGCTGGCCCCGTGAACCCGCAGGAACTCCCCCCGGTCCGACTCCCGGATCGGCCGCAGCACCAGCCGCGCCGTCCTCGCCGTCAGCCGCCGGCTCCCTCCCTCTCCTTCTCCCCCGCCGCCCATCACGCCACCGCGGCCGGGGCCAGCACCCCCGGGTCCGCGCGCTCCAGCATCCGCACCAGCTCGTCCACCCGCCGCAGCACCACCGCCGGCAGCGGCTTCCCCTCCACCTGCGCCGGCGGCTCCACGTACCGCGTCAGCAGCTCGTGCTCCACCCACCTCCCCCCCACCTCCAGCGACACCCGCACCGGCTCCCGCGGCGACACGAACCCCGCCTTCTCCGCCACCCGGCGCGACGCCGCGTTCCCGGGGCTCACCAGCGCATCCACCCGGTGCAGCCCCAGCCCCCCGCCCCCCTCCCCGACCCCGACCTC
>JBIQJK010000251.1:0-2374 GCA_044507535.1 Planctomycetaceae bacterium | reverse complement strand
CCGGAGGGATTGCTCGTGCGGCTCATCGCCCCAGTGGAGCGCAAGCCCCGGCCGCCGTCAAATGGTTTCTACACGCCAGCTGGGAGCCCGTGCCAACAGAGGCATGGGGAATCAGCAGCCGTTGGCGACGGCGTCGAGCCAGGCGGTCAGGAACGCGCTGATGTCGTTGGAGTTGATGCTGCCGCTCTGATCGAAGTCGGCGTCGAGGTTGCCGTTCTGGACGCTGTCGAGCCAGGCGGCGAGGAAGGCGCTGATGTCGTTGGAGTTGATGGCGTCGTCGCCGTCCCAGTCGGCGGGGCACGACCCGGCGTCGTCGGGGAGCGTCGCGACGTAGCCGTAGTAGCGGTTCTCGCCGATGTCGTACGCCCAGCCGGCGATCACGCGGCCGTCGTTGCTCGTGTACGTCTCGCGGAACCGGATGTTCTCGGGGATGACCGCCCCCGCGTCGGTGAGGACCTGGCGCAGCGACCGGATGCCCTCATCCTGCGTCCAGATGAACGCGTCCCAGGTGCTCACGCCGCCGCTGTTGTAGTACCCGACGATCGTGTTCCCGTCCGCCGTGCAGTCCATCGCGTAGATCGAGGCGGTGGGGAGCCCGGGGATGTCGCCCAGGTCCACAACGCCGGTGTCGGCTGTCCAGCGGAAGGCGTGGTTCGCGAAGCCGCCGTTGGAGTTGAATGCTGCGCCGAAGCCGACGACGACCGAGCCGTCCGCGCTGGCCGCCCGCCCCTCGACCCCGCCGTTGAACGGGTTCGGCATCGGCGGCAGCTCGATGGGCACCGTCCCGCCGTCGGGCCACACCGAGCCTCGCGGGTAGTTGACCTCGCCGGGCTCCTCCGGGTCGTAGATGATCAGCTCCGAGCCGTAGCCCACGACGGTCGAGCCGTCGTCGGAGACCCTGGACACCCCCGAGAAGATCACATCGGGCTCGCCGAGGCAGTGCAGCGGAACGAACCCGCCCGCGCGCGTCCACCGCCACCCCTGCTGGTACGGGTCGCCGAAGTTCGTCCCGCTGGTGCCGACCACGACGGACCCGTCCGCCGAGATCCCCATCGCGTAGTTCAGGTTCCCGGACTGCAGGCCCCAGATCTCGAGGAGCTCGTTGTCGGCCGCGTACCAGACGAACGCGGACGAGGCCGCCAGCGGGCCGCCGCCGATCGACCCGGCGACCACCGTCCCGTCCCCGTTGATCGCGAGCCCGTTGATGATCCGGCCGGTGGGATCGACGATGTCCATGCGCGAGTCGTCGCGAAGGTCCAGCACATACGAGAAGGGGGTGGTCGGACGGGGGACCGAGTTCTGCAGGGACACGAGCACCTTGGTGCCGTCCGCGCTGACGTCCTGCACGACGCTGTAGTCAAACCCCTCATCCGGCACCAGGAGCCGAAAACTCGCCTGCCCGACAGCGCCGCCGGCGCAACACAGAAGGGCCGCAACGCACGCATAGGTCCGAATCCGCATACCAACGCTCCTCACATCTCCCCCTGCCGTGACAATGTACCGGCGGCCGGCGCGACCGCAAGTTTTTCTCGGCAATTTTTCTTGTAATCTTTTCTGTGCAAACTATGGTTGAGATGCATCCGATCCTCTCGGATCCCGTACACTGCGGCCCGGGTGCCTCGGCGACGCCCATCTGCACCCCTCAACCCGCAATCAGCTCAGCAAGACATGCCTCCACCCACCTCCCAATCCACCCCACCAGCGCCGGTTCTCGGCCCCACAGCCTTTGAAACCGAGGCCGACCGGGTCCTTCGCTCCCTCCAGCCCGCCATCGCCGCCATCATCGAGCACCTCCGCCCGGCGGTGATGCGGCCCGCCGATCTCCAGAAGCGCCTCGGGCTCGACAACAAGCTGAGTTGGAGCATCTACCACGCGGCCACGGCCCGCGACCCCCGCGCAGTGGCGGCGATGCTCCCCGGCCGCAGGGCCATGCAGCGGTTCTTCGCCGCGGCGTCGGAGCGGGGCGTCCCGGCGGAGGCGATCGACCGCGCCTCGATCGCCTTCGAGGACTTCGAGGCGTCGGTTGCGCGTCACGCCGGCAGCCGCGACGCCTTCCAGACGATGCTCTCCGAGTGGTCGGGGCACGCCCAGGACGCCGACGCGGCCGTCCCCGCCTCCACCGGCGCCGACCACAAGCACAAGCGGGCCGCGTTCCGCGCCGCAGCGCTGCTCTGGGGTCGGCAGGCCAAGGTTGGGTGCGGCATCCAGATCCTCCACCCGGGTGAAGGCGGGGACGATGGGCCCCTCGACAGCGTTCTGATCAAGGGCATGGTCGGCCTGCGGCGCACCCGCCGCTCCGTCCCCCTGCACGTCACCACTCATCACTGGCGCACCACCCGGCCCCTCCACCTCCCCCACGCTCCGGGGCTCGCCC
>JBIQJK010000250.1:0-2404 GCA_044507535.1 Planctomycetaceae bacterium | reverse complement strand
GAGGCCCACGAGCACTCCGCCGCCAACGTCCGCGCCCTCTTCATCGCCCTGGCCATCATCGCCGCCGTCGCCATCGCCGTGCACATCTTCCTCTACTTCCTCCTGGGCGCCTTCTCCGGCCGCCAGGCCCGCTCCGACTACAACCTCCCCCGCTCCGCCGTCGCCGAGCCCGACCCCGGACCTCCCCCCGGCGTCCCCCGCCTCCAGGGCGTCCAGGGCTTCCACAACCCCACCCCGCGCCAGGACATGCAGGCCCTCGCCGCCCGCAACCGCGCCATCCTCAGCTCCTACGGCCCCGCCGAGGAGCCCGGCCGCCTCCGCATCCCCATCGACCGCGCGATCGACCTCGCCCTCGAGCGAGGCCTCTTCCCCACCGGCCCCGCCTCTCCCCCCACCGACGCTACACCCACCGGGGCCACCCAGGCCCCGCCGGCCGACGCCCCTCCCTCCACCCCCGACCAGCCGACGCCGCCGCAGGAAGGAGGCCCCGATGCCGACCGCTGAACGCCCCGCCGCCATCCTCTTCGCCACACTCCTGTGCCTCCTCGGCGTCGCCCGCGCCATGGCCCAGTACGCCACGGCCCCCCGGCCCGTCCCCCCCTCCGACGTCGTCACCCAGGTCCGCATCGACCAGCGCCTCGGCGCGCAGGTCCCCATGGACCTCGCCTTCCGCGACGAGTCCGGCGCCCCCATCACCCTCGCCGACGCCGCCGCCGGCAAGCCCGCCATCCTCATGCTCGTCTACTACGCCTGCCCCTCCCTCTGCACCGTCTCCCTCAACAACCTCACCTCCGCCCTGAAGACCCTCTCCCTCGACGCCGGCGACGAGTTCACCATCGTCGCCGTCAGCTTCGACCCCTCCGAAACCCCCGACCTCGCCGCCGCCAAGAAGGCGAGCTACCTCCGCCAGTACGGCCGCGCCGGCGCGGACGCAGGCTGGCGCTTCCTCACCGGCGACCCCGAGCCCATCGCCGCCCTCACCGACGCCGTCGGCTTCCGCTACGTCTACGACCCCGCCACCGGCCAGTACGCCCACGGCAGCGCGGTCATCATCCTCACCCCCGACGGCGCCGTCTCCCGCTACCTCTTCGGCATCGAGCACGCCCCCAAGGACCTCCAGCTCGCCCTGGTGGACTCCTCCGACCGCCGCATCGGCACCCTCGTCGACCGCGCCCTGCTCCTCTGCTACCAGTACGACCCCGCCACCGGCCGCTACGGCCTGGCCATCATGTCCTCCCTCCGCGCCGGCGGCGTCCTCACCATCCTCGCCATCGGCGCCTACATCGGCCGCAAGGTCCTCAAGGAGCGCGCCGCCCGCGCCCCGCTCCCGCCCCACGCCCCCCCGCCCCTGGACGACCCGGCCCTCCCGGACCCGGAGGCCGCACCGTGACCGGCCGCGGCTTCCAGCTCTGGCCCGACCGCGCCTCCGCCATCGCCGGCGAGGTGGACGCCCTCTACGCCTACCTCTGGACCGTCACCGCCGTCTTCACCCTCCTGATCTTCCTCCTCGTCGCCTACTTCGGCGTCAAGTACCGCCGCCGCCACGAGGATGAGCCCGCCCCCCGCCCCGTCCTCGGCTCCGTCCGCCTCGAGATCTTCTGGGCCCTGATCCCCCTCGTCTTCGGCATGAGCTTCTTCTTCTGGGGCGCCCGCCTCTACATCGCCCAGTACCAGCCCCCGGACCAGACCCTCGACATCCACGTCATCGGCAAGCAGTGGATGTGGAAGGCCCAGCACCCCAGCGGCGTCCGCGAGATCAACTCCCTCCACGTCCCCGTCGGCCGACCCGTCAAGCTCATCCTCGCCTCCCAGGACGTCATCCACAGCTTCTACCTCCCCGCCTTCCGCACGAAAATGGACGCCGTCCCCGGCCGCTTCACCACCATGTGGTTCCAGCCCACCCGCGTCGGCGACTACCACATCTTCTGCGCCGAGTACTGCGGCGCCCTCCACTCCGGCATGCGCGGCACCGTCACCGTCATGGAGCCCGAGGACTACGAGGCCTGGCTCGCCGGATCGCCCGCCGGCGAGCCCCCCGCCGCCGCCGGCTGGCGGCTCTTCCAGTCCCTCGGCTGCATCACCTGCCACGCCGCCCAGGCCCCCTCCATGGCCGGCCTCTACATGAGCGAGCAGACCCTCTCCGACGGCTCCACCGTCACCGCCGACGAGAACTACCTCCGCCGCTCCATCCTCGACTCCACCAGCCAGGTCGTCGCCGGATACCAGCCCATCATGCCCAGCTACCGCGGCCAGCTCACCGAGGAGCAACTCGCCGCCCTCATCGCCTACATCGTCTCCCTCCGCGACGCCCGCGCCGACGAGGCCCCCCCCCCGCCCCCCCCCCCCCCCCGCCACCGCCCGCCCCCCCCCCCCCCTTTCCCCCCCCCCCCCCCCCCCTTGGGCC
>JBIQJK010000249.1:0-2437 GCA_044507535.1 Planctomycetaceae bacterium | reverse complement strand
CCCTCCCCCTCCCCGCCGCCATCGCCGCGGCATTCCATAAATCCGCCCGCGGCGGGCGTAAACTCCCCGCACGATGACCCCGCCCCTCCAGCAGATCCGCCTCGAGCCCGGCATGCGCGTCCGGGTCACCCAGCAGGTCCCCCGCCTCAGCGGCACCCTCGCCAACACCGTCGAGGGGACCGTGCTGCGCTTCGGCCAGCAGAAGACCGGCTCCTGGTTCGCCCACGCCAAGGACGACCGCCTCTGGCTCGACCGCCTCGAGCTCCGCATGGACGACGGCGAGCTCGTCACGCTCAACCTCGATCAGTACTCCCACATCGAGATCGTCTCCCCGACCGACCCGCGCGTCGACCCCGGCCCCCGTCAGTAGGGCTTTTCTATCCCCCCGGATCGGCGCCGCGCCGTGACCCGCCGCGGGCCGGCGCGTAGGCTCGCCACTGCATGCCCGGCGAGACTCGGCTCCAACTCCGGCGGCTGCTGAGCAGGCTCGGCTTCGAACGAGACTGGTACCTCATCGTCCTGGGCGCGCTCATCGGCACCGTCACCGGCCTGGGGGCCGTCGGCTTCGCGTGGGCCCTGCACACCGTCGAGCACCTCAGCCGCGAGGCCCCCGTCCGCCTCGGCGAGCGGTGGAGCCTCGGGCCGTGGAGCCCGGCGCTGCTCCCCCTGCTGCCGATGCTCGGGGCCCTGCTCACGGGCCTGGTCGTCCACCTCTTCGCCTCCGACGCCCGGGGCCACGGCGTCCCGCAGGTGATGGAGGCGCTGATCCGCCGCGCCGGCAGGATCCCGCTCCGCGTCGGCCTGGTCAAGGTCGCCGCCTCGATCTTCACCGTCGGCTCCGGCGGCAGCGCGGGCGCCGAGGGCCCCATCATCCAGATCGGCGCCACCGCCGGCAGCGTCGCCGGCGTCCGCCTCCGCGTCAGCCGCGAGCACATGAGCACCCTCGTCGGCTGCGGCGCCGCCGCCGGCATGGCCGCCATCTTCAACGCCCCCATCGCCGGCGTCTTCTTCGTCCTGGAGATCCTGCTGCGCGACTTCTCCGTCCGCACCTTCACCCCCATCGTCGTCTCCAGCGTCTTCGCCACCGCCACGGCCCAGGCCGCGCTCGGCCGCAACGAGGCGATCTTCGCAAGCCAGATGCAGGCCCACGCCTACACCTACTCCCTCGCGGAGCTCCCCGGCTACATCGTCCTGGGCGTCGTCTGCGGCCTGCTGGCCGTGGGATACTCGCGCCTGCTGCACGCCGCGGAGGAGCGATTCGCCGCCGTCCGGGTCCACCCGGCCATCCGCCCCGTCCTCGGCGCCGCCCTGCTGGGGCTCCTGGGCGTCGGCTTCGTCGCCGCGTTCACAACCCTCGCCCCCGAGCACCTCGCCGCCCGCGGCATCGCCGTCCACGGCCAGACCCCCGCCTTCTTCGCCAACGGCTACGACACCATCCGCTCCCTGCTCGACCCCGGCGTCTACGCCGGCCTGAGCCCGAGCGCCGCCGAGCCCGGCCGCGCCGGCGGGGAGGCCGTCGTCGGCGCCGCCGGCATGATCCTGCTCCTGGTCGCGCTGACGCTCTGCAAGGTCGTCGGCACCTCCCTCACCCTCGGCTCCGGCGGCTCCGGCGGCGTCTTCGCCCCCAGCCTCTTCATGGGCGCCACCGCCGGCGGCGCCTACGGCACCGCCCTGGGCGCCACCGGCCTCATGCCCGCGGGGGCCACCCCCGCCAGCTACGCCCTCGTCGGCATGGCCGCCGTCGTCGCCGGCGCGATGCACGCCCCCCTCACCGCCATCCTCATGCTCTTCGAGCTCACCCGCGACGCCTACGTCCTCCTCCCCGTCATGCTCGCGGCGGTGCTCGCCACCGTCACCGCCCAGCTCGCCGACCGCGACTCCATCTACACCGCCAGCCTCCGCAAGAAGGGCTTCCGCATCGGCGGCGGACGCGACCTGAGCGTGCTCCGCCGCGTCCCCCTCAGCAGCGTCCGCCTCACCCCGCTCCCCCCCGAGCCGGTCTACCCGTCCGACCCGCTCAGCAAGCTCGTCGCCCTGCACGCCTACTACGACGTGCCCGACTTCGTCGTCGTGGACCAGTCGGGGGCCTACGTCGGCATGGTCACCGGGCGCGACATGCGCACCGCGCTCATCGACCGCGAGGCCGTCCCCCTCCTGCTGGTCGCCGAGCTCCTCCGCACCGACCTCCCCACCCTCTCCCCCACCGAGACCCTCGACAGCGCGGTCGAGAAGTTCAGCGGCAACGGGGCCGACCTCGCCACCCTCGCCCTGCTCGACGACGCCGCTGCCCCCGGCGACGGCCGCCCCCGCCCCATCGGCCTCATCAGCCGCTCCGCCGTCATGCAGCACTACCACCGCGCCCTCGACGAGAGCTGACCCCCCCACCCCCTCTCCCCCGCTCCCCCACCCCTTCTTGCCCACCTAAAGGGCCTGGATC
>JBIQJK010000083.1:0-16489 GCA_044507535.1 Planctomycetaceae bacterium | reverse complement strand
CGGTCAGGCGAAACGTATCGGCCAGCGTGAGCCCGGCCAGTCCCGCCACGCCGGCGGGGGTGGGGGACCGATCAGGGGGGGGAGGGTAGCGGCGGGGGCGGGGGGGAAGGCCGGACGGGGGCCTGACAGCACGGGCCGGGGGGCGTGGGGCGCGGCTACCATGACGGGCGGCCGGAGGGGGCGAATCGGGGCGGCGCACCCGCGAACGCCGAAGAAAGAGGGGGAATCGCCCGGGGCGGAGGCGGAAGAAGCAGGCAGGCGTGCCCCGGGCGGCCGCGATGGAGCGCATCGATGAATCATCGTCAGCGTTTGGCCGTAGGCGTCGCGCCGCTGCTGCTGCGTGTGGCGCTCGCGATCACGTTCATCTGGGCGGGGCTGGGGAAGGTCGCGGCGACGATGCCGGTGAGCGGCCAGGCGGCGGCGACGCTCGCGAACATGGGGGTGTCGATCCCCAACGCGCCGGTGCTGCCGACGCCGACGGCGGGGCTGGACGGGCCCCCGGACGGGGAGCCGATGCCGGCGGACGGGTTCCGCAACGAGCCGCCGGCGGGGGGCGGCGGCGCGGCGGCGCGGGCCAAGCCGCGGTACGTGGCGTCGGATTTCCCGGAGGCGGCGGAGGTGCGCCGGGTGTACGGGGTCGCGCTGCGGATCCACAGCGCGGCGCACCCGGGGGTGGATGAGAACGGGGAGCAGCTGCGGGCGATCTGGCCGGTGCGGCTGGCGCAGGAGTCGGCGCCGCGGTGGCTGGCGTGGGGGGTGGTGGTCGCGGAGCTGGGCGGGGGGATCGCGCTGCTGCTGGGGGTGCTGACGCGGATCGCCGCGCTCTCGATCGCGACGGTGATGGCGGGGGCGATGTGGCTGGACCAGATCGGGCCGGCGGTGCAGCTGGGGCAGACGGTGCTGGGGTTCCTGCCGGACCGGCCCGCGTTCGATCCGGAGGCGTGGCGGACGCCGCTGTGGCAGTTCATGCTCTTCATGTCGGCGCTGGCGGTGGTCTTCGCGGGGGCGGGGATGTTCGCGCTCGACAACGTGCTCTTCGGCCGGTCGCGCCGGGTGGCGGACGACGACGATGATGACGACGACGAGTAAGCGGAGGGGGCGAGCGCGTGGCGAGCGTGGTGCATAACAAGGCGGCGGAGCGGGGGGCGGCGCGCCGCTCGCGTCCCGGGCCGATGCTGACCACCGGCGTGCCGCTGGGGCTGTCGCTGGCGCTGCACGCGCTGCTGCTGCTGGGGACCGCGGCGGTGGTGTGGCGGGTGTCGTCGTCGGCGCCGCCGGCCAAGCCGCCGGTGTCGATCACGTTCAGCGATCCGGGGCAGGGGGCCGCGCTGCCGGAGTTTGAGGCGCCCGCGCCCGAGAGCGGCGAGATCGGCGGGGGGGCGTCCGCGTCGGCGCCGTCGCCGGCCGCGCTGGGGGCGGCCGCGTCCGGGCGGGAGCCGGTGCCGATGCCGTCGCTGCGGGGGGTGGCGGCCGATGGGTCGGCGCCGTCGCTGCGGGCGGCGGAGGTCGGTGAGCCGCCGCGGCTGGTCCGGGGGGGCGCGCCCGCGGGGGGGGAGGTGCGGTTCGCGGGGCTGGGGGCGTCGGATGCGCAGAGCGTGGTGTACGTGGTGGACGGGTCGGGGCCGATGGTCTCGAGCCTGCCGATCGTGCTGGAGGAGGTGCTGCGTTCGGTGAGCCGGCTGGGGCCGTCGCAGAAGTTCGGGGTGGTGATCTTCCGGCGGGGGCGCGGGCCGGGGCCGGGGTACGAGTGGTTCACGCCCGCGCTGATCCGGGCGACGCCGGACGCGGTCCAGCGGCTGGCGGCGTGGCTGCGGGAGATCGAGCCGCAGGGGCGGTCCAACCCGCTCGACGGGCTGCGGGCGGCGTTCTCGATGGAGCCGGACGCGATCTTCCTGCTGTCGCGCTCGATCGAGCGGTCCGGGGGCGGGGTGTGGGAGCTGGGGCTGGAATCGACGATGCGGGAGCTGGACCGGCTGAACCCGGCGCACCCGGTGGCGGGGACGCGGCCGGTGGTGATCAAGACGATCCAGTTCCTGGATGAGGACCCGACGGGGGTGATGCAGGCGATCGCGCGGGTGCACGGGGGGGTGACGCGGCAGAACCCGAATCCGGCGGACGCGTACACCGTGATCAGGCGTGCCGCGGAGCTGCGCGACCGCGGCGAGGCGGACGACCAGCGGCGGAGCGGGGCTGCGCCGCCGACGCCGCCGCGGGAGGAGACGGGGGGCACCTGAGCCGGGGCGGTGTTACCCTCAGGTGCGGCCAGCTCCCCGTCCCGATGCACCCCTGCCACCCCCTGTTGCACACACCGACGCCACGACCATGACGATGAGGATGACGCCCGCCCGACGCCAGAACCGCCGCGCCGTGGTCGCCGCGCTGGGGGCGGCCGCGGCGGCGTCGCTCGCGCTGGCGCAGCAGGGGCAGCCCGGCGCGGGGACGGCGGCGGGGGAAGGGGCGGCCGCGGCGATGCTGCCGTCGGACGTGGAGGCGCTGCTGGCGGCGATCGCGGATGCGCCGACGCTGGAGGAGGCGATCACGGCGCGGGCGCGGCTGATCGAGCTCGCGCCGGATGATGAGCGGGCGCCGACGTGGATGGTCGAGCAGGCCGCGGCGGTGCTGGACCGGGTCGCGGCGGACGGGTCGGAGGCGGCGGCGCTGCTGGGGATCCCGACGTCGCGGCAGCGGCAGCGCGCGGAGGAGGCCGCGGCGGAGGCGCTGATGCTGATCTCCCGCGCGGACGACGCGGCCTCGCGCATCATCGAGCGGGTGCAGGCGCGGCTGATCGACGGCACGGGGAGCCCCGAGACGGTTCGGCGGCGCGCCGAGGAGGCGGAGCGGACGCTGGCGCGGCTGGTGGACCTGGAGCAGGGGGTGCGGATCCCGTTCTTCCGGGGGCGCGCGGCGGTGATCCTGTCGGCGGTGCAGGGGTCGAGGGCGTCGCGCGAGGAGTTCGCGCGGGTCGCGCTGGAGTCGCTGGGGAAGCTGAAGCTGGGGACGGTCGCGGCGGAGGCGTCGCGCCGGGTGGCGCTCGCGGCGGTGCTGCTGAACCTGGGGGAGGGGGATGCGCCGGCGCGGGAGCAGGCGCGGACGCTGCTGCGGTGGGTGGTGGAGCAGCCGGTGCACGTGGGAGGGGGCGGGGGCGGGGGAAGCAACGGCGCGGCGGAGGCGGGGTCGGCGCCGGACCCGGTGACGCGGGCGCAGGCGTGGATGGGGCTGATGCTCGCGGCGGGGAGCGGGGAGGAGCTTCGCGCGGTGCGCGAGGACCTCGCGCTCGCGGCGATCACCGAGCCGTTCGTCGTCGCCGATCCGCAGGGGCCGTCGCGGCGCGCGGCGGACCCGCTGCTGGCGCTGCTGGTGGCGGAGTCGGCGACGCGGGCGTCGCTGGGCCTGGCGAGGGCAGAGGATGCGAGGGGGCGCGCGGCGGAGCTCGATGCGGCGTTCGCGCCGCTGCTGGCGCTGCTGCATCGCGAGGATCTGCGCGGGCACCGGGCCGCGCTGCGGCCGCTGGTCCTGGCGAAGGTCGGCTCGGCGACGGACCGGCTGATGCCGATGGACCGGCTGGACGCGATGGTGCCGCTGTCGCGGGCGGTGATGCTGGCGCGGGGGTCGTCGCCGGGGGACCGTGCCCGCGTGGAGGCGGCCGCGCTGCTGCGGGCGGTGGCGGACCGGCACGATGCGGGGGAGTCGCGGCCGGAGGCGCTGTGGGAGCTGGCGGTGATCCTGTGGGAAAGCCCCGAGGCGGGGGACGCGGTGGCGGCGGTGGAGACGCTGTGCCGGCTGGCGGGGGAGTTCCCGGAGTCGGCGCGGGCGGCGGAGGCGGCGAAGAAGGCGGTGGAGCTGTCGCGGTACACGCTGGGGCAGCTCGCGGCGGGGGACGGGCAGACCAAGGAGGGGGCGGACCCCGCATTGGTGGACGCGCTGGGGACGCTGTACGCGCGGGCGCTGGACCTGGCGGTGAAGCTGGCGCCGGCGGACCCGGCCTCGGCGCAGCAGCGCCTGGAGCGTGCGCGGCTGGTGCTCGACGCGGCCGCGGCGGGGAGCGAGCGGGCGATGACGCCGGAGGAGCTCGACTCGGCGCTGAACGCGCTGGAGGGCGTGCCGGAGTCGGACCCTCGCCGGGCCGAGGCGGACCGCGTCGCGGCGGTGGCGATCGATCGCGCGCTGGAGGCCGCGCGGGCGGCGGTGGCGCGGGCGGTGGCCGCGGACGCGGGGCGGGAGGAGCTGGCGCCGGCGGCGCGGGAGCGGCTGGTGGGGATCGCGCGGCGGGCGGTGCAGTGGGCGCAGTCGCGCCGGCCGTCGGAGGCGGACCGGTACCGGCTCACGCTGGCGGATGCGCTGATCGACGCCGGGGATGCGCGTGCCGCGGCGATCTACCAGGACCTGGCCGACCGCGCCGAGCCGGGGTCGGAGCTGCGGGTGCGGTCGCGGCTGGGGCTGGGGCGGGCGCAGCGCGCGGGGGGGCAGAGCGAGTCGGCGTTCGCGACGCTGCGGTCGCTCGTGGACGACCTGGAGCGGGTCGCGTCGCAGCGGCGGCCGGCGACGAAGCACCGGCACGAGGCGTACTGGCTGGCGTGGGCGGAGATGCTGGAGATCCTCGCCGCCGACAACCGCGACGGGCGGAGGAGCGACGTGATCCGGCTGCAGCTCAACCGGCTGGAGCTGGTGGACCCGGCGTTCGGGGGCGGGGAGGCGGCGCAGCGGATCAAGGCCGTTCGGGCGTCGATTGATGGGAGGTAGCAGATGGGAGGCAGCGTGGCGGGGCCGGTGGAAACCCGGCGGTCCCTGCCGCGGTGCGACCGGGCCGGGTACACTCGCGCTCCGATCAGGTTCGCACCCCCGCAAGGACGCCCGACGTGACCGACCTCTCCTGGGCCCGCAAGCTCGCCGGCCGCTTCGTTGTCTTCGACGGCCCCGATGGATCGGGGAAGAGCACGCAGTTCCGCCGCTTCGCGGCGATGGTGCAGCAGGCGGGCGTGCCGCTGTGCGAGGTGCGCGACCCCGGGGGGACGCCGACGGGGGAGCGGATCCGCGAGATCCTGCTGGACCGGTCGCTGACGGGGATGACGGTGCGGTGCGAGACGCTGCTGTACATGGCGAGCCGCGCCGAGCTGGTCGAGGTGCGGGTGATGCCGGCGCTGTCGCGGGGGGAGATGGTGCTGGCGGACCGGTTCGTGTCGTCCACCCTGGCGTACCAGGGGGCGGCGGGGGGCGTGCCGGCGTCGGAGATCGCGGCGGTGGCGAAGATGGCCACGCGCGGGCTGATGCCGGACCTGATCGTCATCTTCGACATCGACGAGCGCGGCGCGGCCAAGCGGCTGAGCCCGCTGCTGGACCGGATGGAGGCCAAGGGGGAGGCGTTCCACCGGAAGGTGCGCAAGGGGTACCTCGATCAGGCCGCGGCGGACCCGGCGCGGTACCTGGTGATCGATGCGTCCAGGAGCGAGGAGGAGGTGTGGGGGGAGCTGGTGGCTTCGGTGAGGGAGCGCGTGGAGGGGTCGTGGGGGTGAGGGGGGTGTGGAGGTGTAGAGGCGAGCAGGTGTAGAGGTGAGGAGGGAATGAGCTCGGCCGGCCGGCCTCCCTCAATGCGGCCAGCCGTGGCGCCCGGAAGGGGGAGCAGAGGGAGAGGGTGAGACACGGGCTGAAGGCCCGTGCCACGAGAAGCGCATGAGCGAGTACCTGATCGCGGGCGTGGTGGGATATCTCGTCGGGTCGATCCCGTTTGGCCTGCTCATCGGCTTCGCTCGCGGCGTGGACCTGCGCGAGCACGGCTCGGGGAACATCGGCGCGACCAACGCGGTGCGCGTGCTGGGGAAGAAGCTCGGCGGGGTGTGCTTCGCGCTCGACGTGCTCAAGGGGGTGCTGCCGGTGCTGCTGGCGGGGTGGCTGACGGGGCACCTCGGGCGCGAGCCGGGGTCGGCGCCGGCGGGGGAGACGCTGGCGTTCCTCGCCGTCGCGGTGACGCCGATGCTCGGGCACATCTTCCCGGTGTGGCTGGGGTTCAAGGGGGGCAAGGGGGTCGCGACGGGGCTGGGGGTGATGCTCGGGGTGTACCCGGTGCTGACCGCGGCGGTGGCGGTGGCGGTGGCGGTGTGGGTGTGCTCGGCGATGACGCTTCGGATGGTGGGGATCAGCTCCGTGCTGGCGGCGGTGTCGATGCCGCTGGCGGTGGGGGCGTACGCGCTGTCGCGCGGCGGCGAGGGGGCGTGGGGGCTGTGGCCGTACATCGCGGTGACCGGGGCGCTGGCGTCGCTGGTGGTCTGGACGCACCGCGGCAACATCGCCCGCACACTGGCGGGGACCGAGCCGCGGATCGGTCAGCGGCGGCGGGGCGGGGCGACGCCCCGATAACCGCGGGGCGGGCTGCGGGGCCGGCGCGCACGCTCGCGGGCGGCGTCCGAGAACAGCGCGCCGGGGATGAAGCTGGGGCGGCGGGGACGGTTCGTTCGAGCGAGATTGTCGCCAGGGGGGTCCAGAACCGGGCGGGCGGGTTCACCGGGGCCGCGGCGAATCCGATCTTCACATGTCCCGGCCGGGCGCTCAGCCCGCCGGGGTGTGGAGTTCGAGGTTATGGCGACAAAGCTCAGGTTGCGGCGTGACGAGACGGGCCCCGAGTCCAGTGAGGAGGTCCGCACGCTGCGGTTCCCGGTGGAGGCGGTGAGCGCGATGCCGGCGCCGAGCCGGCCGCGGCGGGGCGGCGCGGGCGGCGCGATCGCGGGGCGCGTCCGGCCGTCGATCCCGAAGCGGCCGCCGTCGTCGGACGAGCTGGTCCGGCAGATCGAGCGGACGCTCGACCGCGTGCAGGAGCGGTTCGACGACCTCAAGGGGCAGATCGAGGAGCGGGGGTACCGGATCTCGCCGTGGGGCGGGGACGACGACTGGGACCGGCCGAGCGCGGCGTAGGCGGGGCGCTGCGGGGACGGGGGCGGGGAGCAGAGGAAGAAGAGGAGCGCACGGGCTGGCCCCAAGGCCCGTGCCACGGTCATGTGCGGGCGCGGACGACGACGACGGTGAGGTCGTCGCTGGCGGTGTTGAGCCCGACGAACTGCCGCAGGTGCCAGAAGATGTGCTCGAGGATGCCGGAGGCGGTGCGGCCGGCCTCCTGGGCGAGGGCCTCCTGGACGGCGGCGACGAGGCGGGCCTTGCCGAAGCGCTGGTTCTCGAAGTTGGCGGCGTCGGTGAGGCCGTCGGTGAAGGCGACGATCACGTCGCCGGGGTTCAGGCGGGTCAGGCCGCGGTCGTAGCGCTGCGACGAGTCGATCCCCAGGGCCATGCCGCCGGTGGCGAGCTCGGCGGGGGCGTGGCCGGGGCGGAAGAGGATGGGGGGGTTGTGGCCCGCGTTGCAGTAGGTGACGTCCATCGTCCCGGGGTCGATGATGCCGTACCAGAGGGTGGCGAACTCGTTGTCGCGGGTGTCCACGGTCAGGGCGGCGTTGACGCGGGCGATGACCTCGTCGATGTCGTAGACGTCCTGGGCGTGGGCGCGGAGGGAGGCGCGGACGGCGGACATGAGCAGCGCGGCCGCGACGCCCTTGCCGACGACGTCGCCGACGACCAGGCCGAGGCTGGGGCCGAGCTGGATCAGGTCGTAGAAGTCGCCGCCGAGCTCGAAGCTGGGGACGTAGCGGGCGGCGACGTCGAGGGTGGGCAGGTCGGGGCTGGCGCGGGGGAGCATGCGGCGCTGGACGTCGGCGGCCAGGCGCATCTGGCGGCGGACGCGCTCGTCCTCCTCGCGGAGCTTCTTGAGGCGGGCGTTGATCACCGCCGCGGCGGACTGGTCGGCGATGGAGCGGAGCAGGCCGCGTTCGGCGAGGGTGAACCAGCGCGGGGTGCGCGAGTAGAGGCGGATCAGGCCGATGGCGCGGCCCTGGTACATCAGGCCGGTGGAGAAGAGGCTGCACAGGCCCTCCTCGCGGACGCGGTCGGGGTCCACGTTGGCCTCGTCGGTGGCGAGGTCCTCGACGCAGACGATCTCGCCGCGGAGGGCGGCCTGGCGGAGGAGCCCGCCGTGGCTGAGCCTGGAGCTGTAATCGACCCATCGCTCGCTCAGGCCGCGGGTCGCCTTGATGACGAGGTGGTCGTGGTGCTCCTCGATCAGGCCGATGCTGCCGGCGTCGGCGCGGAGGACGTCGATGGCGAGCTCGAGCGCGACGGCCAGGAGCTGGTCCACGTCCTCGGTCTCGACGACCATGGAGCTCAGGCGGTAGAGGGCGCCCAGCTCCATGAGCCGCTGGCGCAGGGAGAGCTGGGCCTCGCACCCCTCGCTGATGGCGGAGGCGAGCCGCGTGAGGGCCTTGTGCACGGACGCGGCGGGGCCGTCCTCCGCGCGGGCGAGGCCGGGGGCGGCCATGACCAGCGCGCCCAGCTCGCCCGCGCTGGTCCGCAGCGGCGCGGCGAGGATGGCCGCGCCGGGGTCGTGCCGCACGCCGGCGAGGCCGGCGGCGCGGGCCGCGGCGGCGGGCTCCTCCACCGACTGCCACAGCACGCCGTCGTCGCCGGGGACGATCGCGCTGCCGTCGCGGTCGCGGACCCAGATGGGCACGCCGGTGGTGCGGGAGAGCTCGTCGCAGACGGCGATGAGCGAGCCGTCGGTGAGGAAGTCGCGGACGGAGACCGACCCGTCGGCGATGTCCACGATCCCGGCGAGGTGGGTGATGGCCAGGGGCCGCCTTGCGGGGGCCTCCGCTTCTCCACACCGCGAGGCGGGCGAGATGGTCGCGTCGCCGTTGGCTGAGGTCGGGTGTCGGGAGGACGGATCGGCCATGTGTCCCTGGTCGAGAGGGGGCCGCGCCGGAGGCACCACGCGGGGCGACCGGGCGCGGGATGAGTGATGGTATACGAGCGGCCGCGCTTGGAGATCCCTCGCCTGGAGCGCTCGGGCGCGGCGCGGGCGGAAACCGGGGGATGCGGAGCGGCGCTGCCTTCCGGCTTACTCGCCGCCGCTCGGCGGCGCGACGGGCGAATCGAGCCAGACCGCCTCCAGCAGCGAGACGAGCGCGGCCTCGCTGTCCACCTGCATCTCCGGGCCGGACCGGAGCGTCTGGAGCCCCTGGCGCAGCGCCGCCTCGTCGCCGTACTGGTAGCCGAGGTAGGCCAGCAGCAGCGCGGCGGCGCGGGCGGCGCCGCGGTCGTCGTCCTCGAGCCGGGTGGCGAGCTGGTCGCGGATCGCCGCCCAGCGGCTCCGGCTGGGCAGGAGCGTCTCGCCGTAGCGGGCGGGGAGGAGCTCGGGGTTGGTCGTCAGCAGCGTGCGCAGGTTCATCGAGGCGGACATGAACAAACCGGCGCCGATCTGCGCGTGGATCCGCCCGACGGCGGCCATCGGCTCGCCGGGGATCGCCGTGGCGGCGCGGACGAACCGCTCCTCCGCGTCGAAGTAGCGCCCCTGGGCCAGGAGCGCCTGCCCGGCGGACATGTTCTCCGCGTAGACCATGTTGTCGGCGACGCTGGGGGAGCTCAGGTCGCGGATGGTCATGCGCGACCGGCGCAGCGCGTCGATCGTGTTGGGATCGAACTCCACGGCGCCGGGGACCTTGATCCCCGCCCGGCGCATCGCCTCGCGCCGCTCGCGCTCGCGGGCCTCGCGCTGCTCGGGGGTGAGCTCCTCCGGCTCGTCGATGCCGGGAACCCGCGGGCGCTGCAGGTCCGTCAGCTGCGGCCGCTCGGGCCGCTCCAGCGCGGGCTCGCCGGCGAGGCGGCGGCGGATGTCCTCGAGCCGCTGCTCCAGCGGCGTCGCGCCGGCGAGGGCATCCTCCTCGGCCCCGGCCTCGCGTCCCGGCTGCGGCGCGGCCGCGAGCGAGGCGTCGAGCTCCTGGCGGAGCCGCTCCACCGCGCTGAGGTGGGCCATGGTCTGCGGCTGAAGGGCCGTGGGCGTCGCGGCGAGGTCAACGCGGGTCGGGGGGCGCAGGTCGGGGCGGGCCACGCCGCGGGCGTAGGGCTCCAGACCCGTCAGCGCCGTGAGGCGCCGCTGGCGCTCGGACGTGCGCTCCGGCGGCGCGCCCAGGCCGGTGAACGCGGCGGCGTCGGGCTGGCCGGGGGCGCCCGTGGTCTCGCCGAGGCCGTCGGCGGCGCCCGCCCCTTGCGGGTCGAGGCCGGGGACGGAGTCGATCAGGGGCGTCTGGCCGGGGATGAGCGGCTCAATGGTGGGGCGGTCGATGAGTGGGGTGATGTCCCCCGCCGCGGGGAGTTGGAGGGTCCGCACCCCGATCAGGGGGGAGGCGGCGATCGCGGCGTCGATCTGGGCGTCGGCGGCGGTCCTGCCGAGTCCGATAACAATCGGCCGCAAGGACTGGCGGGTGAGGAAGTCGGAGGTGGAGCGCAGGCCGCTGGAGATCTCGGCGCCGGTGGCGCCGCTGCCGGCGCGTTCAAAGGCGACGGGGCCGCGGAAGCCGAAGGGGGTGGGGGCCGCGCCGGGGGCGACGGCGGTGGTGAGGCCGAACTGGTAGCGGAGGGCGTCGGTGCCGCGGAGGCCGGCCTGAGCGGCATAGGCGGGGGGCGCGGCGTCGCGGATGAAGGGGAAGAGGTCGTTGGAGCCGAGGCGGCCCTCGAAATCCCCCGGGGCGAGGTAGCCGACGTTGCCGCGGAAGGAGGCGAGGCCGGGGGCGTTGCCGGTGACGATGGCGTTGGAAAAGCGGATCTGGGCGTCGATGTCGCGGACGCGGGTGTTGACGCCGCCGCTGCCGGGCTGGAGGTTGCGGTCGAGGATCCGGCCGTCGCCCAGGGCGTTCTGGGCCTGTGCGGCGGAAACGAAGAGGGTCAGGGCGAGGCCGCAGACGCCCGTGAGCGCTGCGATCCGGCGTCGAGTCTTCATGGCGTCACCTCCAACCGGCCCGGTGGGCACACCTAATGGATCGGCCCATCCCAGGGGCAGCCTATGCCGCTTTTGCTCTGTACCCCATCGCCTGAGCCGGGGTTCAGCCGGGCAAAGGGGGGGCGGGCCGGGGGCCGGGTGGGGGCGGCGGGCGGAAAGCAGAGAAGTCAGCGGGCGAGGCCGGCCAGGGACTGCGGGGCGTCCAGGCCGTGGCGGGCGGACTCGCACGTCACCGAGCAGGAGGTGACGAGGTAGTAGACCAGGCCGTCGTGGGTCCAGGCGATGACGCGCGGGATGTCGCGGCCCCCCTCCTCGACGGCGTAGGTGACGCCCTCCTCGAGGTTCAGGCGGCCGGTGTCGGGCTCGATGAAGAGGCTGACCGGGGGGCCGGCGGGCTGGCCGTCGCGCATGCGCCGGAAGAGGAGGTGGACGGACTTCTCCGCGCCGGGGACGCGGCAGCTCCCCGCGCCGATGAACTGGAAGTCCGCCTCGGCCATCGACTCGACGGAGACCGGCTTGCCCAGCACCTGCTGGACGGCCTCGGGGACGCGGGAGAGGTCGGTGACGCGCAGCCGCTGGGCGAAGGAGCCCTCGCGTCCGGAGCTGCAGCGCTTGTGCTCCTGAGAGAGGAAGTTGGTCAGCACGACGGCCGCGCTGGCGGTGTCGCCGGGGGCGCCGCGGGTGAGCATGCCCCCGCGGACGAGCAGCGCGGCGCCGGCGCCCAGGAGGAGCACGGCCGCGGCGAGCGAGGCCCACCGCTGGAAGCGGGCCGCGCCGATGCGTCCGGCGACGACGACGACCTCCGGCTCGGCGGCGGGCTGGGGGGCAGCGGCGGGGGCGGCCGGCGCGGCGGTCAGGCCGGCGATGCGGGCGCGCAGCTCGGCGGGGGCGGCGGCGCCCTGGCCGGCCATGGCGCGGGCGCAGGCCTGGCGGAGGTCGCGCTCGAAGCGGATCCTGGCGGCGTCCCCGGGGTGGGCCGCGAGGTGGGCCTCGAGGGCGGCCTGCTGGCTGAGCGTGAGCTCGCCGTCCGCGGCGCAGCGCAGCATCGCCGCGGTGGGCAGGTCCTGCTCCGGAAGGCTGTTGAGGTTGGTGTCGTTCACGCCGTCCGCTCCGCTTCTGCCGCCTCGCCCGACTCCTGCTGGGTTCGCAGCCTGTGGTCCGCGGCGAACCCCTCCGGCCCACCGATCTCATCGGCGATCATCTTGCGGGCCCTGTGGAGCCGGCTCATGACCGTCCCGATGGGCACCCCGACGATCTCCGCGATCTCGCGGTACTTCAGCCCCTGAACGCCCCATAACAGGAGCACCTCGCGGTACTCCGGGCGGAGGGCGTCGATCGCGTTCTTGAGCCGGTCGTCCACGTGCTCCCAGTCGAGGCTCGCCAGGTCCCACGCGGGGGGCGGCTCGTCGGGGAGGGTTTCGTTGGATTCCTCGGCGTAGAAGTCCTCGACGGAGGTGGGGGCATTCTTGGCGCGGCGCAGGCCGGAGTAGAACGTGTGGTGGGTGATGGTGAAGAGCCACGCTCGCACGCCGTCGCCGCCGCGGCCCCGGTCTTCGAAGCGCTCGGGGACGCCCTTGTCCAGGGCGCGGACGTACACGTCCTGCACCAGGTCCTGGGCGCGTTCCGGGTTGCGTGTGAGCTGCAAGGCCATGCGGTACACCGCGTCGAGCTGATCAAGGGCCAGGCGCTCGTACTCCTCTCGCAGCATACGCGGGGGGATTCCAAACGCCACTGCGGTGAACCGATGACCGCGGCGGCGTATTCCGCGGGCACCCGGACAGAGGGTAGGAAAGTATCTACTCATCCCGCCGTCCGGGGGATCGTCCCGGGGCGGGTTCTTTCGACTTCTGGCCGGGCCCGGGCGCGGCGGGTACGGCCCCGGAGGCCTTGTTTACCGGCGAGCCGCCTCGCCGCCGCCGCCCGGCGGCCCCCCAGGCCGTGCGACCGGCGTCGCCGCTCCAACCGCTACACTCCCCCCGATGAACCCGTACTACCTGACCACCCCCATCTATTACGTCAACGACCGTCCTCATATTGGGCACTGCTACACCACGGTCGTGGCGGACGTCGCGGCACGCTTCCAGCGGCTGCTGCGGGGCCAACCGCTCGGGGGCAGCGGCGGGCAGGGGCGGCCGGGGCCGGACGCGGTCTTCCTGCTGACGGGGACGGACGAGCACGCGGACAAGGTCGTCACCTCGGCCGCGGCCCACGGGGTGGGCCCGCAGGCGTGGGCGGACCAGAACGCGGCGGAGTTCCGCAAGGCCTTCGCCTTCATGAACTGCTCGTTCGACGACTTCATCCGGACGACCGAGCCGCGGCACAAGGAGAAGGTCGGCGGCTACATCCGGCGGCTGCTGGACTCCGGCGACATCTACAAGGGGGAGTACACCGGCTGGTACGACGCGGGGCAGGAGGAGTACGTCACCGAGACGGTCGCGAAGGAGGCGGGGTACAAGAGCGCCGTCAGCGGGCGGCCGCTGGTGCGCCGGACCGAGCCGTGCTACTTCTTCCGCCTCTCGGCGTACCAGGAGCGGCTCCGGGAGCACATCGAGGGGAACCCCGGGTTTGTCCAGCCGGAGGCGAGGCGGTCGGAGGTGCTGGGCCGGCTGCGCCAGGGGCTTCAGGATGTGCCGGTCTCGCGGCCGGTGACGGACGACCCCGCGACGCAGTGGGGGATCCGCA
Organism: Planctomycetaceae bacterium; assembly: GCA_044507535.1. GTDB lineage: Bacteria > Planctomycetota > Phycisphaerae > Phycisphaerales > UBA1924 > CALAFV01. The sequence goes on along the minus strand of JBIQJK010000083.1, from coordinate 3,000 downwards.
TGCCGGGGGACGAGGCGCACCGGATCTACGTCTGGATCGACGCGCTCTTCAACTACCTGACGACGGTGGACACGCCGGAGCGGCGGCACCTGTGGCCGGCGAGGGTGCACCTGATCGGCAAGGACATCCTGTGGTTCCACGCGGTGATCTGGCCCGCACTGCTGATGGGCCTGGGGGAGCCGCTGCCGCGGATGGTCTTCGGCCACGGGTGGTGGATCAGCGAGGGGATGAAGATGAGCAAGTCGCTCGGGAACTTCATCGACCTCGAGCGGCTCAAGGCGTACGCCGGCCGCTACTCGCTCGATGCGCTGCGCTGGTACCTGGCGACGCAAGGCCCGCTGACGGGGACGGACTCGGACTTCGCGCACGCGAAGTTCGTCGAGGTGTACAACGCGGACCTGGCCAACGGCATCGGCAACAGCGCCAGCCGCGTGGCGAACATGATCGGCAAGTACTTCGGGGGCAAGGTCCCCGATCGCGGGGGCGCGGGCGCCGACGGCACGGACCACGACTGGCCGGCGATCGTCGAGCGATGCGTGGCCGAGGCCGCGGGGGCGGCGGAGCGGTTCGACCTGGGCGAGTGCGTCCGCTCCGGCATCCGGCTGGTCGGTGAGGTGGACGCGTACATCGGCGTCACCCAGCCGTTCAAGCTCGCCAAGCAGGTGGAGGCCGAGCCGGCCAAGGGCGCGCAGCTCGCGGCGATCCTCTACAACTGCGCGGAGGCGTTGCGGGCGGCCGCGCTGCTGCTGCTGCCGGCGATGCCCGAGAAGATGGGGGACCTGCTGGGCCGCTGGTCGAGCCCGCCCGCGCCGGGCGTGCCGCTTGCGGAGCTGGCCCGCTTCGGCGGCGAGCACGGGCTCAGGGCGGGGACGGAGATCGTCAAGGGGGATGCGCTGTTCATGCGGGCCGACCCGGCGGAGGCGGCGCCGGGGGGCGGGGCGGCGGGCGCGTGAGTCGATCGCCAAGCCGCCTCGCGTGGAATCGCTCCCCGAGGTGATCGGCGACCGAGTCGTGTAGAAATCGAGCCCATTCAAGGGGTTATGTCCTGAAGCGTGTGGTGTGGCGCGTTGCTTCGCCTCCGCAAGCACAGAGGTGAGGTGGAACTGCCGGTTATGGCAGAACCGCTTGCCCGGGCGATCGCCCTTTGTTAGATTGCTCCAATCCCCAGGAGCATCGCGCCATGTTCCGGCTTCTCAAGAAGGACACCCCCTCGATCGGCTCGGTCTACTTCCGCGGCAACCTCCCGTCGCGGGCGGAGGAGTTCGGGTTTCTCCGCGACCTGGGGATCGAAGTCGCCAGGCTCGATGGTGCGCCGGGGGCGCACTGGCGGCTGCGGCTGCGGCACCGCTCCTGGGGGGAGGCGGAGATGGTGGCGCTGCGCGACTTCAAGGTCTACCCGTCGGCGATGGTTGATTTCTCGCCGGGGATGTCGGACCGGGAGCGGGAGGAGGCCAAGGCCGCGGGGACGGGGGTGAGCCTGAAGGTCGCTTCCACGCGGGCGAACATGCTCGCGGACCGGAAGAACCTGCTGCGGTACCTGCGGGCGGTGATGGGGGACGACGCGGTGGTCTCGGTGGACCACGCCTCGGAGCTCTTCTGGACGCGCTCGGCCCTGGACGCGGAGCTGTGGCACGACGCCGATCTGGACGTTGAGGCCCTCTACACCGTCCACGCCGTGGGCGAGGACCCGCCGGAGGACGCCCCGCCCCCCGGCGAGGATGACGACGGTGAGGAGGGGGACGAGCGCCGGGCCCGGTGGATCCACACGCACGGGCTGGCGCAGATCGGCGCGTTCGACTTCGACATCCTCGACGCCTCGCCGGACGTGCTCCACGCGACCGAGGCGCTGCGGGCGCTGGCGTTCGCGATTCTCGAGGGGACCATCGGCCCCTCGGAGCCGGATTTCATGCTCGCCCACCCCGGGGGGCGGGTCCGCATGGTCCCGGTCGCGGAGTTCCACCGCCTCGCCGATCCTGCCGCGGCGGCCTTCCGCGACAACGACGGGAACCACAACACCGACCGCTCGGTGGTCTGCGAGCCCGCGCGGGGGCTGCTGGGGCGGTTCTCGAAGTCGGTGAAGCTGTCGAAGTTCTTCCGCGGCGAGATCGGCGACGGGACGGTCTTCCACTTCTCCGCCGCGGCCAGCCGGCTCATGGCCGACCGGGCCCTGGCGACGATCGGCGTGCTGCGGTCGCTGATGGGCGAGCTGGCGGAGTTCGAGTTCCCGGTGATGGTCAAGCTCGGCTACCCGACCGACGGCGCGAAGGACGAGTCGGACCGGGAGCACCTGTGGTTCGAGGTGCACGAGCTGCTCGAGGGCGCGGTGGACGCGACGCTGGCGAACCAGCCCTACCACGTCTCGTCGCTGCAGGCCGGTGACCGGGGGAGGCACGACGTGACGCTGCTGAGCGACTGGGCGATGATGACGCCGATGGGGCCGATCACGCCGCGGAGCCTGCGCCTGGCCTGGCAGATGCGGTCGCAGAAGGAGACACTGCGCGAGATCATGGCGACGATCCGGGCGATGGAGGCGGCGGCCGGGGAGTTGGGGGAGATGGCGGGGGGGTGAGGAGCCGCCCGGCGCTGCCTCGCTGGTCAGTCCGTCCGCCGCACCCGCACGACCTTGTACTGCGTGCGGCGCGCGCTCTCGCCCCCGCCGAGGAACCCCAGGTCCATCAGCACCGCGATGATCAGCACCACGAGGTAGATCCCGTCCACCGACCCGTTGGAGTTGATCGCCCACGCGTAGGCGAGCGTCGTCAGGGGGAGGAAGATGAACCCCAGCAGCGGCATCAGCGGGTAGGCCGGGGTTCCCTGGAAGCCGCGCCCGATGTAATCCGAGAAGATCACCATCAGCACGATCACCAGCCGCGGCACGAAGAGAGCGAACAGGGCCACCAGGCAGGGCATCGGGCGCACCTCCACTTTGGGGACGGGGGATTGTTGGCGCGGCGGGGGCGGGGGCGTGAGTGGGGGGCTCACGCGGGGGGCTGGGGGAGG
>JBIQJK010000082.1:0-16501 GCA_044507535.1 Planctomycetaceae bacterium | reverse complement strand
CCGCCTCCCGCACCAACCCTGTAAGTGTGCCCGTTCGCGGCGCCGGCGGTTCGCCGGGGGCCGGGGCGGCGGCGCTGCTGGGGCCGACCGACACGTTCGTGCACCGGCACATCGGGCCGAGCGCGGCCGAGATCGACGAGATGCTCTCGACGCTCGGGTGCTCGTCGCTGGAGGAGCTGGTGGACGCGACGGTGCCGGCGTCGATCCGGCTGCCCAAGCCGATGGCGCTCAGCGGCTCGGCGCGGGGCGGGCGCGGGGAGTTCGAGCTGCTGGCGGAGCTGCGGGAGATCGCGCAGCAGAACAAGGTGTTCCGGTCGTTCATCGGGATGGGGTACTACGACACGATCACCCCGCCGGTGATCCTGCGGAACATCCTGGAGAACCCGGGGTGGTACACGCAGTACACGCCGTACCAGGCGGAGATCTCGCAGGGGCGGCTCGAGGCGCTGCTGAACTTTCAGACGATGATCGCGGACCTGACGGCGCTGCCGCTGGCGGGGGCGAGCCTGCTGGACGAGGGGACGGCCGCGGCGGAGGCGATGGCGATGTGCGCCGCGATCGCCGGGGGGAGCAGGCGGACGTTCCTGGTGGCGCGGGACTGCCACCCGCAGACGATCGCGGTGGTGAGGACGCGTGCGGGGAGCCTGGGGATCAACGTGGTCGTGGGGGACCCGGGGGCGTTCGACTTCGGCGGGGAGAACGCGGGGGCGGTCTGCGGGGTGCTGGTGCAGTACCCGGCGACGGACGGGCGGATCGAGTGCTACGAGGACCTGGCGAGGAGGGCGCACGAGGCGGGGGCGCTGGTGGTCGCGGCCGCGGACCTGCTGGCGCTGGCGCTGATCAAGCCGCCGGGGGAGTGGGGCGCGGACATCGCGGTGGGGTCGGCGCAGCGGTTCGGGGTGCCGATGGGCTTCGGCGGGCCGCACGCGGCGTACATCTCGACGAAGAACGAGTACGCGCGGCGGATGCCGGGGCGGATCATCGGGGTCAGCCGGGACGCGCAGGGGAACGTGGCGTACCGGATGGCGATCCAGACGCGCGAGCAGCACATCAAGCGAGAGCGGGCGACGAGCAACATCTGCACGGCGCAGGCGCTGCTGGCGATCATGGCGGGGATGTACGCGGTGTACCACGGGCCGGAGGGGCTGCGGCGGATCGCCCAGCGGGTGCACCTGCACGCGTGCGTGCTCGCCCGGGGCCTGGAGAGGCTGAAGCACCCGGTGGGGGACGGGGCGTTCTTCGACACGCTGACCGTGCGCGCCTACGGCGATGCGCACGCGGTGTGCGACGCCGCGGAGCGGCGCGGGATCAACCTGCGGCGGCACGGGCGGGCCGGGGAGTCGGGGCACGAGTCCTTCGGCGTGTCGGTCGATGAGACGACGACCCTCGACGACATCCGGGGGATCCTCGAGGCGGTGGTGGAGGCGTACCCGGAGCTCGGGCCGGCGCCGGACGTCGCGGAGCTCGCGAGGGACGTCGCGCCGATCATCCCGCCGGCATTCGCACGCGCGAGCGGGTACCTGACGCACCCGGTCTTCAACACCTACCACTCCGAGACGGAGATGCTGCGCTACATCACCAGGCTGCAGGGGCGCGACCTGTCGCTGGCGCAGAGCATGATCCCGCTGGGGTCGTGCACGATGAAGCTCAACGCGACGAGCGAGATGATCCCGGTGACGTGGCCGGAGTTCGGGCGGATCCATCCGTTCGCGCCGGCGGACCAGGTCCGCGGGTACACGCGGCTGTTCTCCGACCTGGAGACGTGGCTGGCGGAGATCACGGGGTTCGCGGCGGTGAGCCTGCAGCCTAACGCCGGGAGCCAGGGGGAGTACGCGGGGCTGCTGGTGATCCGGGCGTACCACGAGTCGCGCGGGGAGGGGCACCGGGACGTGTGCCTGATCCCGGAGTCTGCGCACGGGACGAACCCGGCGTCGGCGGTGGTGGCGGGGCTGCGGGTGGTGCCGGTGGCGACGACGGACCGCGGGGACATCGACATCGAGGACCTGCGGGCCAAGGCCGCGGCGCACGCGGAGGACCTGGCGGCGCTGATGGTGACGTACCCGTCCACGCACGGGGTGTTCGAGGAGGGGATCCGGGAGATCTGCGAGATCGTGCACCAGCACGGGGGGCAGGTGTACATGGACGGGGCGAACATGAACGCCCAGGTGGGGCTGACGAGCCCGGGGCACATCGGGGCGGACGTGTGCCACCTGAACCTGCACAAGACGTTCTGCATCCCGCACGGGGGCGGCGGGCCGGGGATGGGGCCGATCGGGGTGGCGGCGCACCTGGCGCCGTTCCTGCCGGGCCACCCGGTGGTGAGGCCGATGACCTCGACGAGCCGGGCGATCGGGCCGGTGTCAGCGGCGCCGTACGGGTCGGCGAGCATCCTGCCGATCTCGTGGGTGTACATCGCGCTGATGGGGGCGGAGGGGCTGACGCGGGCGACGCAGGTGGCGATCCTGAACGCCAACTACATGGCCAAGCGGCTGGAGGAGCACTACCCGGTGGTGTACGCGGGCCGGGGCGGCCGGGTGGCGCACGAGTTCATCATCGACTGCCGGCAGCTGGAGAAGTCGGCGGGGATCAAGATCGACGACATCGCCAAGCGGCTGATGGACTACGGGTTCCACGCGCCGACGATGTCGTTCCCGGTGCCGGGGACGCTGATGATCGAGCCGACCGAGAGCGAGAGCAAGCCGGAGCTGGACCGGCTGTGCGATGCGCTGATCGAGATCCGGCGGGAGATCGCGGAGATCGAGCGCGGGGAGATGGACCGTGCGGACAACCCGCTGAAGCACGCGCCGCACACGATCGCCGCGCTGACCAGCGACGAGTGGCCGCACGCGTACCCGCGGAGCCGGGCTGCGTTCCCGCTGGCGTACCTGCGGGAGAGCAAGTTCTGGCCGCCGGTGGCGCGGGTGGACAACCCGTACGGGGATCGGAACCTGGTGTGCGTGTGCCCGCCGATGAGCGAGTACGCGGGGTAAGCGGCCCGGAGCCGGTCTCACGGACACGAGTTACGCGAACTGAGAAGCACCGCCGCCCCCGGGGTCCGCGCTGAGGCGCGAGCACCGGGGGCGGTGTGCGTCGTGCTGCCGTCACCCATTGTGGGCGCGGGCTATTGTGGCTACTTCGGGCCGCCGGGGTTGCCGCCCTGGCCCCCGCCCCCCCCACCCCCCCCATCCCCTTCACCCCCACCACCACTACCACTACCACTGCCTCCGCCCCCCCCACTGCCGCCCGGCTGGCCGCCGCCGGGGTTCTGGCCGGGCTGCTGGGTGCTGCCGCCGCCGCCGCCGTCGCCGCTGCGGATGAGGCGGCCGCCGACGACGGCGGTGACGGGCTCACGCCCGAAGCCATCGAGGGTGCTGACGCCGGTGTCCATGTTGAGGCTGACGTAGCGGCGGCCGCTGGGGAGGGTCTGGACGGAGCGGTCGGGCCAGAAGGAGTAGCCGTTGATCTGGCGGTGGATGTAGTCGGGGGCGTTGACGATGAGGGTGCCCTGGAAGTACCGGATGGTGCCGCCGTCGCCCCCGTTGTCCTGCCACTGCTCGGGCTCGACGAAGGTGACGATCAGATCCGTGATCCTGCGGATGCGCTCCGCGCGGCGCTCCTCGGCCGCCGCCTCGTCGATCTGGTTCTGGTTGATCTGGGTGAAGGGGCTCTGGCCACCGCCGCCCTGGCTCTGCTGGAGGACGCCCTGGAGGTCGATCTGGGGGGCGTCGTAGAAGCGGGGGACCTCCAGGATCAGGTCGTTGACGTCGTAGATGACCAGGCGCTTGCTGCGGTTGAGCCGCTCCTTGGGGCCGACCTCGATCGCGCCGTAGGAGGTGAACTGCCAGGAGTTCTGCATGAAGTCGGTCTGGGCCTTGTCGAGGACGCGCTCCAGGAGGGTCAGGGCGGGGAGGTTGTTGGCGCTGAGGGTGATGCCGGCGTCGCGGTCGAGGCCCTCGGAGGTGTCGGTGCGCCATATGGGCTCGATGTCGGCGCCGGTGACCTCGATGATGAAGTTGATGACGTCCTCGAGGCGCTGGTCGCGGAGCTCGATGGTGATGCGGCGGCTGAGCCTCATGAGGTTGCTGCGGGCCGGGTTGCCGACGGCGACCTCGCCGCCGGCGGGCTGGGTCGCGATGGCGGGGAGGCTCGTCAGGGCCATGCCCCCGGCCGCGGCGAGGCACGCGGCCGCGATCATCCCCCGCCTGGTCCCGCCCGTCAGCCTGCTGGTGTTCAACGCCATGGTGCGCTCCTTGCCTCCCGGGCCCCGTCGTCGCCCGCCCCGCCCCTTATCGGCGCCCCGCACGAGCCCGCCCACAGGACGTTAGACGCCGCGGGCGCGGGTCGGTTCCATCGGACGCGGGTTTCCGGGCGTTGGGTGCCTACGCCTGGTCCGAACCGGCCTCGGCGGGGGCCGGCGAGGGGTTCGGGGCGGGTTGGAGGTCGCCGTTGGTCGCGGCGGGGAGGGGAGAGCCAGCGGGCGGGGCCGCGAGGGTCCGGGCGGGGGGAGCGGGTGCGGCGGGCGCGGCGAGGGCGGGTTGGGGGGCGAGGGCGAGGAGGAGGCCCTCGCGCATCTGGACGACGAGGCCGAAGACGAGGGGGACGAGCAGGAGGGTGAAGACGGTGGAGACGAGCAGGCCGCCGAGGACGACGGCGCCCAGGCCGCGGTACATCTCCGAGCCCGCGCCGGGGGCGACGACCAGGGGGGTCATGCCGCCGACGGTGGTGAGTGTGGTCATGAAGATGGGGCGGGTGCGCTCGCGGACGGACTGGGCGATGGCGGCGAGGGGGTCCATGGGGGGCGCATCGTCGCCGAACTCGGAGGGGCGGGTGAGCTGGAGGGCGCGCTCGACGAGGAGGATGGCGTTGTTGACGACGGTGCCGATGAGGATGATGAAGCCGAGCATCGTCACGACGTCGAGCTGCTGCGGGGCCTGCCAGGGGATGAGCAGAGTCCGCTCGTGGAGGATGCGCAGCGCGGCGAAGCCGCCGACGATCGCGAGCGGGACGCTGAACATGATGACCAGCGGGTAGAGGAAGCTTTCGAAGAGGGCGGACATGAGGAGGTAGGTGACCAGGAGGGCCCAGACGAAGCGGGCGGTGGCGAGCTGGGGGTGGTGGGCGAGGCCGAGGAAGAGGCCGCCGATGACGGCCGCCATGAGCAGGGCGCCCAGGGCGCCGGCGGCGTAGGGGCTCAGGCCGCCGGGGGCGCGGGATCGCCGGCGGGCGCCGATGAAGAGGGCGTACGCGCCGACGGCGAGGCCCGCGGCGGCGATGAGGTAGGAGAGCCAGAGGACGGCGCGGCGCCAGCCATGGTCGGGGGGCGTGCCGTCGGCGCGGCCGAACATGGCGGAGGTGACCTCGTCGAGCTTGGCGGCGGTGCCCTCGTAGCGGATGCGCATCGTGGGGTCGATCAGGCCGGCGGCGCGGGCCCTGGCGACGATGTTGTCGCGGAGGTCGGAGACGACCTCCTCGACGCTGGCGCCCTGCCTGGGGGTGACCTGGATGGTGACGGCGGGGAGCTCCTCGACGCGGGCGATCTCCTGGGGGGCGGAGGCCTCGATGAGGGTGATGACGCTGTCGAGGGGGACGATGGGCCCGGCGGGGGTGGCGATGGGGGTGGAGGCGAGGAGCTCCTTGTAGGGGAGCTGGCCGCCGATGGGGACGGCGACGAGGTCCACGGTCTCGGCGCCGAGGCGGAAGTCGTCCACGAACGCGCCGTCGAAGAGGCCGCGGACGGCGGTGCCGATGTCGCGGGTGGTGAGGCCGAGCTCGCGGCCGCGGTCGTTGAGGACGGCGCGCCACTCGGGCTGGGTGAGGTTGAAGTTGGCGGGGCTGGGGCGGACGTTGCCGTAGCCGTAGGTCTGGGCGGCGGTCGCGAAGACCATCTGGGCGGCGGCGATGACGCGGTCGAGCCTGGGGCCGGAGATCTCGAGGTTGACGGAGTTTCCGCCGTCGGCGCCGCTGGCGAAGATCCCGGCCTGGCGGGCGCCGCCGAAGGCGTCGGGGATCGTGCTCATGGCGTTGGTGAGGAGCTGGCCGACGGGGATGACGACGTCCTCGTCGGCGCTGACGGCGCCGGCGAACATGGTGCCGCCGAAGGCGCCGATGAAGAAGTTCTCGATGCGGACGGGGTCGAAGGGGGGGAGTGGCCGCATGGCGACCGGGTCGAAGCGGGCGATCGGGGGAAGGGAAGCGGTGTCGTGGGCGACGTTGAGGTTGTCGCCCGCGCCGGCGTCGGGGGCGACGTAGGGGCCGACGACGGCCTCGAGCCGCTCGGCGATGCGGGCCTGCTGCTCGACGCTGTAGCCGGGGGGGATGAGCAGGCCGCCGAAGACGAGGTTGCGGTTTCCCGTGGGGAGGTAGTCGAGGGGGGGGAGGAGGGCGCGCATCCCGAAGATGCTGCCCGCGGCCATCGCGGCGACGATGGCGGGGCGGAGGGTCCACGCCCGCCAGCCGGTGGAGGCCCAGTGGACGACGTCGCCCAGGGCGCGGGCGGCGCGGGCGAGGAGGGGGGCGAGGCCGAAGAGGATGTGCCACTGGTGGAGGAGGCGGCCGGCGCCGGGCTTCTCGATGTTGGGGGGCCTGCGGATGAGCCTCGCCGCGGCGGAGGGGATGACCATGATCGAGACGATCAGGGAGAGGGAGACGGAGGCGGCGATGGCGAGGGAGATGTCGCGGAAGAGCTGCCCGGCCTCCTCGCGGATGGTGAGGACGGGGATGAAGACGGCGACGGTGGTGAGGGTGCTGGCGAGGATGGCGCCCCAGACCTCCTTGCCGCCGCGGTAGGCGGCCTGGCGCGGGGCGTCGCCGAGCTGGAGGCGGCGGTAGGTGTTCTCGAGGACGACGACGGCGTTGTCCACGACCATGCCGGTGGCGAAGGCGAGGCCGGCGAGGGAGATGACGTTGAGGGTGCGGCCGAAGGCGACCATGACCAGGAAGGTGCCGATGACGGAGATGGGGATGGCGACGGCGATGATGCCGGTGGCGCTGGCGGAGCGGAGGAACAGGAGCAGGACGAGGGCGGCGATGAGGCCGCCCTGCCAGAGGTTGTTCAGGACGAGGTCGATGGCGGAGTCGATGTAGGTGGTCTCGTCGTAGACCTGGCGCATGCGCAGGTCGGGGCCGACGTCGGCGCTCTGGCCGGGGGCGCCGGCGGTGAGGAGGGGGAGGATGTCGGTGCGGACCTCGTCGAGGCGGGCGCGGAGCTCGGTCATGACCTCGACGACGTTGGCGTTGCTCTGCCGGATGACGTTCATCGCGATGCAGGGGGCGCCGAGGGCGCGGACGAAGCCGCGGTGCTTCTTGTAGCCGATCTCGGCGTCGCCGACGTCGCGGACGTAGACGGGCTTGCCGTCGCGGTAGGCGATGACGGTGCCGAGGATGTCCTCGGCGGTGACGAACTGGCCGGTGACGCGGACGCGGTAGTCGCGCTTGCCCTCGGCGATGGTGCCGGCGGAGATGTTGCGGTTCTCGGCGCGGAGGGCCTCGATGACCTCGAGGGGGCTGAGGCGGCGCTGGCTGAGGCGGAGGGGGTCGAGCTGGACGCGGACCTCTCGCTCGCGCCCGCCGTAGATGTTGACCTCGGCGACGCCGTCAATGCGCTCGAGGTAGGGCTTGACCTCCTTGTCGAGGGCGTCGTAGAGGGTGGTGATGTCGTAGCCGGGGTGGCGGGCGCGGGCCTCGGGCTTGAGGTCGATGATGATCCAGGCGATGGCGTTCTCGCTGGCGCCCTCGGCGGCCTTGATGATCGGTTCGTCCACCTCGTCGGGGTACGCGGGGACCTGGCGGAGGGAGTCGGAGACCTCCTGGAGGGCGCGGCCGATGTCGGTGCCGAGGTAGAACTCCAGCGAGACGGTGGCGAGGCCCTCCTGGCTGGTGGAGCGCATGCTCTTGAGGTTGGCGACGTTCTTGAGCCGCTTCTCCTGCTCGCGGGTGATCTCGTCGACGACCTCCTGGGGGCTGCGGCCGGGCCAGCTGGTGGTGACGGTGATGATCGGCCGGTCCACGGTGGGGGTGAGCTGGATGGGGATCGCGCCCAGCCCGATGAGGCCGAACATCACCACGAGCATCACGCCCACGGCCACGCTGACGGGGCGCTTGATCGCCCAGGCGACGATGTCCACTGGTCAGCCTCCCTGCGCTGCGTTCCCGTCCGCCCCCCCCGCCCCCCCTGCCGGTCCCGATCCTCCCGCCGCGGCCGGGCCGCCGATGGGCATCAGCGGCTGGCCGGGGAACATCCGCTCGTTGCCCTCGATGACGACCCGCATCCCCGGGCGGAGCATGTCGGAGCGGACGGCGAGGCGGTCGCCCTTGCCGACGGCGAAGAGGGGCTCGACGCGTGCGATGGCCGCGACGCCGTCGGCGTCCATGTAGACGTACGCGCCGGTGTCGCTGCGGAGGATGGCGTCCTTGTGGACGGTGAGCGTGGGTCGGCGCTCGCCGGCGCGGACGAGGCCGACGACGCTCATGCCGGGTCGGAGGCGGCCCCCCCAGACACCCTCCCCGCCCCCCCCGTTCCCACCGCTCTCGCTCCCGCTCGACTCGCCCGGCGGGCGGTTGTCGAGGCGGACGCGGACGGGGAAGAGCCGGCTGAGGCGGTCGGCGGAGGGAACGACGGCGGCGACCGGGGCCTCGTGCGTCTCGGCGGGGAGCCCGGGGCGGGTGGGCGCGAGGGCGGCGACGCGGACCTGCACGGTCGCGCCCGGGGCACCGACGAAGTCCACGAGAGCCTCGGGGACGTCGAGCCAGGCGTCGATCCAGTCGAGGGCGACGACCTCGAGGACGGCGTCGCCGGGGGTGACCCACTGGCCGGCCTCGGTGCGCTTCTCGATGATGCGCCCGGCGAAGGGGGAGACGATCTCCATGTCGGCGAGGCGCTTGCGGGCGCGGGCGAGGTCGGCCTGGGCGGATTGCAGGTCGGCCTGGGCGCGGGCGAGGCGGGCCTGGGTCGCGGCGACGGTGGTGCCGGCGTCGTCGAGCTCCTGGCGCGAGGCGGAGGCCCGCTGGAAGGACTCCTCGATGCGGCCGTGGTTGCGGAGGGCCTGCTCGACGGCGGCGCGGGCCTCGTCCACCTCGGCGGCGCGGACGGCGACGAGGGCGGTGGCGCGGTCCACATCGATCCGGGCGCGGGTGTCGTCGAGCCTGGCGACGACCTGGCCGGCGCGGACCTCGTCGCCGGCCTCGACGGCGACCTGGAGGACGAGCCCCTCCTCCTGCGCGGCGAGGACGCTGCGCCGGGCGGCGCGGAGCTCGCCGGTGACCTCGCGCCACTGCTCGATCTGCTCGAGTCGGACCTCGTCGAGGACGACCCTGGCCGGGGGCGGGCCGCCGCCGGGCTGGGCCGCGGCGCTCGCGGCGAGGCCGAGGGCCGACGCGAGCAGCGCACCGACAACACGGCTCCGAATGCGTCCGATCACCGGTCACTCCTTGTGCAACTTGCGCCGTGGCGCCCGCGGGTGATCAGCCGGCATCGCGGCCGGGACGGGGGGCGACTATCGGGGCGCAGCCTCCACCGCGGCGGGCTCGGCCAACTCCGGGAGGTTGGATTCGATCTTTCGCAGGAGCGACACGACGGCGCGGCGCTCCTCTTCGGTCATGCCCCCCATCAGGGCGGCGATGCGACGGTAGTAGTCGGGCATCATGGCGTCGAGCCGCTCGACGCCCGCGGGGGTGAGGCGGACGGTGAGCATCCGGCGGTCCTGGGGGTGCGGCTCGCGCCGCAACAGGCCGTCGCGCTCGAGTGAATCGAGGAGGCCGGTCATGGTGGCCCTGGTGACGCCCGCGCGATCGGCGAGGTCCGACGGCGAGAGGCCGCCGGAGGGATCGCGGTTGAGGATCATCAGGACGGTGAAACGGCCCTGGGAGAGGCCATGGGCGGCCAGGTACTCCTCGCACGCGCTCAGGACGTCGCTGGCGACGCGGAGGAGGACCAGGAAGGCCTCGTAGGCGGGGGGATCGATCTCCGGGTATCGCTGGGAATGGGAGAGAAGGGTCTCGTATTTCGGCAGGTCACGCAGGTAGAACATCGCGGGGGGACTGTACGCCCGCGGGGGTTACGGCGGCAAACGTTTGTGCAAATGCGACAGGAGGCTCCCCGCGTGGGTCAACCGCACCCCTGGGCCACGGCCGCGAGCCAGGCAGAGAGGAAGGCGGAGATGTCGTTGGAGTTGACGGCGGCGTCGCGGTCGAAGTCGGCGTAGCGGGAGCCGGACTCGACGTCGGCGAGCCAGCGCGAGAGGAATGCGGAGATGTCGTTGGAGTTGACCCGGCTGTCTCCGTTGAAGTCGGCGGGGCAGACGGTGGTGGGGTTCCAGACGGCGATGCCGCCCTCGGGCCGCGGCGCGCCGGTGTAGACGATCTCGGCCAGGGGGGTCAGGGAGCCGTCGGCGCCGACGCGGAGGGCGTGCATGCCCTGGACGCCGTCGAGGGCGGAGGTGTCGTCGGTGACGTAGATGATGTCGTTGATCGCGGCGAGCTCGCCGATGGAGCCGGTGAGGTTCTGGACGAGGAAGGAATGGCCGGTGGAGGTGAGGACGCCGTTGGGCTCGACGAAGAAGGTCCGCACGGTGGAGTCGGAGCCGTGGCCGACGGCGAGGATGAGGCCGTCGCCGGTGGGGGCGAGGTAGGCGGGGGAGTTGCCGGGGGACTCGAAGGGCATGCCGGGGGCGGGGATCAGGCCGCCCTCCTCCTCGCTGACGAGGTAGGAGATGACGGCGTGGCGGCCGAAGCTGATGCCGCCGCCGGCGAAGAGCATGTCGCCCGCGGCGGTGAAGACGGGGGCCAGGGGGTAGGGGCCGGGGAAGAAGTCGCCCGCGCGTTCGAAGGTGCGGTCGGGGGTGATCTTCCAGCGGTTGATGCTGGGCCCGCCGGCGCCTGAGGAGATCTGGGTGTAGAAGTACTCGCTGCCGGGGTGGTAGGCGATGGCGCTGTTGAAGCCGCCGGAGGGCTGGCGGGTCAGCCGGGTCAGCTCGGGGATGTCGGGCTGCCAGAGGAAGACGCCGATGTGCGAGGCGGTGATGTTCGTCTCGGTCACGGCGAGGAGGTCGTTGTCGAGCCACTTCATGTCGAGGGGGCTGTCGGGGACGGTGCCGGCGTAGACGAGGGAGAGGCTGGCGTCGGACATGACGCGGAAGATGTAGATGCCCTCGAGGAGGTCATTGGAGGTGCCGCTGGCGGCGGCGAGCCACTGGCCGTTGGGGGAGAGGGCGACGGACTGGATCCACTCGCCGATGGGGGTGAGATGGGCGAGGGAGACGGTGCCGTCGGGGTTGACGTTCATGGAGGCGATCGAGCCCTGGGTGTAGTAGTGGCCGACGAAGATGGTGCGGTTGGTGGCCTGGCCCAGGGCGGCGGGGGCGAGGGCGGCGAGGCCGGCGGCCGCGGCGGCGAAGGTGGCGAGCCGGCGGGTTGAGGGGATCGACATCGGGGCGGTGTTCCGCTTGGCCATTACGTCCTCCTTGGAGCGCAGAATGCGACGAGTCCGTGGTTAATAGACCACAAACCGGGGATGCGCACAAGTCGCTTACCCAGAGTGACACGGGAACGCCGGCCCCCAACGGAAGGGCGGGGCCATTGCCGGAGGGGCGGAAAGCGCGAAGAAAGGCCGAAAAAGGGCCTCAAAGACGGCGACGGCCCCGCGTGGGGGCCGGCTCGAAAGCCACCCGTGGGATTTGAACCCACGACCTATGCTTTACGAAAGCATCGCTCTACCGCTGAGCTAGGGTGGCGGCGGACGGAGTGAGTATCCGCACGCTGTGGGGGATTTTCCAGTCCCGGGGGGCGCCCGCCCGGGGGGTTGGGGCGGGCCCGGGAACGGGGACATCTGGCGGGCAGGTCAGAGGGGGCGGACTTCCAGGCCCTCGCCGCCGACCGCCGAGCGGATCTGGTCGAGCTGCCGGCGGCCGATGCGGACGCGGAGGCGGACGCTGCCGTTGTCGTAGTCGCGGGCGAGGACCTGGCCGCGGTTCTCGACCATGAGGACGGCTCGGCCGGCGGTGATGGGGAGGGTGAGCTCGGCGTCGATGACGCCCCCCTGTGCGGCGGCGAGGACGCGCTGGCGGAGGGCCTCGTGGCCGGGGTGGGAGGGGTCCACGCCGGCGATGGGGATGGCGTCGGGGACCTTGCTCTGCCAGACGAGCAGGTCGCGGTTGTCCTTGAGGCGGTCCACCTTGTTCAGGAGCAGGAGGCGCTCGGGGGGGCGCCACTCGCCCCAGCCCGCGCCGCCGGCGTCGGGGCGGGAGCGGGCGTCGGCCTTCTCCTGCTCGGCGGCCTCGTCGATGAGCTCGTCGAGGGTGGACATGACGGTCTGGTGCTGGAGCTCGGCGGCGGGGTCGGAGACGTCGAGGACGACCAGGAGGAGGTCGGCGTGGGTGGCCTCCTCGAGGGTGGCGCGGAAGCTGGCGATGAGGTGGTGGGGGAGGTTGCGGACGAAGCCGACGGTGTCGGAGAGCATGACGCGCAGGCCGCCGCCGACGTCCCAGTCGCGGGTGCGGGTGACGAGGGTGGCGAAGACGCGGTCGTCGGCGTAGGCGCCGCCGGTGGTCAGCGCGTTGAAGACGGTGCTCTTGCCGGCGTTGGTGTAGCCGACGAGGCAGACGGTGAAGTTCTCGGCGCGGCGCTCGCGGACCATGCGGCGCTTGCGGGCGTGGATGGTCTCGAGCTCGCGCTTGAGCTCGAGCTTGCGGCGCTGGACGAGGCGGCGGTCGGTCTCGAGCTGCTGCTCGCCGGGGCCGCGGGTGCCGATGCCGCCGATGCCGCCGTGTCCGACGATGCGCTCGAGGTGGTCCCACATGGCGCGGAGGCGCGGGTAGGTGTACTCCATCTGCGCGAGCTCGACCTGGAGCTTGGCCTCGTGGGTGGAGGCGCGGCTGGCGAAGATGTCGAGGATCAGCTCGCTGCGGTCGATGACCTTGCGGCCGATGATCCGCTCGATGTTGCCGATCTGGCTTGGGGAGAGGTCGTGGTCGAAGACGACCAGGGTGGCGTCGAGGGCGTCGCAGAGGCGCCTCAGCTCCTCGACCTTGCCGGTGCCGAGGAAGGTCGAGGCGACGGGGCGCGGGAGGCGCTGCTCCATCTCGCCGACGATCACGGCGCCGGCCTGCTCGGCGAGGGCCTTGAGCTCGCCGAAGGGGTCGCGCTGGTCGTAGATCGCGCCCGGGAGGCGGAGCGCGGCGAGGACGGTGCGCTCCGAGCGGACGCTGATGCTGGTTCGTTCCTTGTTGCTGCTGCTGGCCATCGGGGCTCCTGAACCGGCATTCTAGGAGCCCCCCGCGGGGGTCGGCCCGGTCACCGCCTGCGGCGAGAAGCCAGCAGGCACGCCGCCGCGAGCCCCGCGGCCGCCGTGCCCGGGGCCGGGATCACCGCGATCCACCCCTCGTCGATGCCGGTGGAGAGGCGGGTGCCGGTGCCGACGATGGTGCGGCCGTCGTCGGAGATCCCGTGGACCCGGCCGAGGTCGAAGCCGGTGAGGTCCACGCCGAAGTCGTCGATGAGGATCGAGAAGAGATAGCGCATCCCGTGCTCCTGGGTCCAGACGAAGGGGGAGCCGGCGTCGCCGACGATCACGGAGCCGTCGGCGGAGACGTCCACCGCGGCGCTGTAGTGCGGGAACTGCGGCATGCGCCCCATGTGCACGAATCCGGTCTGCTCGGACCAGCGGAACGCCTCGTAGAAGACCCCATCCCCGTCGGCGTCCACCGTGGCCCCGACGATGGTGGAGCCGTCGGCGGAGATCGCGTGGGCCATGCTGGTGGCCCGCCCGCCACTGCCGATGCTGACCAGCCCGGTCTCCTGGGTCCAGCGGAAGGCCCGCGGCGGGCTGGGGGTGCCGGGGGGCTCGCCCCAGCCGGCGACGACCGATCCGTCGGCGGAGACGCCGGTGGCGTTGCCGTTCCGCCAGATCTGCCCCTGGAGCGGCCGCAGCGGGACCAGCCCCGTCTGGGCCGTCCAGCGGAAGGCCTCGCCGGTGATGCTCACCCCGGCGCCGACCACGACCGAGCCGTCGGCCGAGACGTCGTTCGCGCCGCTGGAGAAGATCCCGCCGGGGAGGTCGCCCAGGCCGACCATGCCGGTCTCGGGCGTCCAGCGGAACGCCTCCGCACGCTGCAAGCCGCTGTGGATGCTGCGTCCGACGACGACGTTGCCATCCCAGCTCGCGCTGTAGGCGGTGGCTTGGCCGACGAAGGGCTCGGGGACGCCGCCGAGGAGCTCCCAGCCCGTGGCCTCGCGCCACCGGGCCGCAACCAGAGGGCCATTCGGACCGGCGGCTCGAATGCCAAGGGCGGTCGTGCCGTCTCGTGAGACGCCGTAGACAAGACCACCGGGGATGGTGTGGAACGCGGGTTGTGCCCCTGCGGTGGACGCCAAGGCTGTCAGCGCGGCCGCCGCGAGCAGCATCAGAGGGATTAAGTGTCGTGAAAGTATCACAAAAGTGCTCCCTTCGAGGACAAAGCCCGGGCACGACGGCAGCCGTGCCCGGGCGTGCTTGCAGAAACACTTATTCCTGGATGTACCGGATCGTGACCATGTCCTCCGCGCTGTTCGGATGAACGGCGAAACCGCCAACGACGACCCTGGGCTCGAAGTTGTCGTTCGGCGGGCCTACGTGCGACTTGTTCACCACGATCTTGTACGCGCTGTCGGACTGGGCCGCGACGGGGCCGTACTGCGTCGTCCAGACCGGGGGGCTGGTCAGCCCCGTCGAGGCATCGAGTCGCATGACCAGCCAGTTCGTGTCGTTGGCCGGCGTCGTGGTCTGGCCGGCCACGTAAAGCCCATCCAGATAGGCTATGTCGAAGGCTCGGTCATCCGGAGAGGCATCCCATCGGCCGGCGGGATCGGGCCAGAGGCTCGTGCCGAAATCGTCGCCGCTGTAGCAGGCGACCTTGATGTCGAAGCCGGTGAGGGCGCCGCGGGACATGCCGGCGACCCACACCCTGGGCGATCCATCGACGAACCCGCCGTCGATGGCGTAGGCGACGTCCTCGAGGTGGTCCGGGCCGTCGTAGTTCCGCGCCCAGCGCCGGACGGGGGAGGTCGGGATGTAGCGGAGCGTCACGAAGTCGTAGTTCGGGTTCGGAACAGGGCCGCCGGGAGCCAGCGTGCCCGGGCCCAGCGGCAGGCTCTTCATGGTGCCGGCGACGTACACGTCGCGGCCGAGGACCACGAGGCCGGCGGCGGTGTCGTTCCCGCTCGCGGGGCCGTTGTACCGGACGACCTGGCCCCAGCCCGGGGTCGGGTCGCCGGGGTCCGGGACGCCGATGCCGCCGGTCCTCTGGTTGATCTGCATCGTCGCGATGTCGTTGCCGTAGCCGGGGCCGCCGTCGGAGGTCCCCGTCAAGTAAAGCCAGAGGGTGGTCACGATCTTCGGGTTCGTGGCGTCGGTGATCATCTGGACGGGGACGTCGTCGCCCCCGCCCGGCCCGTCGTAGCGGCGGACGCCGGCTTCGGGCTGACCGGGCTCGACGGGCCAGGAGGAGTCCCAGTGGCCGTTGTGGTTGATCTTCACGACGACGTAGTCCAGGTCACCCGCCGCGCTCGGGGACGAGCCGGCGACGTAGACGTACCCGTCGTGATCAACGCCGACGTCGCGCCCGATGCTGTCGCCGGCGTAGGTCGCGTACCTGCGGACGCCGACCTCGGTAGGGAACCCGATCGGTGTGGGCCAGTCGGTCTGCTGGCCACCCAGAGCTCCGTCGAGTCCATAGCAGACCGTCGTCATGGCCAGCGTGCCATCAGGGCCTGCCGCCTGCCCGGTCACGTACACTCGACGCTGGACCTCATCGAGAGCGATCGCCCAGGGCTTGTTCTGGCCCGCCCAAGGGCCGGAGTAGATCGCGGGTGCCGCCCACAAGTCGATCGGCTCATGGGTCAGGGGATCTCGATCCGGCCGGTAAGCAACTGTGACCCACTCGGTGTTGCCGTCACCGGTGGAACGCCAGCCGGTCACGTAGACGTTGCCCGTCCCGCGGCCAACGGCGATGTCGGTGACGGCGTCCATCCCGGATCCGCCCTCAACCCCGGTCCACCACGGAGTTGCCTGCGTCGGCTGGGCTACCGCCCCCCCCCCCCCCAACCGACGCCCACGGCCGCGCTGCACGCGGCCGCGAAGGTGAACCTCGCTTTCGTTCCCGGTTTCATGCCCATCTCCTTTCAAGGTACACCCGATCTGGCCCTCCGCCACTGTTCGGGGTGGGCCGCTGCACCTCACCGACGCGGATCGGTGCGGGGGGGGAGTGATGCCACTGGCGATCTGCTATGGCTCGTGCGTTCTAGAGAGCGAATGCCGCGCACGATTATCGGGCGAACTGGACTTCGGGCAGTCTACAGTCGCCCCCGGGAGATGCAAGGGGCGCCCGCAAAGTTTCGGCAGATTCGTGCGCAACCGCACACCGATGTGCGGACTCGAGGCATATGGCCACGATGTTGTGGCCCATACTCCCTCCATCCCGGCCCCGTGCGGTGCTGCCCTTGTCCAATGCCGCTCCCTTATCCGGGGGAGGGG
>JBIQJK010000248.1:0-2488 GCA_044507535.1 Planctomycetaceae bacterium | reverse complement strand
CCCCCCGCCGCGTGCGAGGACTCGAACGCCTCCAGCGCGCGGTCGAGGTTCCCGGCGCGCTGGTAGTCCACCGCCATGTACGCCGACTCCACCGGCCGCAGCCGCAGCCGCACCGTCAGGATCGCCCCCGTCAGCCCCATCCCGCCGACGGTCGCCCAGAAGACCTCCGCGTTCTCGGTGCGCGAGCATCGCAGCACCTCGCCCGCGCCCGTCAGCAGCGTCAGTTCCTCGAGGAACTCGGCGAAGGACCCCTCGCGGTGGTGGTTCTTGCCGTGGACGTCCGCCGCGACCGCGCCCCCCATGGTCACGAACTGCGTCCCCGGCGTCACCGGGGGGAAGTACCCCCGGGGGACGAACACCCGCAGGATCTCCTCGTAGGTAACCCCGGCCTCGCACTCGAGCGTCCCCGTCTCGGGGTCGAAGGCCAGGAAGCGGTTGAGCCGCTCGTGCAGCAGCACGCCGGCCCCGGCGTTGAGGGCGGCGTCTCCGTAGGACCGCCCCAGCCCGCGCGAGATCACGCTGGCGACCGACGCGTCGGTCGCGGCGGCGTGCAGGTCCCGGACCTTCTCGGGCCGCGCGACCACGCACTCCTCGACGGGGTGGTTGCCCCAGCTCGTCAGGGGCATGGTGCGGAACCGCGGCACCTGGGCGGACCTCCTCGTGCCCCCCAAACAGCCCCGCCTTCCCCGCCCGCGGCCCCCCGCGGCCCGCCTCGGGGGCGCAACGACAGTCGGGGGACCAGCGGGTCGATGGTATCCTCCCACTCACCCCCCGGAACCCCCCGGGGACCGAACAGACCAAGGCGCACCACGCTTGAGCACGCCCCACGCGAACCCCGCCCACGATCCCGACGACGCCGCGATGGCGCGGCCGGGGCGCGGGGCCGCACTCGCGGGGCTCCTCTGCGCCGCGCTGCTGGCGCTCGCGGCGGCGCCGGCCATCCTTCTTTACCTCCACACCGGGCGCGGCGCATTCGACGAGATCAACTTCCACGAGCCCGCCATCCGCACCTTCGCGCAGGCGTGGCCGAAGGTGGACCTCTCCGACTACCTCTCCGCCACCACCCCCGGCTACCACCTGCTCATGGCCGGCCTGCTGAGGCTGCTGGGCGAGAGCGGGTGGATCCTCCGCGCGGCCAACCTGCTGATCGCCGGCGCCCTGGTCGGTCTCCTGGGCGCGGCGTGCGCGCTGCGGGCGGCAGAGCAGCGCCATGGCGGCGTCCGCCCTTGCGCGGCGGGCGTGATGCTGGCGCTCCCGATGGTCGGGTCGATGTACGTCCTCGCCTCGGGGATCTGGCTGCTGCCGGACAACCTCGGGTGGCTGCTCGTGCTGGCGGTGACGATCCTGTCGCTGCGGCTCTGCCGCGAGCAAGAGAGTGGGAAGCGGGCCGCCATCGGGCTGCTCGTGCTCGCGGGTGCGGCGCTGGCCGCGCTGGTCTTCGTGCGGCAGATCCACCTCTGGGCCGCGGCGCCGATCTGGGCCGCGGCGTGGCTGAGCGGCGGAAGTGGCCCCATCTTCGGCGGCCTCCCGCAACGGGCCGGGCGGACGCTCGCCGCGGCCGCCGCCACGCTCCCCGCCTTCCTTCTGATCGCGTGGTTCGCGCGGCTGTGGGGCGGGCTGACGCCCCCCACCTTCCACGCCCACTTCCGCATCAGCCCCGCCGCGCCGGCGCTCGTGCTGGCGCTCATCGGGGTCTACTCCGTCTTCTTCCTGCCGGTGCTGCTCCCGCCGCTGGCCGCGCTGCGGCGCGAGCGGCGGTGGGCGCTCCCGGCCGCGGCGGCCCTCGGCCTGCTCGCCGCCGCCATCCCCGAGACGACGCACTCGATGGCCGAGGGGCGCTGGACGGGGATCTGGAGCATCGCCAGGGTCTTCGAGGAGCGCGGCCTGATGGTCGCCGACCGGTCGCTCTTCATGGCCGCCCTCTCGGTCCTCGGGGCCGTCTGCCTCGCCGGGTGGGTCCGGCGGGCCGGGGTGCGCGAGGGGCTGGTCGCGCTGGCGGCGCTGGCCGCCTTCGCCGCCGCCCAGGCCGCGAGCGCCCAGCTCTGGCAGCGCTACTCCGAGCCGTTCATCCTCATGCTCCTGGCCCTGCTCGCCGCCCGCGGCGGCCCGGCGCCCGATTCCGACCCCGCGCCCGCACCCGCTCACGCACCCCGCCCGCTGCGCCCCATCGCCCTCGCCGGCCCCGCGCTGCTCGCCGCCCTGCTCCTGGCCCAGGGATACCTGACCTTCGCCCGCGCCGAGCCGGTGGACTACTTTGGCTTCACCCCCGGCGGCGAACGGATCCGCCGGTTCTTCGCGGGCGACATCCCCGAACCGATCCAGCGCCCGCCGCGTCCTTAGCACCACCCCCCATCCCACCACTCCCCCGCGCCCCGCCGCGACGACCCCCCACCCACCATGAGCACCCCCCCACACACCGACGCCGACGCCCCCCGCCGCGCCCTGATCACCGGCATCACCGGCCAGGACGGCTCCTACCTCGCCGAGC
>JBIQJK010000247.1:0-2510 GCA_044507535.1 Planctomycetaceae bacterium | reverse complement strand
TGTTGCCGCTCGTTGAAAACTGACCAGGAAGTGGCGGTTCTGCTCGCTGAAAATTGACCAGGGTGTTCTGAGCGTTCCGACAGGGGTGAGGCCTGTTGGGATGCGGAGGTGCACACCATGGCGATGTACGCGAAGGTCCGCAGGATGCGCCTGCGGGATGGGCTGTCAATCACCGAGATCGCGCGACGGACGAGTCTGTCGAGAAACACCATCAAGGCGTGGCTCCGCGGGCCGGTGCGGAGCGAGATGCAGTATCGGCGGCGACCCGGGCGCCGGAAGATCGGTCCCTACGCGGCGGCGCTACGCCAGGCGTTGGAGGCGGATGCGCGCCGGCCGCGCCGCGAGCGCCGCACGGCCGGCAAGCTCTATGCGCAGCTGCGCGAGCAAGGCTTCCGGGGCAGCTATGCGCGGGTCACGGAATTCATCCGGGCGTGGCGTGCCGATCAGGGCGCGGTCGCGGCGCGCGCGGCGTACGTGCCGCTGACCTTCGCCTGGGGCGAAGCCTTCCAGTTTGACTGGAGCGAAGAGGGTCTGGTCATCGGCGGGGTCCGGTGGAAGGTGCAGCTGGCGCATATGAAGCTGTGTGCGTCGCGGGCCTTCTGGCTGGTGGGTTATCCGAGCCAGGGCCACGAGATGCTCTTTGACGCGCACACCCGCTGCCTGATCGGCTTGGGCGGCGTCGCCGGGCGCGGCATCTACGACAACATGAAGACGGCGGTCGATCGCACGCCGCGCAAGGACCGGGGGCGGGTGGTCAATGCGCGCTTCGCCGCGATGACCGCCCACTATCTCTTCGAGCCGGACTTCTGCAACGTCGCGTCGGGCTGGGAGAAGGGGCGGGTGGAGAAGGGCGTGCAGGATGCCCGGCGCCGGATCTGGCAGGAGGCCCAAGCGCAGGACTTCGCGAACTTCGCCGCGCTCAATGCCTGGCTGGCGACGCAGTGTGTGGCGGCGTGGGAGGCGCCGCACCCCGATCTCGCCGGCCTGACCATCCGCGAGGCGTGGATGCAGGAGCGGCCGCACCTGATGCCGATGCCCACCCCCTTTGACGGCTACGTGGAGCTGCCGGCCCGCGTCTCGAGCACCAGCCTCGTGGCGGTCGCGCGCAACCGCTACTCCGTCCCGTGCGCCTGGGCCGGGGCGCGCGTGAGCGTGCGGCTGTATCCCGACCGCGTCGTGGTCGTCGCCGATCAGGCCGTGGTCGCGGACCATCCGCGCGCCGTCGGTCGCGACCACGTCGTGTACGACTGGCAGCACTATCTCCCGCTCGTCGAGCGCAAGCCCGGCGCCTTGCGCAATGGGGCCCCGTTTGCCGAGCTGCCCGAGCCGCTGCAGCGGCTGCGCCGCGCCCTGCTGCGACACGACGGGGGCGACAAGGTCATGGCCCGGGTGCTGATGGCGGTCCCGGTGCACGGCCTCGACGCCGTGCTCGTCGCCGCCGACCTCGTGCTGGAGAGCGGCCGGCCCAGTGCCGCGCATGTGCTCAACGTCCTCGCCCGGCTGACCGACGGTCCCTCGGCGCCCTCGGTCGCGACCGCCCTCACGGTGACGACGGTGCCACTGGCCGATCCGCATCGCTACGACACGCTGCACGCCGATGAGGAGGTGGCCCGTGGCTGATCTCATCGCGGACCTCAAGCGCCTGCGCCTGTACGGCATGGCCGCGTGCGTCGCCGAAGGCCTCGAGCAGGGCCACCCCGCGCTGGCGTCCTCGACCGCGCTGCTCACGCAACTCGTGCAGGCCGAGGCGACCGACCGGGCGACGCGCTCCATCCGCTACCAGATGCACGTCGCGCGCTTCCCGATCCACCGCGATCTCGCCGGCTTCGACTTCGAACAGGCGAAGGTCGATCGCCGCCAGATCACGAGCTTTGCGACGACGACCTTCACCGAGCAGGCCGAGAACATCGTCCTCATCGGCGGCACCGGCACCGGCAAGACGCATCTGGCCACCGCGCTCGGCATCGAAGCGGTGACCCGGCACAACAAGCGCGTCCGCTTCTACTCCACGGTCGAACTCGTCACCACGCTCGAGCAGGAGAAGGCCAGTGGGCGGGCGGGTCGCCTCGCGCACCAACTGGCGCACCTGGACCTCGTCATCCTCGATGAGCTGGGCTATCTGCCGTTTTCTCAGTCGGGCGGCGCGCTCCTCTTTCACTTGTTGTCGAAGCTGTACGAGCACACCAGCGTGATCATCACCACGAATCTGGTCTTTGCCGAATGGGCCAGCGTCTTCGGGGATCCGAAAATGACCACGGCCCTGCTCGACCGGCTTACGCATCACTGCCATATTGTCGAGACGGGCAACGAGTCCTATCGCTTCCGGCACAGCAGCCACACGGCCAAAGCCCGCATCAAATCACGCGAGCAGGCCCGACGCAAAGCACAGGAGGACGCCACCGATCCCGAATGACCGGAGTAGAATCACCGCCGGCAGACTGATCTGCCGGCGTCCTGCCCTGGTCAATTTTCACCGAGCAGAGATGGTCAGTTTTCGGTGAGCGCCAACA
>JBIQJK010000081.1:0-17009 GCA_044507535.1 Planctomycetaceae bacterium | reverse complement strand
CCAGGGGCTGGACCCCAGGTACTGGTACAGGTTGGCCCCGTCCCCGTACATCCCCTCCAGCTCGAAGGCCGCCACCAGCGCCCCCATCCCCCGGCCGTGGTAGGCCGAGGACGAGAGCAGCACCGCCGCCGTGGCGTTGGGGTCGCGCTGGAAGAACCGCCCCAGCGCCGGGCTGTAGGCCCGGTTGCGGTACTGGTACACCGCGTGGGCATACGGGACCAAGCGAGGCGACTCCACGCCGCTTGCGAGCACCCCCGCGTCTAGCCGGTCCAGGAACATCGCCTTGTGCCCCAGGTGCAGCTGCGGGAAGGCGTAGATATGGTCGGCGCTGAGCACCGCCCCGTAGGCGTCGTAGGTCCACTGCCCCAGCACCGCCGCGGTCCCGCTCCCGCCACCGGCGCTGCACAGGGCCACCACGTCCCCGCCCGCGTCCTGCAGCGGCCAGGTCGGCAGCCGCTGCGGGTCGAACTGCACCAGCAGCTCGTCGACCCCGTTGTCCCCAGGGCCCCAGATGTACTCCCGATCGAGGCGCGTGACCGTGGGCGGGGCGCCGATCGGCGGGTCCCCCTCCATCTGCCCGGCCTCCAGGGCCATCGGGGCCGCGTCGCCGTCCACGCTCTCACCGGGCTCGATGCTCTGCATGGCCAGCTGCTGGAGCTCGGGGTCCTCCGACTCCAGCGCTGTCTTGAGGTCCTTGACCGGGTCGGTGACCACCTCCTGGATGCGGCGGATGCCGTCGTAGTAGAACCGCTCGGAGCGCACCTGACCGTTGACGGCCGTTAGCGGGTCCGGCCAGGGGCTCTGCGTCCGCGCCAGCCGCCCCAGCCCATTGACCGCAGTTGTCAAGGAGCGTCACACGTAGTCCGTTGGTCGCCATGCATCTTGGCAGTATCACGAGTGGCGTGACTTCGAAGAACTCAGTCTGCGTCTGGCTCGAGCCGACTCTGTCGCGAACGCACCTCCGAGAGCTTCGCTGCCGACGGCAGCTGAGCATGCACGCCAGAAGTAAAATAATGCACCCTTCCGCCATGTAACTCGTTCAGTCGCTGGGCATCAGATCTCGCCTCTTCGTTTGTCCAATATACTCGAACGACATGTATCGCTCGCTCGATCGATTCCGGCGACAGACCGTTATGTACTGCCCGATCTAAAATGTCTAGGTTAGCGCGCACAACTGCGGTGCCGCCCATTGGAAAATCTCTTGAGTTCCTGGCGCCCATTTCGTCCTCTATCCCCTAGTAGAGTCTGCCGAGATGCTCGCCCGATTTGGTCCATACCTCGCCGTTCGGGCCGAACATCACGTCGTCGTTTCCGTCTAGCTTTCCCTTCAGATAGTGCAGTTCTTTGCTCAGCTGTTCCCTTGTTCGGTGCGTGCCATGGTGCCGCTGAATGTGAGCAACGACGTCATCAAATGCACCCTCCCCAACCCAGATTTGTAGGTCCTTCCCATTCGCCTGCGCCCGATAGTACGCAGCGTGAAGATCTGAGTTTGGATTTGCCCACTGGAGCCAAGGTGGGCAGTTGTGCACCCACACCCCGCCGCTGCCGACGAAGTAGTTGGGGTGCCCCTCGACCGATAGATTGTACACCCACGTCCGCCCGCTCGGCAGGCTCACGGCCGAGACGACCGCCTCGCCCGTCTTCGTTCTCAGCACGTCGCCCGGGGCGAGGCCATCGGCCCGCGTCCACCCCCGGCCCTCGATCCAAAACGGGTGCTCATCGGTCGTCTGAACAAGCTCCTCAGCGCCGGACGCATGGACCAGCCGTAGCTCGAGTAGAGATGTGTTCTCGGTGACGATCTCCGCCTCGACATGCCGGTACACGATCTCTCCAGTCGCCTCGTCCATCGCCAGCACGAGGTCACCGATCCGAACCTGCTCGATCGGCACGAGCCCCGAAGCGGTCCACACCAGCGTCCCCGCTGCGAAGCAGCCGCACGCGCTCGCAGGCTTGCGTTTGAGGAAGTTTGCCGCATCGTCGAGGAGCGAGAACCCCGGGCCGCCGTCGCGGTAGATGCGCCGCGCCAGCCAGGTGCCCGCCTTGCCGGCGTAGTGCTTGGCCGCGCCCCAGGCCGCGGAGCCAACCCGGCCGATGAACCGACCGATCCCGCTGCTGGCGAACTTCGAGGCCAGCTTCCCGCCCGGGATGATCCCGATCGCCATCGCCGCGGCCAGGGACGCCTCGGACCGCTCGCCCAGCGCGTACAGCGCCAGGTCCCCGAGGTTGCCCGCGAAGGGGATGGGCAGCATGCTGGTGATGTTCGCCGCCACGATCGCGACCGCTGTGAGGTTCTGCCCCAGCGAGCTGAGCATCGCCGCGGCGTTGCCCGTGAACTCCGTCAGGTAGTCCTCCACGATGCTGAAGGGGTCCCAGCTCAGCCCCAGCGGGTCGCGCCGCTGCCAGGGGCTGCTCCCCAGGTACTGGTACAGGTTGGCCCCGTCGCCGTACATCCCCATGAGGTCGAAGGCCGCCGCCAGCGCCCCCATCCCGCGGCCGTGGTACGCTGAGGACGCCAGCAGCACCATCGCCGTGGCGTTCGGGTCGCGCTGGAAGAACCGCCCCAGCGCCGGGCTGTAGGCCCGGTTGCGGTACTGGTACACCGCGTGCGCGTACGGCGCCAGCCGCGGCGACTCAACCCCGCTGGCGAGCACCCCCGCGTCCAGGCGGTCCAGGAACACCGCCTTGTGCCCCAGGTGCAGGTGCGGGAAGGCGTACAGGTGGTCGGCCGTGAGCACCGCCCCGTAGGCGTCGTAGGTCCACTGCCCCAGCACCGCCGCCGTGCCGCTCCCGCCCCCGGCGCTGCACAGGGCCACGATGTCCCCGCCGGCGTCCTGCAGCGGCCAGGTCGGCAGCCGCTGCGGGTCGAACTGCACCAGCAGCTCGTCCACCCCGTTGTCGCCCGGGCCCCAGATGTACTCGCGGCTCATGCGCGTGACCGTGGGCGGGGCGCCGATGGGCGGCTCCCCGCCCATCCCCTCGAGCTGCCCGGTCTCCAGGGCCATCGGCGCCGCGTCCCCGTCCACGTCCGCCCCGGGCTCCACGCTCTGCATGGCCAGGAGCCGCAGCTGCGGGTCCTCCGAGCCCAGGGCCAGGTTGAGCACCTTCACCGGGTCGGAGACCACCTCCTGGATCCGCCGGATCCCGTCGTAGTAGAACCGCTCCGAGCGCACCTCGCCGCTGGCGGCCGTCTGCGGGTCCGGCCAGGGGCTCTGGGTGCGGGCCAGCCGCCCCAGCCCGTCGTAGGTGTGGTGCTTGAGCAGCGCCCCGGCGACGATCTCGCCGCTGCCATTCAGGCTGGCCTCGTTGACCTGCACCAGCCTGTTCCAGGCGTCGTACTGGTAGAAGTACTCGCCGTCGAAGATCAGGTTCCCCGCCGCGTCGTAGCGGGTCTCGACCTGCTGCTGGCCGGGCGTGCCGCCGGCGCCGTTGATGGTGTCGAGCGTGATGCCGGTGATCTCGTTGGTGGCGTTGACCGCGTGCGTGATGCCGGAGGCGGCCCCGCCGGGTAGCACCGTCAGACGCCCCGCGTCGGGCAGCGGAGCCGGCGGGCCGGTGATCCCCGCCGCGGCACCGCCGACCCAGTTGCCCAGCAGGTCCAGACGCCAGGAGTCGGTCCGCTTGCGGGCGTTGGGGTCGATGCTCCACTCGTGCGAATACGGGTCCTGCACCAGGGCGCCCACATCGGTGCCGATGAGCCGGCCGAGGTTGTCGTAGGTGTTCAGCTGCGAGTCGGTGTTGGAGCGGGAGCTGCCATTGACGCTCGCCATCGTCAGCAGCGCCCGCAGCCGGTTGCCCGCGTGGTCGTAGCCGTACTCGGCGCGGTAGAGCGTGCCGCGGGCATCGAACGACGGCAGCGCCGCCGTATGCGTAGCGGCGACAAGGGCGAGCAGCGCCATGGTAGCCCCACGAGTCATGAGTGGTCGCCAACCGTTCACCGTCCCGGTAACAGTGTGAGTTGCTCGCACATGGAGCCGCGATCTTGCTGCCAACTGCTCGTATCCAACAGTCGGATCAATGTGGTGTTATCAAACAACGATCACGGTGCAACTGTTATACTAAAATACGGGCCTTCAGCATCGGATGGATAATCGGACGAATCTATGGCGACGCTTTCTATAAATCGCCTTGCATCGTTATTCAACGCGGAGACATCCGTCGCGATAGAGCGTTCTCTTTCCCAGTGATATATCCCAGGACTAGGTACAAGAGGCTTGTTTCCTAGTTTGAACCACACATCAACGCCAATCACGTCAATCCCGTTGGTTACAAGAGTAGCGACCACGGAGACAGCGTCGCGCCGATTCCATGCGTACTCATTTCCATAGCGGAACGCGCGGTGCAGCAGCGATGAGGGAAGCAATCTTTGGGGCCAGTCGACTGGCGGACTCATGGAAGATCTCCTGAGTCTGGACCATACCTGAAGCCAGGTCCGCCCACATGGATAACATCATTGGTCACGTCATCGATGACAACTGACTGTCCAGTTGTAGGATGGATGTATCGAGTTGCCGGATTGTTATTAGCTCTATTGACCGCTCTGACTGTATTTTGTCCTGCAATCGCCTCGTCGATCATCTGCGGAGTCCAACCCCGCGTCCCCATCTGCGCCGCGATTTTATCGCCGATGTTCCACCTAACACAGTTGTGGACCCACACCCCGTCGGTCCCGACGAAGTAGTTGGGGCTGCCCTCGACCGAGAGATTGTACACCGTCGTCCGCCCGCTCGGCAGGTGCACGGCCGCGACGACCGCCGTCTCCGTCCGCGTCCTCAGCACGTCCCCCGGGGCGAGGGCGTCGGCCGGCGTCCCACCCTCGCCCTCGGGCAAGTAAGGATTCGGCTACCTCATCAAGATCCCGTTTCCATAAGACGATAGCGACGAACAGCGCGGACAATGACGTCCGCATTGATCTCCCGAACGATAATGAGCGGGCCGCCGGTGCAGTAGATGCCCTGTGCCTCGGCGAGCCAGTCAGGCATCTTTTCCTGGTCATTCAAGAGGTCATGAACCCATCGTGCTGTCACGATTGTGAACTGCCGGTACTCAACGGCCGTTCCTTCGAACACACGCAAGGCAACATTCGCGGCCAAGTTGGTACATTCAGAGCCATGCTCGAGAACGATCCGCGGAGCACCTTGGGCGGCAAGAACAATGGAGTCGATCTGCTGCTGGAGTCGTTCGGCCTCGATGATACCCATGCCCAACCTCCACCGGAACCGCTGTTCACTCGTACCAGAACGTGATGATCCTGCCATCAGCGGAGAAGATACCCCCTGGATGCCCTGGGTTTCTGATCCGAAGCCCTTGCCCAACCTCGGTGGGTATCCACTCACCTTTATGTTTGTTCTCAGCAAAGAACGAGAGCGCATCATTCATGTACTCTTCGAGGCTCTTGCCGTATTTCTTCGCGTGCTTATTCCAGTGGTACTCGATCTTGCCCGGGTTTGTGAAGTTCCGTGTAAAGAACTCTGGGAGATCGTGGAAGCAGTCCGGCTTTCCGTTGTGCACGAGCACGCCATCTTCGCCGACGAGGTACGAATGGAGACCTTCGACCTCGAAGTTGTAGACGGTGCGCCGCTCGGTGGTGAAGCGTACGCCCACGACGACAGCCTCTCCCGCCTCCGTGCGGAGCGCCGCCCCCGGCCGCAGGCCCTGGGCCACCGCCCAGCCCAGGTCGGGCGTCCAGAAGGGGTGCTCTTCGGTGGTGCGCAGCGTCTGGGTCCGGCCATCGGCGGAGGCCACCAGCACCTCGACGATCGGGGCGCCGGGGCGTGCGAAGACCCCAACCACTTGTCGCAGCTCCCGCTCGCCGGTCAGCTCGTTCTGCGCCCAAACCAGGTCGCCGTCACGGACCTCCTCGATCGGGACAAGCCCTCGCTCGGTCCAGACCTGCGTTCCTGCCTCGAAGCACCCACAGCCCTTGCGCAGGAACTCCGCGGCGTCGTCCAGGAGCGAGAACCCCGGGCCACCGTCACGGTAGATGCGCCGCGCCAACCAGGTGCCCGCCTTGCCGGCGTAGTGCTTGGCCGCGCCCCAGGCCGAAGCCCCCACCCGGCCGATGAACCGACCGATCCCGCTGCTGGCGAACTTCGAGGCCAGCTTCCCGCCCGGGATGATCCCGATCGCCATCGCCGCGGCCAGGGACGCCTCGGACCGCTCGCCCAGCGCGTACAGCGCCAGGTCCCCGAGGTTGCCCGCGAAGGGGATGGGCAGCATGCTGGTGATGTTCGCCGCCACGATCGCGACCGCTGTGAGGTTCTGCCCCAGCGAGCTGAGCATCGCCGCGGCGTTGCCCGTGAACTCCGTCAGGTAGTCCTCCACGATGCTGAACGGGTCCCAGCTCAGCCCCAGCGGGTCGCGGCGCTGCCAGGGGCTGGACCCCAGGTACTGGTACAGGTTGGCCCCGTCCCCGTACATCCCCTCCAGCTCGAAGGCCGCCACCAGCGCCCCCATCCCCCGGCCGTGGTAGGCCGAGGACGAGAGCAGCACCGCCGCCGTGGCGTTGGGGTCGCGCTGGAAGAACCGCCCCAGCGCCGGGCTGTAGGCCCGGTTGCGGTACTGGTACACCGCGTGCGCGTACGGCGCCAGCCGCGGCGACTCAACCCCGCTGGCGAGCACCCCCGCGTCCAGGCGGTCCAGGAACACCGCCTTGTGCCCCAGGTGCAGGTGCGGGAAGGCGTACAGGTGGTCGGCCGTGAGCACCGCCCCGTAGGCGTCGTAGGTCCACTGCCGCCGTATTCATTTGTCAAAGATCATGCATCCGATTAGCAGGCGCGATATGTATGACCAAGTTGAACGTCGCTATCCCTCACTGAATCTCCACTCTATAGACTCGTACCCCGCCAGGGCTTCTGAAAGAAATGGCGATATACTTGTCAGTACGGCAAGAGGATCGGGGATTCCATGGAGATCCTTTAGGACCCGCTGATCGCCGAAGAATCGAATAATCAACTTCGTGTACATCGAATTCCACGGGTAGTAGTACGCGGGTCCTTGTCCATGAACTGCAACAACAGACATATCAATTGCGCCAAACCTAGCATTAAATCCGGCGCATCCAAATTTCATAAAACTGTGCTTGAGAATCTGTTCCACGCCTTGTGATTTCTCAATACCAATCTCTTCCCAATCGGGCACACCCAAATGGTCAAGCTTCGTTGCAATAAGATACCGCCCATTTCCTCCGACAACTTCAAATGTGCGCAGAGCAAACTCGATGGCTTGCTTTAGCGCATCCGCCGACCGAAAGTCAATCGTGACTGTATGTGATTTGCTCATATCTCATGGAACGAACAATTCAAAGCGTCCACCTCTTTGTTCCAACCACTGCAGGGCTTCAAGTGGAGGCTCCTTAGCTCCGTACAATACAAAGGCCTCGCCGCGCCCTCGCGCAATCGCCGTCTGAGCTCCGATTTGATCGAGATTCTTGGCCCACCAATCGCCTAGTTTCACTTCGCCAAGCAACCCCGGCTTGATAATATCAAATTCTCTTGATCCATGTGGATGGACGCCAATCTTCCCTTTCGTCCCGCCGATGATAGTTCGCACAAACTCTTCATATTGAGGGCCAGTAATATTGCAATTGTGTACCCACACCCCGCCGTCGGTCCCGACGAAGTAGTTGGGATGCCCCTCGACCGAGAGATTGTACACCGTCGTCCGCCCGCTCGGCAGGCTCACGCCCGAGACGGTCGCCGCGCTCCCATTCGTTCTGAGCACGTCCCCGGGCACGAGGGCGTCGGCGCGGGCCCAGCCTCTGCCCTCAACCCAGAAGGGGTGCTCGTCGGTGGTCTGGAGAAGCTCGTCCTCGCCCGCATCGTGCACGAGCGACAGTTCGAGCAGCGCCGTCCGCTCGGTCACGATCTCCGCCGTCACCATGCGGTACTCGAGCTCGCCGGTCGCCTCGTCCTTGGCCAGAACGAAGTCGCCCACGCGGACCTGCTCGATCGGCACCAGCCCTGATGCGGTCCACACCAGCGTCCCCGCTGCGAAGCAGCCGCAAGCCACATTCGCCGGTTTGCGCCTAAGAGCGTCCGCCGCATTGTCCAGGAGCGAGAACCCCGGGCCGCCGTCGCGGTAGATGCGCCGCGCCAGCCAGGTGCCCGCCTTGCCGGCGTAGTGCTTGGCCGCGCCCCAGGCCGCGGAGCCAACCCGGCCGATGAACCGACCGATCCCGCTGCTGGCGAACTTCGAGGCCAGCTTCCCGCCCGGGATGATCCCGATCGCCATCGCCGCGGCCAGGGACGCCTCGGACCGCTCGCCCAGCGCGTACAGCGCCAGGTCCCCGAGGTTGCCCGCGAAGGGGATGGGCAGCATGCTGGTGATGTTCGCCGCCACGATCGCGACCGCTGTGAGGTTCTGCCCCAGCGAGCTGAGCATCGCCGCGGCGTTGCCCGTGAACTCCGTCAGGTAGTCCTCCACGATGCTGAAGGGGTCCCAGGAGAGCCCCAGCGGGTCGCGGCGCTGCCAGGGGCTGCTCCCGAGGTACTGGTACAGGTTGGCCCCGTCGCCGTACATCCCCATCAGGTCGAAGGCCGCGACCAGTGCCCCCATCCCCCGGCCGTGGTAGGCCGAGGACGAGAGCAGCACCGCCGCCGTGGCGTTGGGGTCGCGCTGGAAGAACCGCCCCAGCGCCGGGCTGTAGGCCCGGTTGCGGTACTGGTACACCGCGTGCGCGTACGGCGCCAGCCGCGGCGACTCAACCCCGCTGGCGAGCACCCCCGCGTCCAGGCGGTCCAGGAACACCGCCTTGTGCCCCAGGTGCAGGTGCGGGAAGGCGTACAGGTGGTCGGCCGTGAGCACCGCCCCGTAGGCGTCGTAGGTCCACTGCCCCAGCACCGCCGCCGTGCCGCTCCCGCCCCCGGCGCTGCACAGGGCCACGATGTCCCCGCCCGCGTCTTGGAGCGGCCAGGTCGGCAGCCGCTGCGGGTCGAACTGCACCAGCAGCTCGTCGATCCCGTTGTCACCCGGGCCCCAGATGTACTCGCGGCTCATGCGCGTGACCGTGGGCGGGCCGCCGATGGGCGGATCCCCGCCCATCCCCTCGAGCTGCCCGGTCTCCAGGGCCATCGGCGCCGCGTCACCGTCCACGTCCGCCCCGGGCTCCACGCTCTGCATGGCCAGGAGCCGCAGCTGCGGGTCCTCCGAGCCCAGGGCCAGGTTGAGCACCTTCACCGGGTCGGAGACCACCTCCTGGATCCGCCGGATCCCGTCGTAGTAGAACCGCTCCGAGCGCACCTCGCCGCTGGCGGCCGTCTGCGGGTCCGGCCAGGGGCTCTGGGTGCGGGCCAGCCGCCCCAGCCCGTCGTAGGTGTGGTGCTTGAGCAGCGCCCCGGCGACGATCTCGCCGCTGCCATTCAGGCTGGCCTCGTTGACCTGCACCAGCCTGTTCCAGGCGTCGTACTGGTAGAAGTACTCGCCGTCGAAGATCAGGTTCCCCGCCGCGTCGTAGCGGGTCTCGACCTGCTGCTGGCCGGGCGTGCCGCCGGCGCCGTTGATGGTGTCGAGCGTGATGCCGGTGATCTCGTTGGTGGCGTTGACCGCGTGCGTGATGCCGGAGGCGGCCCCGCCGGGTAGCACCGTCAGACGCCCCGCGTCGGGCAGCGGAGCCGGCGGGCCGGTGATCCCCGCCGCGGCACCGCCGACCCAGTTGCCCAGCAGGTCCAGACGCCAGGAGTCGGTCCGCTTGCGGGCGTTGGGGTCGATGCTCCACTCGTGCGAATACGGGTCCTGCACCAGGGCGCCCACATCGGTGCCGATGAGCCGGCCGAGGTTGTCGTAGGTGTTCAGCTGCGAGTCGGTGTTGGAGCGGGAGCTGCCATTGACGCTCGCCATCGTCAGCAGCGCCCGAAGCCGGTTGCCCGCGTGGTCGTAGCCGTACTCGGCGCGGTAGAGCGTGCCGCCGCTGCCGTCGCGGTAGTGCAGGTCCCGCAGCCGGCCGAAGGTGTCCAGGGCCAGCAGGCCCACCTCGTTCCCCAGGCGCAGGCTCTGGTAGATGCCGGTGCTGCCCCCGCCGGCGAGCCAGAGGCTCTCCCGGCGGCTGGTGCCGACGTAGCTGAACTGGGCGATCGTGGGGGCGACGCCCAGGTTGGTCGTGATCGCCGCCAGGCGTGAGAGCCGCTCGTCGGCCGATCCGGTTGTCCCGTAGGACATCGACACGGTGCGGGAGGCGGCGCCCGAGTGGGCCGGGTAGATCATGGAGGCCAGGCGCAGGTGCCCGGGCTGCTCGGGCGAGGCGCCCGTGGGCTCGTAGGCCCAGTTGTACACGATCTTGGGCGTGTAGGCGTTGACCGTCTCGCCGTAGGACTGCCACTCGCGGTAGAGGTTCCCGCGGGCGTCGGTGTCGAAGCGGTTGAGGGTGATGATGACGCCGTCGCCGCGCTTGCCGTAGGTCGTCACGGTGTAGAGATGGCCGGCGCTGGTGTAGGCGTACTGGACGAAGCCGATACGGTCCACGGGAGCGCCGCTTGCGGGCTTCATCGAGGACGGGTAGATGGGCAGGAAGCTCCCGCCGGAGTAGTGCCCGACCTCGACGGATGAGAGGCGGCCGAGCGCGTCGTACTCGTAGCGGAACGTCACCCCCCTGGCGTCGGTGCGCTCGGCGACCTGGCCGGCGAAGTTGTAGCGGATGGACATGACGTCGTCCGCCGCGGAGGGCTCGCCCGTCGTCTCGTCCGGGAAGCGGACCTTGCCGACGAGCCCGTTGTTCAGCGAGACGACGCTGAAGCCTGCGTCGACGATCTCGGCGCCATAGACGACCTTGGTCTCCTGCGGCTTGCCCGCCAGCGGCACCTTGGTGCTGGCGGCCTCGATCGAGATCAGCCGCCCGTACTGGTGGCTGTAGAGCGTGCTCTTGTGGAGGTTGGGATTGGCGTCCTCCGAGTTCTCGGTCTTCTTGGTCAACCGGCCCGTCGGGGTGTACTCGAACTCGGTGGCGAGGTACTTCCCGGGCCCGCCGGTGGGCTCGATGGTCCGGACCTGGTTGCCGCGGCCGTCGTACTCGTAGATCCGAACAGGCGATCCCGCTGGCGGAGCGGATCCGCCGGGCCAGACGATGACGATCTCTCCGCCGCCGCCCTCGGTCCATGTCGGCGCGGCGCCGCGCGTGAACGGGTCGGCAGCTGCTCCCGCCACGTAGCCGCCGTCGAGCTCGGTCCCGAGCTCCGCCGTGGCGATGAGGCGTTTCTGAACGTCGTACCAGTTGACGGTCCTGGAGCGGACGGCGTTGGCGGTCGAGAGCCGCTCGACGCTGTCGTCGAGCACCCGCTCCCAGCGCAGGGTCTCGACGACGTTGCCGTCGGCGTCGTAGATGTAGTCGGTCCGCGTGAGCTCGTACTCGCCGGTCGCATCCGGGAGGATGGAGGCGGACTCCATCATCCGGCCGAGGCTGTCGAGCCGGGTGATCCGCAGCGGCTGTCCGGGTCGCTGCGAGTAGACCTCCTTGCCGCCGTGGCCGGTGTGCTGCCGCTCGGCGAGGTAGGCTGGGAGCGCGTTCGGGTCACCAACCGGCGGGACCCAGGCCATGTCGTACGTGCGGCGCTCCACCATGGTCCCATCGGGCCCGTAGATCATCTCCACGAGTGACACCGGCCGTGGCGAGGCGTCGAAGAGCTCCCTCGCCGTTGGGATCGGATCAAGGGCCTCCAGCATGGTGGGCTCGATGCCGGCGGGGAAGGCAGCGGGGGCCCCGGAGCCGTAGGTCGCCATGATCCGCGTCCGGTCGGCATGATCGAGGAACGTCAGCGTCGTTGAGAGCCGGGCTGCGGACGCCGGGTCGCCTTTGGCGTAGGAATCGGCGCGCACCGGCCGCATCCGCCAGTCGTAGCCGATAACCGTCGCGTACCCGTCCGTGTCCGAGCTCGGGGGCGTGCCGTAGTAATCCTGCGACGCCCACGAGGGATTGCTCATGTACCTGCGCTGGACGGTTGGCAGCCAGGCGTCCCTAACGCCACCGCCGTACTCGGTCCGCTCCACCAGCACCATGTTGTTCGGTCCAGGCGGGGTGAGATCCCAGTCCGAATCGTCGGTCCCGATGTAGGTCCGCAGGAACTGCCCCAGCGAGTTCCGGGTACGGCGAGTGACGGTCCCGTCGAGTTCCTCCTCGCGGATGACCTCGCCGAGGTCGTTGTATGCGGTAGAGCCGACCGGGAGCAGGGCGCCAAGATGGTTGGGCTCGAGCAGGTCGGCGCGCTGGACGCGGCCGTTGGCGTCGAGCGCCAACTGGACTCCCCACAGCACGTCGAACTCCGGCGGGTCCGCCGGGTTCAGGTTCAGGTCGATCTGCTCGGTAAACTCGACGCGCCTGGTGAGCAGGGGCTGCCCGTTCGGCTCGCGCCGCGCGTAGTCCTTAACCTCGCCGGGGGACAGGGCCGTGAAGAGAGTGTAGCCCGAGTTCGCCACCTCCTCAAGATCGTTAAAGATGAACTCCCTCGCCCGCTCCGGCGTGGCGTTGTCGTTATCGTGATCGACCGGAATCCAGCGTCGCGCCCAGCGTCGGCCGTTGGGATAGAACACGTCGGACAGATTGATGCCGTCGTAGCGGAAGTGCGTGATGTACGGCTCGTGCGTGGACGGGCTCGCGGCGGCCGGGATGCGCTGCCACTGGGTGTCAGGGAAGGCCGGCACGAGCACCTGCCCCGGCGTCGGCCCCTCCGGGCCGTAGAACGTGCCCGGGATCGCGTCGATGACGGTATACTCGCTCCGGCCGAGCCCGTCACGCTGGTAATAGGTGAAGGTGAGCGATGCCAGGGGATCGGTGTTGCCGGCCGTGTAGGGCAGCAGCGGATCGCTCACCAGCCCCGTGGCCGACCACACGGGATTGCCGTTGACGTAGAACTCTCGCTCCACCGGGAAGTACCAGTCCGAGTCGGGCCGCGGCTGCCTGGGCGGCCCCACGACCATCCGCCCCACCACGGGGTCTTCCTCCGGCGGGAGCAAGGGATCGTCCTCTCTGATAGTGAGCGTGTGCGTCGCCCTCCACGGCGGCGGGCCGAGCGAGCCGGCCCGTGGTCCGACCGCGGGGGCCGCGGTCTCGAGCGTCGTCCGCGGCTCCAGGAACTCCAGCACGCAGACCTCCTGCGTGGGAACGATGGCGTCGAAGAACACCTGACGGGTGAACAGCTCGGTGCCGGTCTTGCCCTTCTTGATCCCCTCCGCGATGGTCCGGATGTGCCGCTCTTCCCATGGAGTGCCGCTGTCGCCTGAGATGTCATACGTGTAGAAGCTGATGAGACCTTCCGTGTACGCCTCGGGCGGCTCGGGGGTCTGGTCGTTGACCGACCAGCCGACCGAGCGGTGCTCCTTGAGCAGCAGTTCCCGACGTAGGCGTGCCACCGGATCCGGGTCCTGATCGTTCGATGGATCCTCGTCTTCCAGGGGGTGAAGCGGCAGCGCATACGGCGTCCCGGCAAAGTACTCCTCGACGGTGGTGTAGATGTACTGCTCGCCGAGTCCCCCGCCGGAGGTGACAACCCCAGCGTCGGTGTACTCCCACTTGCGGTCGCGCATGATGTACCCGATTGGGTTCATCTCGACGACACGGCGGCTAAGCTGGCCGGGCCTGGTCGTCGTCTGGGCGTCGTAGCTCGAGTAGGGCGAGAGCATCTGCTCGCGGTCGGTGAACTCGTCGATGATGGCGATCCATCTCGCCTCTGCCCAGTTGACCGCCTTCGGGGAGGTGACTGTCGAGTAGTCCCAGCTGCGGGCAGGGTGCCCGTAGCCGTTCCACATGAAGGGGTGAGCGAAGATGCTGCGCATCGGGCGCTTCACCGCCTCGTAGTTCGACAGGTTCGGCTCGAAGGGGTGCCCTCCCGGATAGTCGAGCGGGTCCGGGTAGACCACGAGGCGGTGGATCCGGTAGCTCCGGACCGCGCCGGACGCGTCGCGGATGCTGGCGACGCCGACGGTGCTGCCATCGCCGCCGTTGCCGAGGCGATCCGCCTGCATGTTGCGCACATAGCCCTCGGAGAGCATGCTCCCGGAGGGCGGGTACTCCGGGGTCGCGGAGTCTACCCACGACAGGTAGGGGGTCGGGCCCAGTGCAAGCGAAGCGAACCTCTGCACCTTCGCCCAGTCCTCTGGGTACATGCCGTCGATGCGGCGCGTGGCGAGCGTCGTCAGATCGAACGCTGCCGGAAGGCCGAGCGTCGCGC
The DNA here is from genome assembly GCA_044507535.1 of Planctomycetaceae bacterium. Classification (GTDB taxonomy): domain Bacteria; phylum Planctomycetota; class Phycisphaerae; order Phycisphaerales; family UBA1924; genus CALAFV01. Next base: position 2,859 of record JBIQJK010000081.1, on the reverse strand, counting down.
GAAACTCCAGGAGCCGGCCGATATCCTCGTCGAGGAACACGGCCTCGAGCCACGGGAGCACGTGCTCCGGGTTGGAGATCTGAGTGTAATGAAAGACCGTGTTCCGCACGGCCTCGGGTTGGGAGCTTGTCGGCGGGTCCGACTGCACGTCCGCCTCGGCGCGGGTCCGCACGGAGGTCTTGAGCAGCATCGGAGGGGGCAGGGGACGATCGATGGTCTCCGTGTAGTAGGTGTCGAAGTCGTAGTGGTAGCGGACCTGGTAGAGCCAGTTGGTCCGGAGAGCATCGGGGCCAGCCGACGCGTTGTACGCCTCGAGCGGCTCGATGCCGCCGTCGAGCCCGGGGGCGTCCAGGTGCGGGATCTTCAGGCAGGCGGGCTCGAGCAAGGCCCCGCTGATCTCTCCCTGGTAGACGTAGATGCGATCGATCGCGACGGTCCCGAACATGGAGTAGATTTCCTCGTACCCCGGCGTTGTTGTCAGTTCGGGGTAGAGCGTGCGCACAAATCCGTCCTCGAGGCCAGCCGGGCCGTGCAGGGCGTCCCAGCGGTCAAAGCCAAAGAGACGGTGCGCGTAGAGCAGCGTCCAGTGGGTCTCCCAACCGGTACTGGTGCGAGACTGGAGCTTGACGTGCTTGATCTGTCCCTTGGCGAGGCACTCCTGGCGGCACTCAACGCAATCGGTCGTCGCGGGGTCGTCCAGCGCGGCCCGACGGGAGTCGCAGTGCCCGATCTCGACGCGGTGACCGAACGCGTCCTCGATGCGTACGCAGATCGCGTAGTACGGAAGCCCAAAGCCGGGATTGAGGTGCTGTCCCCACGGGGAGTGGGTCTCCCGGAGATCGCCTGGGTTCGCCTCATGGAACTGGTTCGACAGAAGCGGGCGGTCGTGGATCGTAGACGTCGCCCAGGTGGGATTGTCCGGGTATTGCACCGGATCGAGGTAGTGCTTGTTCCAGCGGTTCTTCGGGAGGTCCTCCCAGATCGCGACGAAGGTGTACTTGAGCTGATCGCCGTAGAGGTACACCTCGTACTGCGTGGGCCGGTGGACCCAGCCGTACGCACCGCCGGCCAGCACCCCCCAGTCGCCGTTGTGCCGGATTCGAGCGCGGAACCGCGGGGGGGCCTCGTACTCGCCGGTGCTCTCGATCTGCTGGAAGGGGATGGAGCGGTGGGCATCGAGCACCAGCCTGCACGTGCGCGGGTTGTTCCCGGTGACATCAGGCAGCGCCGAGTCCAAGAGAAGGATCGGGTTCTCCCCCACCATCCATCCCTGGCCCGTCCAGTCCCACCAGTGGTCGGAGGTGGAGGGAGTCCATAGGTGCTCATGAAGGTGGCTGTTCCAGCTGTGCTCTCCCGAGCGGGTCCGGGTCAGGCGGAACGTGGCCCCGTCAAACGGGAGCTCGAGGTCGGTGACCTTCACGAGCGGCAGGCCGGTGATGAGGTCGACGGCACCGTCGAGCGTCGGGCGGCCTACGCCCTGCCATGCGGTCGGCGAGGACCCCGCGCCGGGGGGCAGCAGGCAGATCGAGCTCTCACCGAGCGTCGGTGCCGGATCGAGGAAATCGCCCGGTGACGGGTTGCTGGCCAGATTGATGCCGAGCCGAAGTCCCTTGGAGTCGAGCTCATCCAGCGGCACACCATCGCGAACCGGAACGACGAACCCGCCCAGCTCCACAAGGCCGGGAGTTCCGTAGTTTGAGGTGAGGTTGTACCAGCACGCCGAGCCCGGCAGGGTCGCCCAGCGGAAGTGGGGCGCGAGCTCCGGGCGCAGAGGGTCCTGCTGCACAAACTCAACCTGGGAGACGCCCTCGCACGATGCGGGCGGGACCGCGTGGGGCAGCACAGGATCATCGCAGGTCGGCGGTGGCGGAGGATCAGCAGGAACCGGGGCTGCCGCCGCGGCTATGGCCAGCGCTGCGGCCGCTCGGCGAAACCACCCGAGGCTGGAGTGGTGCGGCAGGGTGGTCATGTCAGAGGTCCTCCAGATGTGGCACGAAGCCAGCCACTGCACCGCGCGGGAGCAGCCGATTACCTCCCCGGAGGGCATTCCAGGGATGTACGCGCCCGCCACGATCAGGTGTGCGGACACGATCGGGGGGAAGATTAACCGAAACCTTGGTCGGGCTGCAAGTACATCTTGTCGATCACTCACCGATGTGCGACAGGTATCTCAATCCAGCATTCCGACCCTCATCATGCGTGCTCTGATGCCAAAGACGCAGTTGTCCAGATGTGGGCAACCACGATTTTCTCCACGATCTCGTGGCCAGGCGAGCTACGGCCAGAGCGTAGATCGCTCCAGGCCAGCGACATCGGGCGCTTTTGCGTTAGCTGAAGTCATCCTGGTGCCGAACGCGCCCGCGCGGGAGCTTTCGCTGATGGAGCATGTCGTTTGCTGCAGCCCGGCCCCACCGCCGCCGCCCCCCGCGCCGGTGGTCGCGGCCAGGGAGCCCGAGCCCCCGCCCCCGCCGCCGCTGAAGCTCCAGCTGCTGGCGATCGTCCGCGAGGGGGACGGCACCTACCGCGCCCTGGTCTACGACCCCGACCAGGACGCGCTGCTGGCGCTGGCCGAGGGCCAGAGCGTCGGCCCCCGCACCGTCGAGTCGGTCACCGCCGAGGAGGTCACCCTCCGCGACCGCCGCGGCGTGCGGGCGCTCGCGCTGCGCCGACGGGCTCCACCGTGAGCCCAAGAAGCGCCTCGGCACGCGTGAAGAGCCGTTCTGGTCATCTCTCAGGCCACCCGTTCGGGGTGGTCCCCGCGGCCAATCTCGAGTTTGCGTCGGATTTTACGGCGCGCGTTCTCGGAACGGCCGGTTTTCCCGAGGGTTTCCGCGATTGTTCAGACCCCCATGGGGTCAC
>JBIQJK010000080.1:0-17095 GCA_044507535.1 Planctomycetaceae bacterium | reverse complement strand
GTGACCCCATGGGGGTCTGAACAATCGCGGAAACCCTCGGGAAAACCGGCCGTTCTGAAAATGCGCGCCGCAAAATCCGACGCAACTCGCCCGAGCGACGCTCTGGCCACCCTGAACAGGTGGCTCCGGGGCAGTTCGGCAGGCGTCGCTCATCGGGTCCCTAGGGCCGGCTCTCCATCCGGATCGCGTGCCTCCTGGCCCAGTCCCGCCACTGCTCGTCCTCGCCGCGCAGCGCGATCTCCTCGAGCAGCCCCGCGGTCGCGTCGTCGGCCCGGCCGTGGCGGAGCTGGACGCTGGCCAGGGCCTGCATGGAGGCGATGTGGCCGGGGTAGACCTCCAGGGCGGTGCGGTAGGCGGCGATCGCCTCGTCGATCCTCCCGGCGCGCTCCAGGGTCAGGGCCAGGTTCATCCGCGGGTCGGGGTGGCCGGGCATGAGCTTGCGGGCCCACTCGAACTCCCCGGCCGCGGCGTAGAGCTCGCCGCGGGCCAGCAGCAGCACGCCGAGGTTGTTGTGCGCCGGGCCGTGGTACAGGTCCGCCCCAAGCGCTTCGCGGAGCAGGGCCTCGGCCCTCTGCGGGTCCGAGTCCATCACCTCCGCGGCCTGCTGGGTGAGCCCGCGGGCCAGGTCGCTGTTGCGGCCGGCCTCGCTCAGCGGGGCGTAGGGGCCGCTACTGCGGCGGGCCGAGGGGGCGGCGCCGCAGCCGGTGAGCATTGCCGCCGCGGCGACCGCCGCGAGCAGCAGCAGCAGGGCAAGGGTGACCGGCCCGGTCGTCGCCGTCGTCTTGATCGTCATCGTCGTGATGCTCCGCTGCTGTGCTCGTCCACGTACAGGGCCTCGAGGGCGATGCTCGCCCGCAGGGGCAGGTCCCCGCCGCCTGCGGGGGGCCGGTGCGCGTTGTCCTGGGTGAGGTCCACGCCCGCGACGGTCCACGCCGGCTCCAGCCCGCGCCAGGCCGCGAGGAAGCCGCCGACCTGCGGCAGGGTCACGCCGCTGAGGGTCACCACGGCCCGGCGGCGGCGGGCCCGCAGCCCGCCGCCGCCGCCGACGTCGGTTTCCGCGGCCGGGGAGAGGCTCGCCAGGGCCGAGGCGGGCAGGCCCGCGGCGGCGAGCGCGCCGCTGACGCGTTCGGCCAGGCCCGATCCCGGCGGGGGCCGGCGGGTCCACTCCGGCGTGTCCCCGCGCAGCAGGGCGATCTCCGCCGCCTGCGCCCTGGCGGTGGCCAGGCGGGCCAGCTCGCCCTGGAGTCGCCGGTGCGCCCTGGACGCCGCGGGCGCGGTCAGCGCCAGCGCAGCGCCCGAGAGGGCGAGCACCAGCAGCCAGAGGGCCAGCAGCGGACGCGAGGTCATCGCGGGCCCTCCCCTGCGCCGGCGGTCCCGCCCGCATCCGGACCCGCGCGGAGCAGCAGCGTCACGCGGGTGATCCCGCCGGAGGTGTTGATCCGGGGCTCGCCCGCGCTCCAGCCCGGTGGCGGCGCGAGGGTCAAGTTAGGCTCCCAATCCACAAATCCCCAGGGTGGCAGCGCCAAGGGCCCACCGAGGACAACGAGCTGGCCGGACACCGGGCCGATTACGGGGCCAGGGCCGCCTCGAAGGCCGATCGGACCTCGGCGAGGCCGATCTGAAGATTGGCGCTGGCCAGCGCGGTCGCGGGCTCGGAGTCGGCCGCCAGCAGCACCTGGGCCGCCTCGTGCGCGAGCTCCTCGCCGTACCGCTGGGCCGTCTTGCGGCCCGACAGCGCGTCCCGCAGCGCCACCCACTCCCCGTCCGTCCGCTCCGTGAGGAGGTACTGGACCGGCAGCTCGCGGGCGCGGCCGGAGCGGATGCGCTCCAGCGCGGTGCGCTGGGGCTCGCTCAGGCCCTCCGTCGCCGCCGCTCGGGCGGCGCCGATCCGGGCCTGGTAGCCGCTCTCCGCCGCGGCCAGGGCGGACTCGGCCTGCGCCAGCAGCGCCTGCTGCTCGGGCGTGGCGGTCCCGGACCGGACAAGCCGGGCCAGCGCGTCGCGGTCCCGCCGGGCCGCGGCGAGGGCACTCTCCGCGTCGCGCAGCGGCCCGATCGCGCCATCGAGGTGGTCGCGGAGGGCCGCGACGGCGGCGCTCACCTGCTGGGGGCTGAGGCCGGCGGCGGCCGCCGCCTCGGGCTCGATCCCCAGCTGGGTCAGCAGGACCCGCAGCTCGTCGGCGGTCGCGGGCTCGACCATCGCGCTCGTCGAGAAGGGGATGCTCACGGTGACCGCGACCGTCGTCGCCGCCAGGGCGGCGGCGGCGAGGCCGATGGTCAGGACGTGCCCGCCGCGGGACCTTCGCTTGCTGCTCATCGTGGTGTGCTCCTCACTCGGGGCGGCCGCCGCTCGCGGCCTCAGGCCCCGCGGCGGCAAGTAGACCACGGCCGGCGCCGCGTGTCCAGGGGCAGGGGGAGATATCCACACCGGCGCGGCGGCCGCCGCACACCGGTGTGCGAAAAGCACCGGACGTCGCCCGGATATCAGGCCATTCCACGATTCTGTGGTGACAGTTATCCCGAACCGGACGGGGAGGGGTTGACAGGCCCTGCCCGGGCGCGGCATGCTCCCGGCTCGGTGCTTACCACGACCAGCACACACCGATCGGCGCCGCGTCCGCAGAGCTCGGGCGTGGCCGCAGCCCTTGGAGGCCCCGCCCGATGAGCCCTGCACCATCGCCCGCCGCCCGCCGTCCCCGCCTGCTCCCCAGCGGGCCGCTCGCCGTGCTCGCCCTGGCTGCGCTGCTCCCGGCGTCCGCCCTCTCGGCGGGCCCCATTCTGGAGCTGCACGGCGGCTCGCTGACGCAGTACCCCGCCGGCCCGACGCGCGTGCAGGGCCTCAGCCCGGCCTTCCTGCAGCGCGGCGTGGGCATCGACGGCACCCAGGTCGCGCCCTCGGCGCACGGCTGGGCGCTGGCGGCCAACCCGTTCGAGCCCGCCAGGGCGGGCCGGTCCCTCGGGCCGATCGACCTGGCCGCGGGCGCCTACCGGGTCTTCGAGATCGACATCTCCCTGCCCCAGCCCGGGATGGCCCGCTGGGCCATCGGCCGCAGCTACGACGCGGCGCAGCGGGCCGGCGGGAGCCACCACGACAGCGCCGGCGCCCCGCAGGGGGCCAACTGGTTCCAGCTCTCCCAGCCCGAGCTCGTGTTCGTGGACGCCGACGAGCAGGTGGCCGAGAGCGCCGGCGACCTGCTCGTGCTGGTGTACGGGCCCGGGTACCTGGAGTTCGTGCGCGAGACCGAGGGGGCCAACGAGTTCCGCGGCGTCAACGGCGCCGCCGGGCTGATCCAGCACGTCGAGGGCTCGCCGGACACGTACGTCTACTACGACCAGCGCGGGACCAGGACCCACTTCTTCGGGGGCAACACCGCGGGGCACCGGGCCGACTGGCAGATCTGGAAGATCGAGGACGCCGCGGGCAACGTGGCGCACGTGGGCGCGGAGGGCGACGCGGGCTCGGCCGCGAACGCGGTCGCCAACGGCTACAACGTCGATGGGACGATCGCCCTGGCGTGGGACGCCGCGGGGAGGCGGTACTGCTACAGCTACGCCGCCGTGGGCGGCTCCCCGCGGCTGACGGAGGTGCTTGTCGAAGTCCTGCTGGATCCCGACGCGCAGGAGTGGCTCTCCTGCGGCGGGGAGCGGATCGTCGCCAAGGTCCAGTACGAGTACTACTCAAGCGACGAGGCCGGCAAGGGCAAGACTGGCGACCTCAAGCAGGTCACCCGTGTCACGCCGCTGTCCTCGGCGGCGCTGCTCGAGCGCAAGCAGTACTACCGCTACTACGACGACGCCTTCGACAACAGCGACGGCCGCCGCGGCAGCCCCCACCAGCTGAAGATGGTGGTGGACGCCGAGGGGGTGCGGGGCTTCGACTGGACGGACGAGGACTTCAACAACAGCCATTTCGGCGCTGCGGACGAGGCCCTCAAGCCCTACGCCTCGGCCTACCTCGAGTACGTCTCGGGCTCGGACCGCCGCGTCGCCTCGTTCTGGGGGGACGGCCAGTGCGGCTGCTCCGGCAACCCCAGCGGCCGGTACGCCCTCCGCTACGGCGAGGTGAGCGGCTACCAGGCCGACTACATCGGCGACGCCGCCTACGACACCGGCTGGGCGACGCGGGCCGAGGTCGAGCGGCCCGACGGGACCTGGGAGACCTTCTACCACGACGAAGTCGGCCAGGCGCTGGGCCACGTGGTGACCGACGACGACCCGGCGCCGACGCCGGCGGTCTACACGCAGCGCTGGGTCACCGACGTGGTGCGCGACGCGGGCGGGCGGGTGACGCACGTGTACAGCCCCGCGGCCAACGACAGCTACGACCACAGCGACGGCTCGACGACGGTCCTGGCGGGCGACGGGCTGGTCACCGTCTTCAGCCGGATCGCCTCTCCGAACGACCTGGAGGGGTTCATCGAGTACCGCCAGCACGCCAGGGGCGGATCCGGAACGGCCTATCCCGACAGCAGGACCGGCTACACCACCGCGGCGGTGACCGTTGGCAGCGCCACGCTAATACGGCCGCTGGTCAACTCCCAGCGCCTCTACAAGGTCTCCGGCGAGGAGGCGGGCTCGCCAACACCTGAGTACGACGAGACGACCACGGACTACACGATGTGGATGGATAAGGTGGTGCCCAAGGAGATCGTGGTGACGGCGCCGGCGGTGACCTCGGCCAACAACGGCTCGGGCACGGCGACCACCACGGCCACCTACCTGCGCCAGGACGGGACCGTCGCCTTCCGCCGCGCCGCGGACGACGTGTTCACCTACACCGCCTTCAGCAACGGGCAGCTGGTGACCATCATCCAGGACGCCCAGCTGGGCCACGCGACGGACTTCGCCGCCGGGGACGACCCCAGCGGCACCTGGGGGATCAGCGAGACGCAGACCCCGGCGGTCCGGTTCCGCGACCGCACGGAGATGGAGCACGACCACCAGGGGCGGATCACCCTCCGCACCATGCACGCCCAGGCCGCCGCCACCGACCAGCGGCACGAGGCGTGGGCGTACAACCGGATGATCGATCAGCGGGCGGTGACGTTCTACGCCCCGTACTTCGACAAGCCAAATGGGATGACCTACTTCCCGGCCTTTGCCTATCCCTACGGGGCCGGCGGGGACCAGGAGGGGTGCCTTGTGATCGGCGGCGGCGTGGGGACCACCAGGGCGCTTCCGAAGTGGATGGAGGTCGTCGAGCACTCGCTGCCATCGGACAGCCCGTTCGCCATCCTCAGCAGCGGCGTCGGGACGATCGAGCGGGCGACGCTCAGCGGGTACTCCCCGGCGGGCGGGCAGTTGGAGTGGACCCGACGGTACCACACCATCCCTGACCCTAGCGATACGGACGACCCAGACTACTTTGACGAGACGACGTACCTCTACGACGAGATGGGCCGCGTAGCCGGGCAGACCGACCCCACCGGGACGATCACCCGGTACGTGTACGACGCCTACGGGAGGCGGTCCGAGACGTGGGTCGGGACCGACGACAGCTCGTTCCCAGCCGGCGGCGGCACCGACAACATGGTCAAAATTGAGGAGGTCGAGTACGACGGCGGCCACTCCGGCGGCAACGGCTGGATCACGGCCCAGACCGCCTTCGTGCAGGGCGGCAGCATCGGCGCCCGCGAGACGGTGTACACGCGCGACTACCGCGGCCGCGCCGTAGTCACGATCGACATCGGCGCACCGCCGCACGCGGTGGTCAGGTACGACAACCGCGGCCGCCGGACGGCCATGGCCCTGTACCGCTCCGACACCGGCCTGAGCGCCGCGAGCGACCCGCTGACGCTGGCGACCAACCGCGTGGCCCTGTCGCGGACCTACTTCGACGAGCGCGGCCAGGTGTGGAAAACCACCCGCCACAAGATCGACCCGGTCAACGGCTCGGACGTCGACTTCCTGGAGGACCGGAGCTGGTTCGACCGGGCCGGCCGGCTGCTGCGGACCGACGGTCAGGAGCTGACCAAGCACCAGTACGACCTGCTGGGGCGGCCGGTGCGGACGTTCGTCCTGGCCAGCTGCGACGACACCCTCTACGAGCACGCCGGCGACGTCGCGGGGGACATCGTCCTCGAGGAGCACCAGACCTACTTCGGCGCTGGCTCCGGCCTGGCCCTCATGCAGGTGACCATCGCCCGCCACCACGACGACACAACCACGACGGGCGCCCTGGACACCGACGCCGACCTGAACCTGGTTGACTACACCGGCGGGAGCATCAAGGGCCGGGCGAGCGTCACGGCCATGTGGTACGACCAGTTCCACCGGCCGACCGTCACCGCGGCCTACGGCACCAACGGCGGGAGCAACCTAGACCGCGACACGCTCGGCCCGGCCCCCAGCGCCTCGGACAGCGGCAGGCTGGTGACGATCCGGGCCTACAACCCCGCGGGGGCCCAGGAGGCGCTCACCGATCCCGAGGGGCGGCTGACCCGCTACGAGTACGACCAGGCCGGGCGGCTGGTCGCCACGATCGGGAACTACATCGACGGCGTCCCCAGCAGCGGGGACGAGTCCACCGACGACGTCACGGTCCGCTACGCCTACGCCAACGGCCTGCAGACGCACGTGTGGACGGACGTCGAGGGCGACGACACCGACGGCGTGCCGCCGCTGGGGGCCAACCGACAGAGCCCAGAGGACGACAAGGACCAGGTGACCGAGTACGTCTACGGCGTGACCGCCGCCGATAGCCCGGGACCCTCGACGATCACGGCCAACAACCTCCTCCGCCAGGTGATCTACCCCGACGTGGAGGTCGGCGAGGCCCTGGGGGACCACGCGGTCCTCTACGGCTACAACGCCCAGGGCCAGGTGATCTACACCAGGGACCAGGCCGGCAACGTCCGCGAGACGGACTTCGACCAGGCCGGACGGGCGACGCAGCTGCGGCTGACGACCATCGCCGGCGGCTTCGACGCCACGGTCAGGCGCGTCGAGACCCAGTTCGGCAGCCGCGGCTTTGTCGAGACGGTCAGCCAGTACGACGACCCCGTCGTCGGCAAGGGGGCGGTGCTGGACCAGGTGAGGTACACCTACGACGGCTGGGGGCTGGTCGAGAAGATCGACCAGGACCACGACTCGGCGGTGACCGGCGGGGGCAACCACCGCTTCGTCTCGTTCAGCACCGTCAAGAGCGCCCCGGCGGGCGGCCGCCAGGCGCTCCGCCGCGCGGGCGTCAACTACTCCGGCCACGGCCTGGTCAGCTACGCCTACACCGTCCCCAGCGGCGGCTTCAACAACGAGGCCGGCCGCGTGGGACGCGTGTCGTTCACCCCCCGCACGGGCGCCTTCGCGGTCGCGCTGGCGGACTACCAGTACATGGGCGTCGGCACGCTGGTGGGCACGGACCTGCCCCAGCCCAGCGTCCGCAGAGACCTCTCCGAGAACGCCGTAGGCGGGGACAAGTACCCCGATCTCGACCGGTGGGGCCGGGTGGTCGAGAGCCGCTGGACCAGCTACAAGGGGACCGGCCCCAAGGACTTCTACAGCGTCACGCTCGGCTACGACTCCAACTCCAACATCACCAGCGCCCAGGACCACGTCCACACGACCGGCTGGGGCGGCACGGGGGACGGCCTGTGGGACGTCAAGTACGAGATCGACGAGCTCAACCGCGTCGTCGGCGCCCGGGTGGGCCACCTCAGCGGCGGGGCCATCACCATCCCCAAGTCCGATGAGGCCTGGACGCTGAGCCAGACGGGCAACCACCTGCTCTACCTGCGGGACCGCAACGGGGACCTGGACTACAGCGACTCGGGGGAGCTCCAGGACGCCCAGACCTTCAGCCTCGCCAACGAGCTGAGGACCCGCGACACGGACAACAACGCCTCGGTCAACTACACGCTGGCGCACGACAAGCCGGGCAACCTGACCGACGACGGCAAGAGCTACACGTACGTCTACGACGGGCTCTACCGCCTCAAGGAGATCCGGGACCGCTCCAGCAACGCCCTGGTGGTGGAGTACGCCTACAACGGGCTCAACCAGCGGATCTCCTGGCGGGAGGGCTCAGCGGGGACCTGGTTCCACGCCCTGCACGACGACCGCTGGCGGGTGGTCGGGGTGTACCGGGCCAGCGACACCTACCCGAAGCAGCAGTTCGTGTACCACGCGGCCGGGCGGGACGGGCTCGGCGGGAGCTCCTATATCGACGCCGTGATCTGCCGCGAGCGGGACGCCAACACGGGCGCGGCCTCGGCCAGCGACGGCACGCTGGAGGAGCGGGTGTACTACTGCCAGAACCAGCGCGCCGACGTAGTCGCGGTGCTCTCCTCGGCGGGAAGTCTGATCGAGTCGGCCCGGTACTCCGTCTTCGGGGTGCCGTTCGGCATGCCGGCGGGGGACACCGACTCCGACGGGGACTACGACGCCACGGACAAAGGGAACATCACCGGGACCTACGACATTCGCAAGGACATCGACCTTGATGGCGACGTCGACGCGGCCGACGTGACCGCGGCCGGGGGCACCGGGACGACGCTCGGCTGGGGGGTGCTCACCAAGACCGGCACCGCGAACCGGGTCGGCTACGCCGGGTACCGGCACGAGGCCGCGGTGGCGGGGGTGATGACGCTGTGCCACCTGCGCAATCGGGACTACTGGGCGGACCAAGGGCGGCTCCTGCGGCGCGATCCGGCGGGGTACGTGGACGGGATGAGCCTGTACGCGTACGTGCAGAACATGGCCGTCATCGCGGTGGATCCGTACGGGCTCTGGGGGAACGATGTCGCGTTGACTTCCGACGAGCGAGTGCTATGCGGAGGCAGGGCGTGCATCAACTACGGCCCCAACGGCAAATCATCAGGCACAGGAAGCGGTAGCGGCTTCGGACCGGGTGGCGGGCCGGGCTCGGGGAGCGGCAGCGGGCCGCCGAGTTGCGGCGGGGGGACGTGCGGAACGCCGATCGGGCTGCCACCGCCGGGGAATTCCAGGGACCGTCCGATAGTGTGTGCTGGCGGTGTGTGTACCACGCCGGTTGGATCAAGCCCGGTTGGTTGTGATGATGGGCCGCCGCCTGTTCCCCCCAAATCGCCGCCCCGTTTGTACCCGCCAAGGTGGATCGAAGAGGATGACCCTGATCTGCCAAAGATGTGCAGAGAGTACTTCAAAAATGTGTGTAATAGACCCGGTTTGGCATCGTCACCGGAGTGCTATTGGAAGTGTGTAGAGACAGGAACACGTTTGTGTGCCAGCCGTGCGCAGGTGACCTGGAAGGGTGAGGTCGAATGGGAAATTCGAACCGCAATTAGGGCCGGCGTTCATTGCGCCAACCCAGGAACTCGACGTGAGCAGTGCATTTCGAGTTGCATCTCCGCGAATTTTGCGGCTGAATGTGGCGGCCTTTGCGGAAGGTCGACCGTCGCGGCGGCTACGTTGGCTTGTTTGTCAGGTTGTAGGTCGTTGGTAACTTGCGGTCGATGCGTAGTCGTTACGCCTGGTCTCTGCGGCGGTTGCATGCTGGGCCTACGAATGCAATGTGGTATAGGATGTGGCCCTGACGTTCCCGCGTATGAATAGGTCGCTCGTCATCAGGGTCGCCATGGAGCTTCAGGAGATCCGTCCGATATGCCCCCTGGTATGGCCGGTGCAGCCGGCCAACGTGGGCCTACTATCGGCAGGAGTCTCACGATGAACAAGGACACGCTTGGATCGTTAGCGGTACTCAGTGGTGCGATGATCTTCTTCGTTGCCGTGATAGCCTTGCGGCTCCTGAATGTGCAGTTGTCGTGGCGAATTGTCGTTGTGCTTGTGCCTCTTTGTTTCGGGATCATTCCGATGCTTGTTCAGAAAGTACAACAACGAAGCCGAGTGGATCATTGAGAGCTGGGAGCCATCAACGCGATCGAATGCAGCCGCCGATATCCGGACCTGGTCACCGTCTCCTCGCGGATTGGCCTGGGGACGGTGCTCAACGAGGTCAAGTACACCTACGACGGCTGGGGGCTGGTCCAGAAGAGCGAGCAGGACCGCGACTCGGCCGTCACCGGCGGGGGCAACCAGTACTACGTCTCGTTCAACACGGTCAAGAGCGCCCCGGCGGGCGGCCGCCAGGCGCTCCGCCGCGCGGGCGTCAACTACTCCGGCCACGGCCTGGTCAGCTACGCCTACACCGTCCCCAGCGGCGGCTTCAACAACGAGGCCGGCCGCGTGGGACGCGTGTCGTTCACCCCCCGCACGGGCGCCTTCGCGGTCGCGCTGGCGGACTACCAGTACATGGGCGTCGGCACGCTGGTGGGCACGGACCTGCCCCAGCCCAGCGTCCGCAGAGACCTCTCCGAGAACGCCGTAGGCGGGGACAAGTACCCCGATCTCGACCGGTGGGGCCGGGTGGTCGAGAGCCGCTGGACCAGCTACAAGGGGACCGGCCCCAAGGACTTCTACAGCGTCACGCTCGGCTACGACTCCAACTCCAACATCACCAGCGCCCAGGACCACGTCCACACGACCGGCTGGGGCGGCACGGGGGACGGCCTGTGGGACGTCAAGTACGAGATCGACGAGCTCAACCGCGTCGTCGGCGCCCGGGTGGGCCACCTCAGCGGCGGGGCCATCACCATCCCCAAGTCCGATGAGGCCTGGACGCTGAGCCAGACGGGCAACCACCTGCTCTACCTGCGGGACCGCAACGGGGACCTGGACTACAGCGACTCGGGGGAGCTCCAGGACGCCCAGACCTTCAGCCTCGCCAACGAGCTGAGGACCCGCGACACGGACAACAACGCCTCGGTCAACTACACGCTGGCGCACGACAAGCCGGGCAACCTGACCGACGACGGCAAGAGCTACACGTACGTCTACGACGGGCTCTACCGCCTCAAGGAGATCCGGGACCGCTCCAGCAACGCCCTGGTGGTGGAGTACGCCTACAACGGGCTCAACCAGCGGATCTCCTGGCGGGAGGGCTCAGCGGGGACCTGGTTCCACGCCCTGCACGACGACCGCTGGCGGGTGGTCGGGGTGTACCGGGCCAGCGACACCTACCCGAAGCAGCAGTTCGTGTACCACGCGGCCGGGCGGGACGGGCTCGGCGGGAGCTCCTATATCGACGCCGTGATCTGCCGCGAGCGGGACGCCAACACGGGCGCGGCCTCGGCCAGCGACGGCACGCTGGAGGAGCGGGTGTACTACTGCCAGAACCAGCGCGCCGACGTAGTCGCGGTGCTCTCCTCGGCGGGAAGTCTGATCGAGTCGGCCCGGTACTCCGTCTTCGGGGTGCCGTTCGGCATGCCGGCGGGGGACACCGACTCCGACGGGGACTACGACGCCACGGACAAAGGGAACATCACCGGGACCTACGACATTCGCAAGGACATCGACCTTGATGGCGACGTCGACGCGGCCGACGTGACCGCGGCCGGGGGCACCGGGACGACGCTCGGCTGGGGGGTGCTCACCAAGACCGGCACCGCGAACCGGGTCGGCTACGCCGGGTACCGGCACGAGGCCGCGGTGGCGGGGGTGATGACGCTGTGCCACCTGCGCAATCGGGACTACTGGGCGGACCAAGGGCGGCTCCTGCGGCGCGATCCGGCGGGGTACGTGGACGGGATGAGCCTGTACGCGTACGTGCAGAACATGGCCGTCATCGCGGTGGATCCGTACGGGCTCTGGGGGAACGATGTCGCGTTGACTTCCGACGAGCGAGTGCTATGCGGAGGCAGGGCGTGCATCAACTACGGCCCCAACGGCAAATCATCAGGCACAGGAAGCGGTAGCGGCTTCGGACCGGGTGGCGGGCCGGGCTCGGGGAGCGGCAGCGGGCCGCCGGCGTGCGGCGGCGGGACGTGCGGGACACCGATTGGGTCACCGGTTGGAAGGAGCAAGACTACGCCGATTATCTGTGCGGGCGCACTCTGCACGACGCCACCGCCCGCGATGGATTATGTACCATGTCGGCCGATCTGGGACTGGAGGAAGCCCGCCCCAAGGCTGCCTGGTCCGAACCCCGATCGACCCCACAATGTGCCCGGTTATGAATGGGAGGACTATCAGGCACCCTGGTGCCAAAAGATGTGTGACAATCACCCCGAACTAGCGGGCGGCACTACCTGCAGCACAAATGGAACGCCCATCTCATGCCTGTGTACTAACAAGCTCTTCGCAAGATACGGTGTCACAGGACTCGGTGTGATAGCGATGTGCGCAAGTGACCACGAGCGTCTGCATAGATTCCAACCATGCGAAGATTTTGATCCCAAGAACTGGAGTGCTTGTGACGAGATTGGGCCTCACAGCTACGAGATTAACTGCCTCACCCTCAGCATTCACTCCTGCTTCCAAGGGACAACAGGGATTGATGGAACCACGTGGCCGGTCGATCCAGAGTCAGCAAGTGAGTGCGCTGAACAGATCGGTCAGCGGATAACCGAAGTGCGGCGGAACTTGCTCAATATGGTCATTGGATGCACTCGCGAAGGGAGATGAGGCGAAGTCCGTACCAAGGCGAGGCCAGAGTCATGTCGCGAGTCGCTCGGGTTAGTGGAGCAATCGTAATCGGCGTCGCAGTCGCAGGGCTACATCTTTCATTGGCACTCTGGGATGCGATGACGGATGCTCGACTGCCGGCCTACCAGTCCGGTCTGGACGTGACCGGTGATCAACAAGCATGTTACGATTCCTCCCTCGGCGTTACCTGGATTGCTTCCAGCACCCCGTATAAACGGGAAGTGGCCTTGGCAACGCAATCTAGCTTTCAATTCCGCGTAAATTCGCCAGAAACTCAGTACGTCGAAGTAGCACCCAGTCAAGTCGGACAACTACCCTGGTTTGTGCGTCGCTCTGAAGTTCGAAAGACACTTGAACGGCGACCGCAACCCGTGCTGTTCGGCGAGATTGCCTATGGCTACCGGCTTCCAGTCGTACGGGTTCCGTGGGTCCTTTCGAGGACCGGGGGTACCCCTGAGTGGGCCCTCGGATCAGGAAATAGTCAGACGCCTACCCCTAGTGAACTTGTGACACGAGTAGAATGGATGGTGTGCATCTGCATTGCATGTGTGGTTGTGATACTGATCTTAGGATCGTGGGAGCTTGGACTGTTTAGTCGATCAATGATCAGACAACGATCGCGCCAATGCGTGCGCTGCGCATATCCTATGCAGGGGTTGAATACGTCAAGGTGTCCCGAGTGCGGTCATGTCGTCAGCGGTGCGGAGGCAGCAGTTTAAGGCATGCTCACTCGTGTCTATATGTGCAGGAACTGAGATGTGCCCCTATCCCGTTCCGTAGCTCGCCCGCGGCCGCGCTGAGGCGCCGGCCCGCCCGAAATGGCGTCAGAAAATGTCGGCCCCGGCCCCCCGCCGGCCGCGGCGCCGGTGCGCTCGTACGCACCTGCGTGCGCTCGTAGACACCCCCACGCACGCGTACGCAATGTCGTGTCCAGCAAGGGGTTACGACATGAATCCGGCTGGTCCCTCGCTCCCCGGCCCGTACACTTCCATGTGCACGGACGCGGCGCGCCGGCCGGCACAGGGTTGAGGGGCGCGCGGGGAGCATGGTGATGAAGATCGAGCTTCGGGCGACGGAGAAGGTCAGGCCCTACGAGAAGAACCCCAGGCTCAACGAGGGCGCCGTCGCGGCGGTGGCCCGGAGCCTGGAGCAGTTCGGCTTCCGCCAGCCGATCGTGGTGGACGCCGAGGGGGTGATCATCGTCGGGCACACCCGCTGGAAGGCGGCGCAGAGCCTGGGCCTTAAGAAGGTCCCGGTGCACGTGGCGGACCTCGACCCGGTCAAGGCCCGGGCGTACCGGATCGCCGACAACCAGACCGCGACCATCGCCGAGTGGGACCTGGACCTGCTGCCGCAAGAGCTGCGCGAGCTCGAGGCCGCCGACTTCGACATGAGCGCCCTGGGCTGGAGCCCGGAGGACCTCGACGCGCTGCTCGCCGGCACGGACGGCCCGGCCGGCGGGAACGCCGACGCGGACGATGTCCCCGAGCCCCCGAAGGTGGCGCTCACCCGCCCGGGGGACCTCTGGGTCCTCGGGAGGCACCGGCTGCTCTGCGGGGACTCCACCAGGCCCGGCGACGTCGATCGGCTCCTGGACGGCCAGAGGGCGGCGCTGTGCGCCACCGACCCCCCGTACCTCGTGGACTACACGGGCGAGCGCCCCGATGACAGCGGCAAGGACTGGAGCGCCACCTACAAGGAGGTCGAGATCACCGATGCGGAGTCGTTCTTCACCGGCGTGTTCACCAACGTCCTCCGCGTCCTCGCGCCCCACGCGGCGGTGTACTGCTGGCACGCCCACAAGCGCCAGCGGCTGATCGCGGAGGTCTGGGAGCGCCTGGGCATCCTCGACCACCAGCAGATCGTCTGGGTCAAGCCCACCCCGGTGTTCGGGCGGGTGTTCTGGCACTTCCGTCACGAGCCGTGCATGATGGGATGGCGGCAGGGGAGCATGCCCGAGCACGACTCCGACCACGAGTTCAACTCGGTCTGGGAGATCGACTGGGAGGGCAAGAGCCGGATCGTGGGCAACGAGCACCCGACCCAGAAGCCGGTGGAGATCTTCGCCCGGCCGATGCGCAAGCACACCAGGCCGGGGGACCTCTGCTACGAGCCGTTCTCGGGCAGCGGCAGCCAGCTCATCGCGGCCGAGAGCCTCGGCCGGCGGTGCTGCGCGATGGAGCTGGAGCCGGTCTTCGTGGACGTGGCGGTCCGGCGCTGGGAGAAGTACACCGGCAAGACCGCCCGCCGCTACGGCCCGGGCGGCAAGGAGCTGCCCGGGCTGGCGGCGGCGCCCGCGGACGACGAGGGCGCCGAGGCCGACCTCACGACTGAGAACACCCCCGCCGATGCGGCGGGGGTGGGGGAGGGGTGATGCCGGGGCGGGTTCTACAGGCTGGTGGCGACGAAGGTCCCGCGCTCGGTCTTGCGGAAGCGGGCCTGCTTCCCCTTGGCGGCGATCTCGCGGATGATCGCGGCGTACAGCGTGGCCTCCGGTGTCTTGCCCCCGGGGCTGGTCCACAGCCCCTTGGCCTCCATGAGCGCCACCATCTCCTTGGCCTTCATCGGCGTCCCCGCCTCGGCGAGCACCAGCGCCGCGGCGTCGAGGGCGCCGACCTTCTTCGGCTTCGCCGGCTTGGGCTCCTTGGGCGGCTTGGGCTCCCTCGCGGGCTTCGCGGGCGTCGCCGCCGCCCCGGCCCTCGCCGCCGCGCCCGCTTTGCCGCCCTTGCCGCCCTTCTTGGCCCCCGTGCCCGAGGGCGGGCGTGGGGACCCGGCGGTGGCGGTGACGGCGCCCTCGGCCCCGTGGGCGATCGTCGCCGCGGCGCCGGCCGTGCCGCCGGTGACCTCCGCCCGCAGCCGCTGGGCGCTCTTGATGCGGACGCTGCGGTTGGTCTGGGTGTTGACCCCGACCCAGCCGACGTGCTTGTCGCCGGACCACTTCTCCGCGGTGATGCGGACGGGGACGACCCCGCCGCTGACCTTCGCCAGGTACGTTCCGTCCACCTTCACGTCTTCCTTCTTCATCGTGAACTCCTCGTCCAAATGCAGCCCCGCCGCACCACGCGGGGGGCGAAGGCCCGTGGCGGCGCGGTCTCCCGCGCCGGGGGCGTCGCGGCCCGCTGGCCGCTAGCGGGGCACCACCAGCTCCAGGGCGGCGAGGTACTCCGCCAGGTCCCCGGCCGAGCCCTCGAAGCCCTCCAGGCGGCGGTGCAGCAGCGCGGCGGTCGAGCGCAGGTCCTCGGCGTGGGCGGTGGTGACGAACAGTTCCACTCCGGCGGGGGCGTAGATCTCGACGGTGGCGTAGACCCCGGCCAGGTCGGGCCTGAGCAGGGCCGTGCGGCCCGGGCGTCCCTCGAGTTCGATCCTGGTGACCTTCATGGCTTGGGCGCTCCTGTTTTGGGCGGGCGCTGCCGGCACCCGCCTCGTGCAGCACATAGAGCCATGAGAACGCCCCGGCAGCAAGGGCAAAGCTCAGGAATGAGCGGAGGATCTGCCGCCGCCCCCGGCGGCCAATTCGTACACCGGCCTGGTGGCCGGGCGGCCCTCCCGCGGGAGGTGCGCTGTGGCCGCTAGGCGGGGCCGCCCGCCCAAGTCGGCCGCGGCGGCGGGGCACACCGGTGGCGCCAGCGCCGCCCGTGGCGGGAGCAGTGGGGGGGCCGGGGGGGAGGAGCCCGCGGGCGCCCTGGCGGCGCTGCCCCCCAAGCAGCAGGAGGGGGTGGCGGCGCTGCTGGAGCACACCACCGTCAAGGCCGCCGCGGCCGCCTGCTCGGTCCACGAGCGGACGCTCTACCGCTGGCTCGCCGAGCCGGCCTTCAAGCGGGCCTTCCGCGAGGCCCGGCGCGAGGGCTTCGGCCACAGCGTCAGCCTGGCCCAGCGCTTCGCCCCCATGGCGATCACCACGCTGGCCAAGCTCGCCAGCGACCCCAAGACGCCCCCGGCGGTGCGGGCGAGCGCCTGCATGGGCATCCTCAGGTGCGGCCGCGAGGGGATCGAGCTCGACGAGCTCGTCGGGCGGGTGGAGAGCCTGGAGGCCGCCAGCGCCGAGTCCGACGCGGCGGAGAAGGGGGGGCGGCGATGAGGCTCGCCGGGCGGGTTCGGTCCCTGGAGCGGCGGTCGGGGGTGAACGCCCCGTGCCGGACCTGCGGCGGCCGCGGGCGCCCCGGCACGGTGCTCGAGATCGACGGGCGTCCGGCGCGCGAGCCGCGGGGGTGCGTGTCGTGCGGGCGCCTCAGCACGCTCAAGCGGATCATCCTGAGCGGCGGGGGGGACCCGGCGGTCGCGGCCGCGATGCGGGCGGCGTGGCCGGCGCCCCCGTCTCATCCGGGAGGGCGGAGATGAGCGTGCAAGGGCGGGTAACCAGGCTGGAGCGGGGGCCCATCGGCCGGCGGGCGCTGTGCCCCGCGTGCGGCGGGGAGGGCCGGCCCGCCTGCCGCGTCGTCTGGGACGCCGACGCCCCGCCGCCGTACGACCCCTCGCCGCGGCCGGCGCCCGAGCCCGCGGGCTGCCCCGCCTGCGGCCGCGTCCGGCTGACGACGATCCGCGTCCGCTACGAGGATTCGCCGCCGCCGCTGCCGCCCGCCGGAGGCACGAAGCTACGCTCGCGTCAGAAGGCGTAGCTCGGCGGCCCGGTCAACTCGCGGGC
>JBIQJK010000246.1:0-2536 GCA_044507535.1 Planctomycetaceae bacterium | reverse complement strand
GCCCCCCCGCTTCCCACGGAACTGCACCACTCCCCTCCCCCGCCCGCTGACGCCCGCCCTCGCCCGCGATAGCGTGCGCTCATGACCCGCGGCGGATTCGATCGCCTCCTCGTCCAGGGCCTCGCCCAGGCCGACGTCCACATCGGCGGCGACCGGCCCTGGGACATCGACGTCAAGGACGACCGGCTCCTGAAGCGCACCGTCCGCCGCGGCCTCGTCGGGCTCGGCGACGCCTACGCCGACGGCTGGTGGGAGTGCCCCGCCCTCGACCAGTTCTTCGAGCGCATCCTCCTGGCCGACCTCCCCCGCCTCCTCCGCCGCCACCCCCTCGTCCTCGCCGACGCCGCCCGCCAGCGCCTCCGCAACCCCCAGCGCCGGCCCGCCGCCCGCCGCTGCATCGAGCGCCATTACAACCTCGGCAATGATCTCTTCGAGGCCATGCTCGACCGCCGCATGACCTACTCCTGCGCCTTCTGGGACGACGACCCCTCCACCGAGACCCTCGACCAGGCCCAGGAAAGCAAGCTCGAGCTCGTCTGCCGCAAGCTCCACCTCCGCCCCGGCCAGCGCATCCTCGACATCGGCTGCGGCTGGGGCTCCTTCGCCTCCTACGCCGCCGAACGCTACGGCGCCCGCGTCGTCGGCCTCACCCTCTCCTCCGACCAGCTCCTCCTCGCCCGCGAGCGCTGCCGCGGCCTCCCCGTCGAGATCCGCCTCGCCGACTACCGCGAGATCGACGAGCCCTTCGACCACATCGTCTCCATCGGCATGTTCGAGCACGTCGGCCCCCGCAACCACCGCGCCTTGATGCGCATCGCCCGCCGCTGCCTCCGCCCCGGCGGCCTCTTCCTCCTCCACGCCTTCTTCTCCAAGCAGAGCTTCCCCACCCCCGACCGCGCCGAGGTCATGTGGATCGAGCGCCGCATCTTTCCCGGCCTGGCCATCCCCTCCCTCGCCCAGCTCGGCGCCGCCCTCGACGGCCTCTTCAACGTCGAGGACCTCCACAACATCGGCGTCCACTACGACCCCACGCTCATGGCCTGGCACGCCAACTTTCAGCGCGCCTGGCCGCGGCTCCGCCCCCGCTACGGCGACCGCTTCGAGCGCCTCTGGCGCTACTACCTCCTCAGCGCCGCCGGCGCCTTCCGCGCCCGCCGCTACCAGGTCTGGCAGATCGTCCTCTCCCCCGAGGGCGTCCCCGGCGGCTACACCCCCGTCCGCTCCGCCGCCGATCGGCGCACCGCCGCCGCCCCGCTCGCCGCGATCCAGACGCCCTCCCCGGCCCTGGCCGCCCCCCGCGGCGCGTAGCGCCCCCCGCCCCCCGATTGGCCCGCCGATTGCACACCCCGCAGCGGCCGCGGACCCCGGCTCCGCGCCGCGCTGCCTATCGATGGGGAGGGAAACCGCCGCCGCCGGCCCGGCACGAGGCTCCACCCCATGTTCGGATGGCTCCGACGACGACGACGCGCCCGCATCAAGGCCGCCCCCTTCCCGCCAAAGTGGCGGTCCATCCTCGAGTCCCGCGTCCCCTACTACCGCCTCCTCCCCCCGCGCGACCGCGCCGAGCTCGAGGGCCACATCGCCGTCTTCCTCGCCGAGAAGCGCTTCGAGGGCCTCCAGGGGCAGGAGATCACCGACGAGGTCCGCCTCACCATCGCCGCCCAGGCCTGCATCCTCCTCCTCCACCGCGACACCGACTACTACCCCGGCCTGAAGTCCATCCTCGTCTACCCCCGCCGCTACCTCGCCACCGGCAAGTCCGTCGGCCCCGGCGGCATCGTCACCGAATCCACCGGCGTCCGCCTCGGCGAGAGCTGGCACGGCGTCCTCTCCACCCGCGGCCCCGGCCCCGTGGTCCTCTCCTGGGACGACGTCCGCGCCGGCGCCGCCGACCCCCGCGACGGCGCCAACGTCGTCTTCCACGAGTTCGCCCACCAGCTCGACGGCGAGTCCGGCTCCGTCGAGGGCGCGCCCCTCCTGGAGCGAGGCTCCCTCTACGCCACCTGGGCCCGCGTCTTCAGCGCCGAGTTCGAGAAGCTCCGCATCGACCTCGCCTGGGACCGTTCCACACTCCTGGGCGGATACGCCGCCACCAGCCCCGCCGAGTTCTTCGCCGTCGCCACCGAGTTCTTCTTCGAACGCCCCGCCGCCCTCCGCGCCCGCCACCCCGCCCTCTACGCCCAGCTCGCCGCCTTCTACCGCCAGGACCCCGCCCAGCTCGAAGCCCCGACCAACCCGCCTCCCAGGCCCTGAGCCGGAGCAAAGGAAGGCAAAGCCGCGAAGAACGCGGGGGGGGGGGGGCGGGACAAACGAGGGACGCGGAAAAGAGAAGAAAAGAAGGCGGGAACACAGAGGTCACAGAGATCCACAGAGGCCGCAGAGCAAGACCGGGATCAGGGAAGGGAGACTTGGCGGCAAGGCAGCCCAAGAGCCGAGTCACGGTCTCGCGCCCGGCCGCTCATGCGCGCACGAAGGCCCAGGGCCAATCCACTCCGCTCCCCCTCTGTGACCTCTGTGGCCCTCTGTGACCTCCGTG
>JBIQJK010000079.1:0-17169 GCA_044507535.1 Planctomycetaceae bacterium | reverse complement strand
CCCCCGACGCCCCGCCCGGCCAGACCCTCCTCGCCGCGGCCGGCCGCATGCCCCGCCAGATGCTCGAGGCCTTCCTCCTCATCCGCATCGACGGCCTCGACCTCATGCCCGCCGCCAAGGCGATGGACTGCTCGAAGACCGCCACCCAGCGCCACCTCGACCGCGCCGATGAGGCGATGGCCGAAGCCTTCGGCGACCGCCTCCCAGCGATGATCGAGGCCCTCCAGGCCGCGGCCGACCGCCTCGCCCCCGGCCCCGCCCTCCAGGCGCACCGCCAGCGCCAGCGCCGAAAAAAGCGCCTCCGCCTCGCCCTGCTCATCCTGGCCATCGCCGCCGCCGCCCTCGCCGGCGCCCTCCTCGCCGCGAACCTCCCCCGTGGCACGGGCTTCGGGGAGAGCCAACCCGTGTCTCCCCCTCCTCCCCGCCTCAACTGATCCCACGCTCTCCACACCTCCCCCATCAAAGCACGCAACAAGGGCGCACGGACCTTCCCAACCACTCCGTGCCTCTCCACGCCCCCCTCAACCACTCAATACCGCGCCACCCCCGGATCGACGTCCATCGACCACACATCGATTCCCCCCGCCATCGACTTCACATTCGTGAACCCCACCTCCCGCAGTCCCGCCGTCACCCGCAGCGACCGCCGCCCGTGATGGCAGTAGACGATGATCGGCGCATCCCTCCCCCCCGCGGCCTCCTCGATCTCCTCCAGCCGACCCCCGATCTGGTCCATCGGGAACAGCACCGCCCCCTCGATCCGCGCCACCTGCCACTCGTCCGCCCGCCGGCAGTCCAGCAGCAGCGGCCGCTCCCCGTCGGGCGCCCCCATCGCCGCCCGCACCTGCCGCGGCGTCACCTCCCACTCCGGATCAAACCGCGTCCCCTGCGGCAGCCCATCGGCGTTCAGCGGCGGCGTCGGACCCGTGCTCATCCCGTGACTCCTTGCGGCGGCGCCGGCATCTCCGGCACCAGCTCCGACGGCACCGGCGGCTGCTCCGGCTCCGGCTCCCCGTACTCCTCATCCTCGAGCGTCCCGTACGGCACCACCGGCCGCAGCCGCGGCGGCGTGCGCTCGTACGCCTCACGCGGGCTCACCTGCACCGTCCACGGGTGCGCCGCCACCGCCCTCGGGATCGTCATCACCAGGTCCAGCCCCGCGAACACCGGCGCCACCACCCCCTCCAGCGTCTGCACCAAGACCCGCCGCCCCAGCGGCTCATCATCCAGCGCGGACTGCTCCGTCGGGAACGTCTCGCGCCGGACCGCGGCGCTGGTGTACCTCGGGTCCACGTGGCTCTCGGCCCGGTGCTCCACCCACGCGTTGGGGACCAGGAACTCCGTCGTCCCCCAGTTCTCCCGCGTGATGCTCACCACCGACGCCGGAGGGACCGGCGGGCTCAGCGAACCCTCGTCCGGCTCGCGGAGCACCGGCTGGGGCGCCAGCGCGGGCAGGAGCAGCTCGTCGCCGATGGCCATGTCCTCGTTGAGCGTGCCGCACCCCGCCAGGAGCGCCCCTCCCGCCGCCGCCCCCGCGACCACCACCATCGCCGCCGCCGCGCCACGGACTCGTCCGTTCATCAGTCTCCGCCTCGTGCTGTGGGCCCTGAGCATGGGCAAGCGTAGCCGATCACTCTTCCTCGATCCCCCGGATGCCCGGCCTCCCGTACCCCGCCGCCTTCATCACCCGGTCCACCGCCTCGCGGCAGGTGTCCATGTCGAACCCCCGCCGCGCCAGCATGCCGAACAGCCGCCGCCGCTTCACCTCCGGCTCCAGGTCCGGCCGCATCGTCCGCAGCCGGCGCGACGCGAGGCTCGCCGCGTCCTTCACCAGGTCCGCCCCGCCCAGGGCCTCGTCCACCGCCGCCCGCGCCGTGGCGTCGTCCACCTTCTTCTTCCGCAGCGCCGACAGCAGCAGCACCCGCCCCGCCGCCTTCCGTGACAGCTGCGCGCTCACGTACGCCCGCGCGAACGCCGCATCGTCCAGCAGCCCAACCCGCGTCAGCTCCTCCACCACCGCCGCACCCGTCTCCGGGGGATACCCCCGGGCGGCGATCCGGTCCGCCAGCATCCGGGTGCTCAGCGGCCGGGCGGCCAGCGCCTTGAGCGCGTAACTCCTGGCCGCGCTGCGCAGCTCGTCCGCCCTCGCCGCCCCCTCCATCGCCGCCGTCCACGTCCCCCCCACGCGCACCCCCAGCGCCCCCAGCATTTCCACGCTCGCCCGCCCCGCCCGCTTCCCATCCACGCTCACCCACGCCTGATCCGGCTTCCCCCGAACCGGGCGGATCGCCGTGACAACCCCCCCGACGGCCGACGGCCGCGGCTCCGGCGCTCGCTTCTTCCTCCGACGCCCGTACGCCATGCCTCCTCCCTCGTGGCACACGCTTCCAGCCCGTGTCTCCCCCCTCTCCCTTTGGGAGAGGCCGGGTGAGGGCACCATGGCCCCCCTCCCCCCTCTGCATGGCCCCCCGACTCCCCCTCTCCCACTCCTCCGCCCTCTTCAAGCCCCCGTCCTGAGGGCGTCGGTTGGGGATGGGTTTCTCTTCTCCTCCACCCCTGCACCACCAGGACACAGGCTGAAAAGCCCGTGTGCCACATCACAGTTCATCCGCCAACGCCGTCAGTTCCCCCAGCGCCTTCGCATCCCCCGCCGCCTGCGCCGCCGTGATCCCCTCCCTGGCCACGGCCAGAGCCTCCCCAGCCCGACCCGCCGCCTCCAGGGCCCGGGCCTTGTGGTAGTACGCGTAGCAGTACGACGGGTCCGCCGCGAGGCAGCGGTCGAAGAACGCCACGGCCTGGCCGTAGTCCCCCGCCGCGGCGTGCTCCTGGGCGATGCCGTAGAGCACGAACGGGTCGTTGGGGTCCGCCTGCAGGAGCTTGGTCAGTTTCTCGAGCCGGGACACGGGGGGCTCCGGTTATACAGTGTTCGGATGGGCCGTCGGGGACGGGCCCGGTATGCTACGGGGAAACAGGCCGCGGGCGATGATGCCCCACGCCGGAGCGCAGGGAGCGAGCGATGCACGGAGTTCGGACGGTTGCGGTGATCGGGGCGGGCCAGATGGGCGGCGGGATCGCGCAGGTCGCGGCGGTCTCGGGGTTCAAGGTCCTGGTCTTCGACGCCGCGCAGGGCGCCCTGACCCGCTGCCAGGACAACCACCGCAAGCGCCTCGGGCGCGAGGTCGAGAAGGGCCGCATGGCCCAGGCCGAGGCCGACGCCGCGCTCAGCCAGATCCACTACGTGGACGCCCTCGACAAGATCGCCGGCGCCGACATCGCCATCGAGGCCGTCGTCGAGGACGCCGGCGTCAAGCGCGACCTCTTCGCCAAACTCGCCGGCATGTTCACCGGCGAGCAGATCCTCGCCAGCAACACCAGCTCCATCAGCATCACCGACATCGCCGCCGCGGCCGGCAACGCCGCCGCCCCCCGCGTCATCGGCATGCACTTCTTCAACCCCGTGCCGGTGATGAAGCTCGTCGAGGTCATCCGCGGCCTGCAGACCAGCCCGGAGACGACCGAGCGCGTCCTCGAGCTCGCCAAGGCCATGGGCAAGACGCCCATCCCCGCCAACGACCGCCCCGGCTTCGTCTCCAACCGCGTGCTGATGCCCATGATCAACGAGGCCTTCTACGCGTGGATGGAGGGCGTCGCCGAGCCGCAGCACATCGACGAGATCATGAAGCTCGGGTGCAACTTTCCCATGGGCCCGCTCCGCCTGGCCGACTTCATCGGCCTCGACACCTGCGTGCACATCATGAACGTCCTCGCCGACGGCCTCAACAGCGAGCGTTACCGCCCCTGCCCGCTGCTGAAGCAGCTCGTCACCGCCGGCCGCCTGGGCGACAAGACCGGCCGCGGCGTGCACGAGTACGGCCAGAAGTAACCCGCCCCCCGGGGGGGCTCGCCGCCGGGGCCGGTAACCCGCGCGGCCGCGCCGCAGCGGGTGCGCGGCCGCCCTACGCGCTCGCCAGGCGTGCGAGACCGACCCGTCCGCGCCGGAGTTGCCCCCGGGCGGCCGGTCCGCCCAACGGGCCACGCCGCGCACGCCGATGCTCCCGCATCCCGGGTTCATCCCGGGCCGCGATGCGGGGCGCCGGCGGCCGGCCCCGTTGCACGCGACCGCATCGCCGCCCCCGGGCCGAGTTATGGACCTCCCGCACAATCCCCAGCGCGATCCGCAGCAGGTCCCCGGGCGATGGGAGGCGATCGACCCCAAGCTGATGATCCTCCCCGCCATCGCGGGTGCGCCGGTGCTGCTCCGCTGCATCACCAGCGATGCGGAGCCGGCGCGGGCGGCCGGCCTCGTCACCGCCGTGATCGCCTGGGCCGTCGTGGCGGTTGTGGCGATCTGGATCGCCCAGGTGGCATGGCGGCTGGGTGGGCGATCACGCCCCGCGGGCAACGCCGTCTTCAGCGCCCTCTGCATCCTCTGGGCGCTGGCGACGTGGGGCACCGCCGGACGAGATTCCAGCGTCAGCCAGGCCATGGTCCGCGCGGACACGGTCATCGAGCAGGAGCGGCAGCTGACCCGCAGCAGGGCGGCGCTCGAGCTCGAGACCCAGGGGTACGTCTCCGCGAGCACCGAATCCGTGGGCCGCGTCCTCGAGGCGATGGAGGCCGCCAGCAGCGAGATGTCCGGTCACGAGGCCGGCGCCGTCCGCGCCGCGGCCGCGTTCCTGCGCGAAATGGGGGAGATCGGCAGGGCCATCGAGGCCGCCTCCGCGCAGCTCCACGCCGCCGGCGACGGAGACCTCGCCGTCCTGACAACCCCCGCGGCCTTCGACGAGCACGAGCGGATCCTCGGCGAGCTCGCCAGGCTCAACGCCGAGCTGATCGTCTTCGTCGAACGCGGCCCCGCCCGCTACCGCCAGCTCCTGAACGCCGAGGGCGTCCCCAGGGGGATGCAGGACCACTGCATCCGGCAGTTCAACCGCGAGTTCAAGGCCGACCTGCTCCTGGCCGTCCGCGAGCAGGACCTGGAAGTGATCACCGCCAGCCGCGAACTGCTCACGATCCTCAAACGGAACCTCGGCCACTGGGAGCCCGACTCCACCGGCATGGTCGTCTTCGACGACGCGGTCCCGGACGAGGACGTCCACCGGTTCGACGCACTCACGATGCGGATTGGTATCGCGATGGAGCGGCTGCGGGAGGTCCAGCGCGAGTTGTTCGAGCTGGAGGGCCAATAAGCCCATCCCCCGGGGGGAGGGGGGCGAGGGGGCTCGGCCACAACATCGTGGTCACATGAGATGGGGGGAATGTGGACAATCTCGTCTTGCGTTCGGACCCGGTTCATGCCACAATGGCCGCCGCGGCGGCGGGCCCGGTCGGGGGCGTGCGGGGATGCCGCGCTCCGGAGACCCTGTGTCATGAACTCTCTCGTCAAGGCCATCATTGGCGGGGCCATTGGTGGCGCGATCGGCGCGGCCGTCTGGGCCATCGTCGCGTACCAGTTCAACTACGAGATCGGGTACATCGCCTGGGGCGTGGGTGTCCTGGTGGGCATCCTGGCGAGGGTTGGCGCGGGGGATGATGTAGGCCAGACCACCGGCGTCGCCGCGGCGGTCATCGCCATCGCCGCCGTCTGCGCCGGCAAGTACGCCGCGGTCTCCGTCGCGGTGGACGACGTCGTGAGTAAGGCCAGCGCCAACTTCGGCACGCTCTCGGATGACAACTTGAAAGTCTTCCTCGCCCACGAGATCGTGGACGAGTTCGAGGGCCAGGGGCGGACGCTGAACTGGCCGGAGGGGATGTCGGCGGAGGACGCCGAGGCCGAGGGGGACTTCCCCCCCGAGGTCTGGGCGGAGGTCGCGTCGCGCTGGGACAACGGCGGCCCCTCGTGGCAGGCCAGCTACCGCGACTACGCGCAACAGACGATCGCCCACAACGTGCAGGCGTTCGCCTCGGCTTTCTAGAGCGAGGGTTTCCTCCAGTCCTTCAGCCCGTTCGACCTCCTCTTCTTCGCCCTCGCGGTCGTCAGCGCCTACGGCATCGCCTCGGGCGCGGGCGGCGAGTAGGCCGGTCGATCCCCATTCCCCCCCCGCGGCCCCCTTATGGGGGCAGTCTCACCGAGCCGGCCGCCGCGGCCCCCGATCCTCCCATGACCCCCTCGGCGGTGCATCGCACGCCCGCCGATCAGGTAGTCTAATGGAGGGCAGCGGGGGGCCGGAGGGTGGATATGGCGCGAACCGGCAAGCCCTGGTTCAGGCCCCGCAACATCGTCCTCGCGGTGGTCGCCGTCATCGGGGCGACCATCTGCTGGGTTGTGCTGGAGGCGCTCACGGCGAAGCCGGGCGAGCTGGTGGACTACCAGAAGAAGCTCGTGGAGCTGGTGGAGTCCTACCAGCCCGGCGGGTCGGGGGACCCCAACGCCTGGGACTCGTTCGCGAGCGCGGCCGAGATCTTCCAGGCGGCCAAGGAGGAGCTCATCGCGGCCGCTGGCGGCCCCAACGCCCGCCCCTCCGACTGGCCGAACTTCGGCTGGCCGTACGACTTCTCGTCGCTGTACGCCGGCGGCGCCCCCGCCGAAGTGGTCGAGCCGACGCTCCGGATGGCATCGATGCTCCGCGAACGCGGCGTCCGCGAGCACCTCGCCGCGATGGCCGCGACGCCGCGGTCCGTCCGAGGGCGGCGTCCCTCGGATGAATGGGTCATCTCGTTGCTGCTCCCCGAGCTCGGTTCCGCGCGGGACCTGGCCCGCTGGTGCGCGGCGCGGATGCACGAGGCGGTCCGGACCGGGGACACCACCGAGCTCGTCGCGTCCTTTGAGCAGGGCCTCGCGCTGGGGCGGGTGGTCGGTTCGCAGTGGACGATCATCGAGCGACTCACCGGCATCGCCATCGTCGCCCTCATGACGGGGGAGCTGCGCCGGGAGGTCGCCGGCGGCACGATCGACGCCGCGACGTGCCGGGAGCTGCTGGCGGCCATCGACCGCCAACTCCCCCTGCCCCCCATGGAGCTGGCGCTCACCGGCGAGCGCCTCGGGCTGATGGACGCGATCCAGCGGACCCACACCGACAACGGCCGCGGCAGCGGCCGGCTGATCATCACGAAGATCGACGACCTGAAGAGCCTCGGCGACCCCAACGGCCCCACGCCCGCGGCCTACAGCCACCCGATCTTCAACATCGTCGGCCTCTTCATGCCCAGCCGGGCCGAGACGGTCAGAATGGCCGATACCTTTTACGACACGTTGATCGCCTTCTCGCGGAAGACCCCGGCGGAGCGGCGGACCGAGACGTTCAATCCGGACGTCTTTGTCGAGTCACTCCCCCGCGGCTACTTCCTCCTGCGGATGCTGCTGCCCGCGCTCGGGAAGGCAATCGTCTCCAACGACCGCTGCGAGGTGGACGTCGCGGGCGTCCGCGTCATGCTCGCCCTCGAGGTCCACCACCAGGAGCACGGGGCGTACCCCGCACGGCTGGAGGACCTCGTCCCGTCCATCCTGCCGGAACTGCCGCTGGACCCGTTCAGCGGCAAGCCGTACGGCTACAAGCTGTTCGCCGACGGGGGGCGGGGGCGCGGGAGCTACTCGCTCTTCAGCGTCGGCGCCGACGGGGTGGACGACGGCGGCGTGCCGCACGCCGAGCACCCGCAGAAGGCCCTCCAGGGCACGGACACCGGGTCGGACTACATCATTCATGAGCCGAAAGGCGGTGGGCGTTAGCGCGGCGGATGGGCACCCCAAACCGGGGGTTTCATCTTTCGTGAAACGAAGCTTCTGCGCCGTGCCGCGTCCGGGAACCTGCGGTATATTCGATGGGTTACCGAAGCCGGGTGGAGTGGACCCGGCCGGTGTGTCCGACGCGTGCCGGCCCGAGGGATCACGGTTGGATGGAAGGAGTCCTGCTCGGGCGAGGTTTCGCAGCGTGAACATCTATGTAGGGAACTTGCCGTACAGCACGACGGACGCGGAGCTGGAGTCGATGTTCGCCGTCCACGGGCAGGTGACGTCCGCGCGGGTCATCATTGATCGCGAGACCGGTCGCTCCCGCGGCTTCGGGTTTGTCGAGATGGCCAACGACGACGAGGGCCGCGCCGCGATCGAGGCGCTCAACGGCTCCGATGCGACCGGCCGGCCCCTGACCGTCAACGAGGCCCGTCCGAAGGAGCAGCGATCCGGCGGCGGCTTCGGCGGCGGCGGCCGGGGCGGCTACGGCGGCGGTGGTTACGGCGGCGGCCGCGGCGGCTGGTAGCACCCGGACCTCCGTTGATCACAGCGGGCGGCGCGGCGGGGGCCGAGCCGCCCTTTTCGCTGGGGCGTCCCCGCGGGCGTCCGGGCGGCGGTATTCTCTTCCCCATGCGACTGATCAAGCGAGACTGCGGCGTCGGGGTCGACCTGGGCGGCGGGGGCATCCTGCCGATCGTGCACATCATCGGCATCGGGCGCAACTACGCCGAGCACGCGAGGGAGCAGGCCGCGGCGGTGCCGGAGCGGCCGATGATCTTCACCAAGAACCCGGCCTCGGCGTGCCTGCACGGCGACCCGATCGTGATCCCCCCGATCTGCCGCGACGAGCGCTACGGCGGCGATCAGGTGGACTTCGAGGCGGAGCTGGCGGTGGTCATCGGCCGAGCCGTGAAGGACGCCACGCCGGAGCGGGCGCTGGAGGCGGTGCTGGGGTACGCCTGCGGCAATGACGTCTCGGCCCGCTGGTGGCAGAAGCAGGGGAGCGGGGGCCAGTTCTGCCGCGGCAAGAGCTTCGACACCTTCTGCCCGCTGGGGCCGGAGCTCGTCCCCCCGGAGGCGGTGGGGGACCCGCAGGCCCTGCGGGTGCGCTGCCGCGTCAACGGCGTGGCGATGCAGGACGCGAGCACGGCGGACATGATGTTCAGCGTGGCGAGGCTGATCAGCGACCTCTCCCAGGGGACGACGCTCGCCCCCGGGACGGTCATCTTGACCGGCACCCCCAGCGGGGTGGGGATGGCCCGCACGCCGCCGGTGTGGCTGAAGGCGGGGGACGTGGTCGAGGTTGAGATCGAGAAGATCGGCGTGCTGCGGAACGAGGTGGTCAACGGCTGAGGCGGGAAGGGGCCTACAGCCTCGCGCGCGGCACGACCCGTTCCGCCTCGCTCTGGAGCTCGAAGAAGCTCGCGGGCGAGACGCCGAAGATGCGGGCGACAATGCTGGTTGGGAAGGTCGCGCGGAGCTGGTTCAGCTCGCGGACGTTGCCGTTGTAGAAGCGTCTCGCGGCGGCGATGCGGTCCTCGGTGAGGGCGAGCTCCTTCTGGAGCGAGAGGAAGTGCGCATCGGCCCTCAGCTCGGGGTACCCCTCCGCGACGGCGAAGACGGTCCTGAGCCCCAGGGCGAGCGCCGACTCGTCAACCGCCTGCA
This sequence comes from Planctomycetaceae bacterium, assembly GCA_044507535.1. Lineage (GTDB taxonomy): Bacteria > Planctomycetota > Phycisphaerae > Phycisphaerales > UBA1924 > CALAFV01. The sequence goes on along the minus strand of JBIQJK010000079.1, from coordinate 7,835 downwards.
TCGCGGCGGAGTCGTGCGGCGACATGGCGCGGTTCCTGGCGTCGATCACCGCGTCGAGCGCCGCTCGCTCGTGCCTCGCGTACCCCTTGACGGTCTCGACGAGGTTGGGGATCAGGTCGTGGCGGCGCTTGAGCTCGACGTCGATGTCCGCCCAGCTCTCCTTGATGTGCTGGCGGAGGCGGACGAAGCGGTTGTACGTGGCCACCAGCCACGTCAGCGGCACGAGGACGGCCGCGACGAGGGCGATGATGGCGATCAGGGCGGCGTTCTCCACGTCGGGCGTCTCCTGGTTCAGAGGGCGTCGGCTCCGAGGCAGCGCGGCGGCCCCGGGAGCGAGCGGGCCGCCTCAAGCGATCGCCGGAACGATGAACGCGGGGGGGGATGCTCAGGTCGATGGCAAGGACGGGGAGTCCGGTGAGCGTGGCCATGGAGAGAGAGTTTACGTGGGCCCCGGCGCGAGGGGGGGGCGCGCCCGCTCCCCCGGCGCGCCGGGCCGCCGCGGCCGCGACCGGAGCCGGCGCGATGGTCACGGGGCGGGACGCCCCGCGCCGGGGCGTGCGTCGAGCTCCGCGGTGAGGTGGTCCGGCCAGTGGTCGAAGAACTGCGCGGCGAAGCCCAGGTGCCAGCGGAACTGCCCGACGTCCCAGCGGCGGGCGCCGTCGGTCAGGCAGCAGGAGCCGTGCTCGATGTCGATGGCGGTCGGCCGCGCCAGGGAGAGGAGGAACTCCATCATCCGCGGGTGGACCACGTCGTAGGCGAAGCGCTTGTTGGAGCTCTTGACGAAGAAGCGGCGGCTGAACTCGGCGGACTCGAAGTCGATGTCGTCGAAGCCGACGGCGCCGGCGAGCTTATCGAGGATGTTCTCGGGGCGGATCAGCAGGCTCGGCGTCGGCGCGAAGGGGAGGCGGAGGATGAGGTAGCTGAAGCGGTAGGTCGTGGTGCTGCGGTTCTTGCCGCTGCCGGTGGTGACCTTGTACGTGAAGTCCCCCATCTGCGCGGGGTACGGGCGGCCGTCGATCGTCAGCGTGCCGCGGAGCGTGTTGTACGCCGCCCGGCTGTGCCCGCGCCGGAAGACCTCGAACCGGGCGTAGAGGGTGTCGTGGGTGGAGTCCTTCGCGGGGTCGAAGCTCCAGCCGAGGTCCGCGGCCAGCGCGGCCAGGGCCTCGCGGCGCTTCCGGTCCATGCGGAAGCTCGCGATCGCTCCGCCGACGACGAGGATCGCCACGGCGGCGAAGACCAGGATGGGGACGAACTGGGACATGGGTCTACAGCCGTATCGGCACGGTCCGGAGGGAGGCCCGGAAAACGCGGGCTGCGTGGGGGATTCTGGCGGATGGCGGCACGAGAAAGGGGCCGCGGCGGTGCGCCGCGGCCCCTGCTTCATCGCGCCGGGGTGGGAGGGATTGCAGGTCCTCCGCTCAGCGGTCCTCGACGGGGACGCCCATGCCGCGGCGGTCGGGGTCGGCCGGTCGCGGGGCGGGTTTGTAGCCGTTGGTCTCGATCTCCTTCAGCATCAGCTCGATCGCGGCGTCGAGCTGGGGGTCCGCTCCGTCGGCCATCTTGGAGGGGTCGTCGAGAACCTCGATGTCCGGCTCGACGCCGTGCCCCTCGATGCCCCAGGTGCCGTCGAGCTTGTAGTACCCGAAGGTGGGCACGGAGATGGTGCCGCCGTCGATGAGGCCGGGGTTGCCGGAGATGCCGACCAGCCCGCCCCAGGTTCGGGTGCCGATGAGCTTGCCGAGCTTGTTCTGCTTGAACAGGGCGGGGAACATGTCGCCGCCGGAGCCGGCAAGGCCGTTGATGAGCATGCACTTGGGGCCCTGGTGGGAGTCGGGCGGCCAGCCCCAGTCGGCGCCGTCGCGCCGGGCCCAGTAGTTGGTCCGCGGGCGGTTGAGCAGCTCGATGAACCGCGTGGGGATCTGGCCGCCGCCGTTCCAGCGCTCGTCGATGATCAGGGCCTTCTTGCCGAGCTGGCCGTAGAACTGGCGGACGAGGTCGTTCTGGCCGTCGATGCCGGTGTTGGGGACGTAGATGTAGCCGACCTGGCCGCCGGTCTTCTCCTCGACGTAGGAGCGGTTCTTCTCGATCCAGGCGCGGTAGCGGAGGTTCGACTCGTTGGTCATCGGCTCGACGACGACGTCGCGGGCCCCGCCGTTGAGCACCGGCTCGCTGCCGACGGTGATGGTGATGGCCCGCCCGGCGGCGCCGACGAAGGCGGCCCAGGGGTCCTTGTCGGTGTCCACGGGGACGCCGTTGACGGCCAGGAGGAAGTCGCCGACCTTGACGTCCACGCCGGGCTGGCTGAGCGGGCCGCGGGCGTCGGCGTCCCACGGCGCGCCCTCGTGGATGCGGGCGATGCGGTAGGCGGTGCCGGACTCGGAGCGGACCAGCTCGAAGTCGCACCCGAGCAGGCCGACGGGGACGGTGGGCTGGCTCTCGACGTCGCCGGGGTTCATGAGGTAGGCGTGGCCGATGTTCAGCTCGCTGATGAGCTCGGCGATGATGTAGTTGACGTCCTCGCGGGTGACGCAGTCGGCGAGCATCTGGCCGTACTGCTCGCGGAGGCCCTTCCAGTCCACGCCGTGCATGTTCTCGACGTAGAAGAAGTCGCGCTGGATGCGGTAGACGTCGTCGAGGATCTGCTCCCACTCGGCGCGGGGGTCGATCCAGGCGGTCATGCCGGCGGTGACGACGCCCTTGCCGGAGGCGCCGGCGGAGGCGTCCTGGATGGTCGCGCCGTTGCCGCGGGGGATCAGGAGCTTCTTGCCGTTGGCGGAGATGGCGAAGTTGCCGCCGGAGGCGACGTCCTTCTCCGCCTTCTTCTCGTCGTTGATGTCGAACAGCTTGATGCCGCTGGGGCCGTCCTGGCCGCGGGGGGAGCGGCGGACGTAGATGAGCTGGTTCTTGTCGTTGACGGCCATGGCGCCGAAGACGCCGGGGCGGACGGGGAGCTGGATGGCGCGGCGCTCGAAGCCCTCCAGGTCGATCTTGACCTCGGCCTTGGCCTTCTCGTCCTTCTTCTTCTCGTCCTTCTTGTCGCCCTTGCCCCCGCCCTTGTCGTCGCCGGCCGCGACCTTCGGCGCCGCGCCGGTGCGATCCGCGGCGATGTCGTAGACCACGGTGTCGACCGTGCAGGTGCCGGAGAGCTTCTCGCCGCTGATCGTCAGGTCGAACGTGATCGCGGGCGAGCCGCCGATGGAGACCGAGAAGGTGACCCGGCTGGAGCCGGGGTCGTAGCGGCCGTCGGCGATCGTGCCGTCGCCCATGTGCGAGGAGATGTTGCCGGTGAGGGCGTTCCCCTCGCCGAGGGTGAGGGTCAGCGTGAAGGTGATCCCCTCCGGGGGGAGCGGCTCGGGGCCCTTGGCCGTGCCGGTCCAGACGCCGGAGACGCCGTCGTCCTTCGCGGCGTCGGCCCTGTCCTTCTCTCCGCCCTTCTCCCCCTCGCCGCCGTTCTTCTTCTCCGCGGCATCCTTCTTCGCGTCGTCTTTCTTGGTGTCGTCCTTCTTCTTCCACTCCTCCTCGTCGCTCTTGGGGGCGTAGGGGGACTTCATGTCCGCGCGGAGGGGTACGGCCATGAGCACCTGCGTGCCGGCGTAGATGAAGCTGGTGTCCAGCTCGCCGTACATGGGGCGGAAGCTGCGGCTGGAGGCGAAGTAGAGGTAGTCGCCCTTGCGGTCGAAGACCGGCGGGCCGTGGTCGAACATGTCGGCGGTGACCTGGTGCTTCTCGCCCGTCTCGCGGTTGTAGAGCCAGACGGCGTCGAGGCGGGAGGCCTCGCTGGCGGCGCGGTTGTACGCCATCCAGCGGCTGTCGTGCGACCAGCTCACCGAGCGGGGGGTGCCCAGGGGGTCCTTGTCAACCAGAACGGTCGCGCCGCCCGCGGCCTCGCCGCCCTCCGCATCCGCCTCATCGTCGCCGTGCTCCTCGTCGCCGTCCTCGGCGTCCAGGGGCGGGAGCGTGTGCAGGTAGATCGCGCCGGTCTTGTCGCTGAAGGCGATGTGCTTGGAGTCCGGGGACCAGGTGGGGGCGTAGCGGAAGCAGGCGCCGTCGGTGGTGAGCCGCCTGGTGTCGCCCTTGCCGTCGGACTGGGTGATGTAGAGCTCGTACTCGCCGGTGGCGTCGGAGAAGTAGGCGATCCAGCGGCCGTCGGGGCTCCAGGATGGGTCGCGCTCGAAGGCGCCGCTGGTGCGGGCGAGGTTCCGCGGGGAGCCGTCCCCGGCCGGGAGGGTCCAGACGTCGCCGCGGGCGCTGACGACGGCGCGGGCGCCGCTGGGGGAGACGTCCCACGAGGAGATGAACTTGGAGGCGTCCACGGCCTTGGCGCGCAGCGTGGGGCGCGCCCCGGGGACGATGACCTCGACGGCGCGGGTCTTGCCCGACTCCAGGTCCAGGACCATCAGGTCCGGGCCGAGCTGGAAGATGATCTCGCCCTGACCCCTGGGGCCGGGGCCGATGGAGGGCCACTTGACGTCGAAGTCGGTGAACTTGGTGAGCTGGCCGCGGGCGTTGGTGCCGGGGTCGTAGGACCAGATGTTGAGGCGGTGCTCCGGCCCCTCGTCGGAGAGGTAGTAGAGGATGCGGCCGTGCCACATGGGCTGGGTGTCGGTCCCCTCCCAGTCGGTGATGCGCTTGGCGGAGTGGTCCTGGAGGTTGTAGAGCCAGACGTCGGTGGCCATGCCGCCGCGGTAGCGCTTCCAGGTGCGGGTGTCGGTGGAGTGGGGAGTGTAGGCGAGCCAGAGGCCGTCGGGGCTGATGGCGCCGTTGGCGCCGTAGGGGACGGGGAGCTTCTCGGGGAGGCCGCCGATGGCGGGGACGGTGTAGAGCTCCGTCTGGCGGGTCAGGCCGGCGAGGCCGCTGAGGAAGAAGACCAGCGAGCCCGACTCGCTCGCGCCGTGGCCCGCGGGGGCCCAGTCGCAGAGGATCTCGTTGCCGGGGTGGTGGGTGACGCGGGTGGGGACGCCGCCGGAGAGGGGGACGGTGTAGAGGTCGCGGTTGCCGTCGTAGTTGCCGATGAAGGCGATCGTCGAGCCGTCGGGGCTGAAGCGGGGGAAGGACTCGGCGCCGGGGGGGCTGGCCAGCGGGGTGGCCGTGCCGCCCTCGCGGGGGACGACCCAGAGGTCGTTGGCGTAGGCGAAGACGATGTGGGTGGCGCTGATGTCGGGGTAGCGCATCATCCCCGCGTGGGGCTTCACATCGTCCTGCGGGGCGGCGGGGGCCGCGCCGGCGGCGATCCCGGCGGCGAGGGCGACGGCCGCGGCCGCCGAGAGGGTGAGGGTCCGTCGGCGCCACAGAGGACGATCCTTGACTGGGACGGGGATTCGCACGTGCTGGCTCCTGTGGGGGCTTGATGGGGCGGGAACGCGGCCGCCCCGGCCGCCGGGACCGCCGCCGGTCTGCGGCGGTGTGGGATGGGCCCGGGGGTAGGCACTTCTACCGGCGACAGGCCTCTTAGTATTCACGCCCGCCGGCTTTCAATCGAGGAGCCTCCGTCGGTGGAAAGAGGGGGACGGGGACCCGCGGGGGCGGGGTTTGTCATGGCGAAGCAGAAGGGAAAGAAGCACGAGGTGGTGATCGAGAACCGCAGGGCGCGGTTCGACTACCACATTGGGCAGACGCTGGAAGTGGGGATCATCCTCGTCGGTTCCGAGGTCAAGTCGGTCCGGGATTCGAAGGTCTCCCTCGCCGAGGGGTATGTTCGGGCCAAGGAGGATCCGCTGGAGCTGACGCTGCACGGGGTCAACATCGCCGAGTATCCCCCCGCGGGGGCGCACCAGCACACGCCGACGCGGGTGCGGGGGCTGCTGGCGAAGAAGCGCGAGATCCTGTGGCTGGCGAAGGAGTCGTCGAAGCGCGGGATGACGATCGTGCCGCTGAAGATGTACTTCAAGAACGGGTTCGCGAAGCTGCTGGTGGGCGTGGCGGAGGGGAAGACGCACACCGACAAGCGGCACACGATCGCGAAGCGCGAGGCGGAGCGTGACATCGCGCGGGCGATGTCGCGGAGGCGGTAGGGGGATGTGGAGGCGAAGAGGTGAGCAGGTGAAGAGGTGAGGGGGGCGCGCTAGGCGGCGAGGCGCAGGGGCGTGGGGGGGATCTCAATGTCCGCCACCGTTTCGACGCGTGCGCCGCCGGCGCGCTTCGCGGCGTAGAGCGCGGCATCGGCGAGTCGGAGGAGCTCGGCGGGGGTGGCGGCTCGCGCATCGGCGGTGCTGGAGACGCCGATGGAGACGCCGGGGACCGATTCGCGCTGCTGCGGGCGGCGCTGGCCGGGTGTGCGGACGGTGATGACCGGGCCGAGGCGGGCGTGGAGCTGGTCGCGGACCGGCGAGATGTGCTCGGCGTAGGCGTGCTGGAGTCGGCCGGCGAGGAGGCGGGCCATCGGCGCGGGGGTGTGCGGGAGGAGGACGACCAGCTCGTCGCCCCCGATGCGTGCGGCGACGTCGGAGCGGCGGCACCTGGCGAGGATGATCCTGGCGAGGTCGCGCAGGCAGTCGTCGCCGGCCTGGTGGCCGAGGGTGTCGTTGACGGCCTTGAGGCCGTCGAGGTCCAGCGCGAGACAGCTGAGCTCGGCGCCGTAGCGGACGGCCGCGGCGTGGAGCTCTTCGAGCCGGGCATCGAGCCCGCGTCGGTTGAGCAGGCCGGTGAGCGGATCGGTCGTGGCGTCGGCGCGGAGCTGCTCGATGAGGTTCTGCAGCTCGAGGATGCGGCTCTGGGCGTCGCCGAGGGCGCCGCCGAGGCTCCTGGTGCGCTGGCTCGCGGCCACGGCGGCGCGCCGGCGGTCGAGAGCGCGGCGGAGGGCCTGGGGGAGGAGGTCGGACTGCCACTCATCTCGGCGCAGGGATTCGGCCGCGCCGGCGCGGATCGCCTCGAGGGCGTGCGCGGCGTCGGCGTCGCGGCTGAGAACGACGATCGGCAGGTCGGGGCGGCGGCCGTGGAGGCGGCGGACGGTCTGGAGCCCGGCGTGGCGCGGGGCGGCATCCTCGCAGACGACGATGTCGGCGTGCTTGAGCTGAGCGGGGTCGAGGTCGGTGATGCGGCGGCAGGGGGCGATGACCGCGCCGGAGATCGCGGGGGCGACGAGGCCGGCGATGCGGGCGCGGGCGGGCTCGGAGCCGGCGATGACGACGATCTGGACTGGGTGCTGCTCTTTGCTCAAGGCGCGGACTCCGACCCCCCCGGTCCGATATCGGGCGGGGCGGGGCGGGGCTTGAGCGTGAGAGGGGAGGTGGGGTCGGCGGGTTGTGGCCCGAGGGAACGGTCGAGCCGGGGAGGGGGGGAGACCCGGGCTCAAAGCCCGTGCCACGGGGGGAGGGGTTAGATGCCGCCGCCGCGGGCGCGGAAGCTCTTGGCGAGGCGGAGCTTGTGGCGGGCCCGCTCGCGCTCCTGGCGGACCTTGTCGCGCTGGGCGGGGTCGGGGATGTCCTCGATGCGGCGGGCCTCGGCGGCGGCGAGCTCGGCCTGGGCGTCGCGTTCGGTGAGGGCCTCGGCGGGGATGGCCTTGGAGGCGAGGACGGTCAGGGTGTCGCCGACCATCTGGGCGAAGCCGCCATCGACGAAGAATGCCCGGCTGCCCCCCTCGCCCTCGGCGGTGTCGGCGAAGTCGAGACGGAGCTCGCCGATGCCGAGCTTGGCGACGACGGCGGTGCGGCCGGGGAGGATGCCCATGGAGCCGTCCCAGACGGGGAGGATGGCGGCGGTGGCCGCGGCGTCAAGGACCTGGGCCTCGGGGGTGATCAAGCGGCAGCGGAAGGACTTGGCGGCCAAGTGGTCGTCTCCTGGAACGGGGTCGCAACTGTAGGCTCGGGAGGGGACGAGTTGGAGCCCGGCGGGGGCGC
>JBIQJK010000078.1:0-17991 GCA_044507535.1 Planctomycetaceae bacterium | reverse complement strand
ACCCCCCCCACCCCCGGCGAGCACCCGCTCCCGCTCCTGCTCCAGCGCCCCCGGCGTGGGCCGCTGCCAGATCGGCATCGCCGCATCGAGCGCGTGGAGCCCCACGAGCCGGTCGTACTCCGCGACCAGTTCCTTCCGCGATCCGAAGCGGAGCGTCGTGACCGGGCCGACGATGTAGCGACCGACGCCGTGCGACACTCCGGTCAGCTTCGCGCCGTTGGTGAGCCACCAGAGCTCCTGAACACCCTCCAGCGTCACCCGACCATCCCCCGCGCCGTCGTCGGTGAAGCAGCGCTGCGCGAGGTCGAGCACATGCAGCCGCTCGGTGTCGAGGGCCAGCGCCGGCCGCCCGCCGCCCGCGAACCCGCGGAGCCTCGCCCCCAGGTCCTCGAGCTGGTCCTCGGTCATCAGGCCCGCGTCATGCCCCATCACCTCCCCCAGCGCCTGAATCGCCCTCCGGGCTAGCGCGAGGGACATCATCTGCGGCATCAACGTCGGGTGCTGCCCCGCGTGCTCCGCAAGACCGATCATCGCCGCGATGTCCGCGTGCACCCGGTCGCCCTCCCCCCGCGCCGCGGCGAGCCGCGCATCGGCGAGCAGCATTTCGCTCAATCTCCGCAGGCCGCCGAGATGGTCCGAGACCCAGTCCATCACCGGCGGGTTCGACGACGGCGTGTACCGGCGATCGTCCACATCCGGCGATGCGCTCGGCCCCCCCGCCAGCTCCCGGTCCCACGCATCACTCACCTCCCGCCCCAGCACCGCCATCGCCGCGGCCCGGCGGGCGAGCTCCAGCGCCGCGGCGTTGCGCTCCAAATACGCCACGCCCCTCTCCGACCCCGGCCCCACCAGCGGCACATCCGGCCACTCCCAGTTCTCCCCATCGAACCGCTCCAGCCTCAGCAGCGCCCCCCGGTACACCGGCCACGCCCGCTGCTCCTCCGGCACCTCCGCGAGGATCGCGTTGAACTCCGCGGCGAAGTTGCGCGAGATATTTGGCGTGCCGGCAAAGAACCGCACCGCCAGGGCCGTGTAAACGACCATCGCGACCAGCAGCGAGCCGCCGATCAGCCGCCGCCCCCGACGCAGACCCCGGCCCTGCCGCGACGCGGGCCCGCTGACCGGCGCCCCACGAGTCTCGGCGTCACTGGTCATCGTGCGCTTTCCTGTTCTCCACCACCCGCGGCCACAGCACCAGGTCGCCGTCGTACTGCCTGCGCCCCTCCGGCGTCGCCAGGCTCTCTGTCGCCGGCATGGTCCGCTGCTTGAGCCGTCCGTCCATCCCGTCCTCCGGCAATCGGCCGCCGTCGTCGTCCCCGTCCGGGCCGAGGGAGTAGACCACGGCCCGGCCGTCCACGACGGCGTACCGCAGGGGCTGCCCGTCGATCCAGTCCGCCGGAAGACCATTGGGAAACCGGTCGGCGAGTTCCGCGCCCGTCTCGGGATACCGCCCGGTGCGGCGGCGGTGCAGCTCCGCCGCGAGCCCGACGAGCGCAGCATCACGCTCCAGCCGGATCAGCTCCGCCGCCGCTGCCGCTTTGCCGAAGGCGGGGACACTGGCGCTCGCCAGCATCCGCAGCGGGCCGGCGTCCGGATCGGCCTTGATCTCGATGACCGCCCGCTCGGATTCGAGCACCTCGCTCTGCAGCCAGACGGGCGACGCGATATCCCTACGAAAGAGGTCCATAAGCCGGTCGTACTCCGCGATGAACTCCTTGCGCGAGCCGAAGTTCATCGCGTTGAGCGGCCCGAAGACATAGTGACCGGCCGAGAGCGTCCGGCCCTGCATCTCCGCGAGGCTCCGGAAACCGGCGAGGCAGACCCGCCCGTCGCCGGCCCCGTCGTCGGTGAACAGGCGCTGCGCGACGTCGAGCACCATCTTCCGCTCGTCGTCCAGCCGCAGGTCGGGCCTGCCGCCGCCGGCGTACGCGGCCAGCCGCCGGTACAGCTCCTCGAGCTGCCCCGTCGTCATCAGGTCGGCGTCGATCCCCGACGCCTCCGCGAGCCCGTCGATCGCCACCGCCCTGATCGCGAAGCCGACGAGCTGCGAGATCAGCCCGAAACCGCTCTCCGCGTGGTCCGCCATGCCGAGGATGGCGACCAGGTCGGCGAAGGCCCGGTCCCCGTCCCCCTGCACCGCCGCGAGCCGGACGTCCGCCCGCAGCAGCCTCGTCAGCTCACGCAACGAGCCCAGGTGGTCGAGAAACACATTCCTCAACGGGGGATTCGGGCTCGCAACCTCGGCTGGGCGCGTGACAGCATTCCCCGCGGCCGCGAGCCGGTCCCAGGTGAGCGTGTCCGCAACGTCCGAGACCTCTCGCCCCAGCACCGGCATCGCCGCGGCCCGGTGAGCAAGCGCGATGGACTCCCTCGCCTCGGCCAAGTACGCGAGCACCGGCCCCGCGTCCGGCCCCTGAACCGGCACATCCGGCCACCTGTTCTGAAGCTCCTCATTCTCGATCCGGTCCGCGACAAACGGCAGCCTCAGCAGCGCCTCGCGGTACACCGGCCACGCCCGCTCCGACTCCGGCACGTGCGCAAAGGCCGCGTTGAGCTCCGCCGAGAAGTTCCGCGCGATCTTCGGCCGCCCCGTGTAGAACCGCACCGCCAGCACCGCGTACACGATGAGCAGCGCGAGCAGCGTGGTGAGCGCCCGTCGCGGCCACGAGCGCAGCACGCGGCGAACCAGCCCTCGTCGCGGCGCGGCAGGCCCCGTTTCAAGCGAGCTATCCGTCATGTTCCGCAGTCTACCAACCGCCCCCTACCGCCGCCGCCGGTTCGCCACCAGCACCGCCTTCGCCGTCCCCGTCAGCTTCCCCCGCCGGTACGACACCTCCACCTCCTGCCCCGGCTCGTACTCGCCCAGCACCCGCACCAGCTCCGCCAGATCGCGCACCGGCTTGCCGTCGATCGCCGTCACCACGTCCCGCATCTTCAGCCGCTCCGGCGTCGGCTCGCCGCGCCTGCGCTTCGGGATCGGCGGGAACGTGGTGATCTGCAGCCCGTCCCCCGCGCTGCCCACTCCCCCCGCGGCGGGCTCGACCTCGAACGGCAGCGCCGCCCCGCCGACGGGGATGTCCTCGGCCACCTCCGGCAGCGCGGCCAGCCACGCGCGGTACCGCTCCTCCACCTCCCCCAGCGGCCGGCCGTAGACCCGGCTGATGGCCGCGGCCCCGGTCGGATCCTCGTCGTAGCCGTCCACGTAGGCCGCGTACCACGCCGCGAGCTTCCCCTCGTCCATCAGGAACAGGAAGACCGACCGCGCCTCCGCGTAGTGCGCCAGCGGGCTGGAGGTGACGAACCGCCGCTGCTCGCGGTCGAACAGCTCGCTCCACGGCAGCAGCGCCCCGCCCCGCAGCCGCCGCTTGGCGACGTTCGTGCGGATGCTCGGCAGCGGCCGCATCCGCCCCTCCGGCGTCGTCTCGACGTCCTCGACGAGGCTGCACAGCCCCTCCATGACCCAGATCGGGTGCAGCTGCCCGCGCCGGCGCATGTCGCGCCAGTGCAGCACGTGCCAGAACTCGTGCCGCAGCGTCCCCCCCAGGTCCTGCGCGATCAGCATCTTCTTGTCGTCGCTGTACGAGCCCCCCACCTGCCGCCACCCCGGGCCGAAGCGCGGCGCCGCCCACCGCGCGTAGTCATCCTTCGTCGGCAGGAAGACCAGCACCCACGGGTCGGCGCGCTCCGAGCCGTCCTCCCCCGTCTCCGCGATCGCCGCCCTGCCCCCAAGCTCCGAGACGACCTCCTCCTCCCACCACCGCGCCAGCTTCGCGATCTCCCCCTTCGCTGTCCCGAAGCTCACCGGCTCGAACGCCGAGACGTACCCGAGCCGCAGCGACCCGTCGCGGTCCGTCGTGTACCTCGGCCCGTACTGCTTCTTGAAGTACTCCAGCCGCAGATCGATCGCGGCGTCCATGATCAGGTCCCACCCCGCCACCGTCGCCTTGTACCGCGGGTGTTCCCGGATGGGATCGAGGTGCCGGTCGTTCTGGAGGTGGCGAAGGTCCGTGAACCCCGCCGCGATCGCCTGCGTCAGCGCCTCCACCGACTCGTCCAGCTTCCCCTGCGCCGCCAGCACGATCGCGAGGTTGTAGTGGTGGACGAAGTTGTCCCCGTCGATCCGGATCAGCCGCGCCAGCGTCTTCTCCGCCGCGGCGTGGTTCCCCGCCTTGAACTCCTCGATCCACTTCTTGTCGAGGTGCCGCCGCTCCGCCGCCGGGCCGGTCTCGTCCCCCCGCGGGCGCGTCTCCCGGTCCTCCGGTTCGTCGATCTCCGGCTGCGCGACCGCCGACGGGCCGGCGAGCCCGATCACCCCGACCGCCAGCCACAGCAGCAGCCCCCACCCCCACCCCCATCCCCACCCGCTCCCCTCTTCCCTCCCCACGCCACCCCCGCCGCCGCATCCGCTTGTCATGGGCAGCCTCGCGCGTTTCAGGGCAGGATCCTCGCCCGCCTCCCCTCCACTTTGACCCGCCCGGCCATCAGCAGTTCCAGCGCGGCCGGGTACGCCTCCAGCTCCAGCTCGAACACCCTCGCCGCGAGCGTCTCCGGCGTGTCGTCCTCCTTCACTTCGCACGCCCGCTGCACGAGGATCGGCCCCTCGTCGAATCGGTCGTCGCAAAGGTGGACCGTGCACCCGCTGGCCTTGCACCCGGCCGCGAGCACCGCCTCGTGAACCCGCCGCCCGTACATCCCCGGCCCACCGAAGCTCGGCAGCAGCGCAGGGTGGATGTTGACGATCCGGTCCCGGTACGCCGGAGGAATCTCCAGCTTCCGTAAGTACCCCGCCAGGGCCACCAACCCCACGCCCGCCTCAGCGAGCACGCCCCCAAGCGTCTCCGCGGGGATCACCCCCGGCATCACCCGAACATCCAGCCCCCGCTCCCGGGCCAACTCCGCCCCGCGGCACTCCCTGGACGCGATCACCAGCGCGATCGTCCCCGGCAGCCTCCCGGCGAGTATCCGGTCGTGCAGGTTGACCATCGTCCGCCCGGCGCCCGAGAGCATCACCGCCAGGCGCGTCAGCGGCGGGCCCGGCTGGAGGGGGACCTGCCCGGTCTCGGAAGCGGCGCCAGACTTCTGATTCTCAGGGGAAGGAGGGAGCATCGCCCCCGACATTACGCCTTCAGCGCCTTCGCCGCCGCACCCTCATCGGCCACGCACGAGATCAGCCGGTCAACCCCCGTCAGCTTGATCAGCGACATCAGCTGCGAGTTGAGCCCGAAGACGACCAGCTTCCCGCCCCCCTCGCGGCACCGGCCGTGCAGCCGCACGATCACACCCACGCCCACCGACGGCAGGAACGTCACCTGCGAGCAGTCCAGCGCGACCCGCCAGCGGTTCATCGGCCCCGCCTCCACCGCCTCCGCCTCGACGATCATCGCCTCCCGCTCCGAGAGCTTCTCCGTCAGCACCCGCACCGCGGCCCCCCACGGCATCGCCTCGACCCGCACGTGCGTCGAACCCGCTGTCGGCATGGTGGGAATCCTCCTCTGCTACGGCTCCGGCCTCACGGTCGCCGGCGAGGTGAACGGGATCGGCGTCCCGTCGGCGTCCACGCTCACCATGGTCAGCGTGGCCTCGGTCACAGGGACGATCGTCCCGGACGCGTACCGCTCCGCCTCGACCTCGACCAGCACCGTCACGCTCGTCCGTCCCATCCGGACGGTCCGACCGTAGAAACTCACCACATCGCCCAGATGGACGGGCTGCTTGAACACAACCTTGTCCATGGCGACGGTGACCCACCGGTGTGCCCCGTGCCGGCGGGCCTGCACGAAGCCGGCCTGGTCGATCGAGCTGAGGATCACCCCGCCGAAGATCGTGCCGTAGTGGTTCGTGTCCTTGGGGAGGGTGACGTGTCGCAGGGCGAGTCGGCGCTCGCCGAACTCGGGGGGGATCGATGCGGGCGTGGATTGGGTGTGGTCGGCCATACGCCGCTAGCCTAGCGGCCGGCGGCCACACGGGCCCGTCCACCGCCCGCCACGGCCCCCGGCCCCTCAAAGAAAACGGCCCTGTATCCCGTGAGATACAAGGCCGCGAAGGAGAAGAAGAGGCCGTTCTGATGCCGCCGGCGACCGGGGCCGCCGCTGAGCGGGGTGATTCTCGGACGAATGTCCGCATCCGGGCGGACCGAGGGCGGGAATGCCCTACTCTTCTGTACTCCGGGCGCGGCCCATGTGTTCAGTCCAACTCGTGCCGTCGGGGCAAGTTAGGAGCTGCCAATGGCGGAATCCAGACCGGAACTGGGTGAACTGGTGAAACTGGACATTCCCGGGCTGCTCACGCGGTACGCCCGAGGGGTCGAGAACTTCGACCGGCGCATCTTCGAGCTCAGCGAGGACCAGGTGGATATGGCCTTCCTCCCCGAAGCCGGGGTCGGGAGGTGGCCGATTCGAGTTCTATTAGGACACTTGGCCGACTCCGAACTGATGCAGACCACCCGGATCCGGCGGGCCATCGCCGAGGACGCCCCCCTCTTCAGCCTCTGGGACGAGAATGCGTTCATCGACACCGGCCTCTACCGCGGCCCCATCAACGAAACGCCCCGCTCCGCCCTGACATCACCCCCACAAACAGGGGGGTTTGTCGCCGTGATCCACACGCTCCGGAAGTGGACCGCCGAAACCCTCACCGCCCTCGAGTCCGCCGGGTGGTCCCGCCGCGCCCTCCACCCGGAGCGGGGGGAGCAGACGGTGCGAACCCTCGTCGAGTTCACGACGTGGCACCTCGAGCACCACGCGTGGTACCTCAACGCCAAGGTCGAGCGCCTCCTCGGGCCGCGGCCGACCCAGCCCCCCCACTCCGCCCACTGACCGGCCACCGCCCCGCATCCGCTACAGTTGCCAGACCCATGGACCCCCTCTTCGACCAGCGGCGCTACCTGATCCCCTTCCGGTCCACGCTGCTGCCGCAGATCTTCACCGACACGCTGGTCATCGGCGCGGGGGTCGCGGGCCTCCGGGCGGCGATCGCCGCGGCGGAGCACGCCCCCGAAAAGGGGGCCGGCGGGGACGTCATCGTCCTGTCGAAGGAGGAGCCCTCGGTCTCGAGCACCGCCTGGGCGCAGGGGGGGATCGCGGGCGTCCTCGACGCCGCGGATTCGGTCGAGGCGCACGTGCAGGACACGCTCACCGCCGGCGCGGGTCTCTGCGACGAGCCGGTGGTCCGCCACATCGTCGGGCAGGCGTCGCATCGGATCAGCGAGCTGCTCAGCTGGGGGATGCGGCTTGACCTGGACGCCGCGGGCAAGCCCGAGCTGGGACGCGAAGGGGGCCACTCGGCCCGCCGCATCGTCCACGCCGGCGGGGACGCCACGGGGGCGGAGCTCTCCCGCTGCCTGCTGGAAAAGGCCAGGTCGCTCCCGGGGATCCGGATCTTCAGCAAGTGCTTCGCGCTGGACCTGATCACCCCGTCCAACGAGCCGGGTTCCCCGGTCATGGGGGCCATTACGCACCACCCCCGCTACGGCCTGCAGATGATCTGGGCCAGGACCACCATCCTCGCCTGCGGCGGAGCCGGGATGGTCTACCGCGAGACGAGCAACCCGCGCACCAGCACCGCCGACGGCCCCGCCATGGCCTACCGCGCCGGCGCCACCATCGCCGACATGGCCTTCATGCAGTTCCACCCCACCACGCTCTACCTCGCCGGCACGCAGCGCTGGCTCATCACCGAGGCGATCCGCGGCCAGGGGGCGTACCTGCTGGACCGGTCCGGCTGCCGCTTCATGCCCGACGTCCACCCGCTGGCGGAGCTCGCCCCGCGCGACATCGTCTCCCGCGCCATCGTCCGCCGCCTCGCCACCCACGGGGGCACGCACGTCTTCCTCGACGTCCGCCACATCCCCAACTTCAAGGCCCAGTTCCCCGGCATCTCCGATCTGCTCGCCCGCTTCGACCTCGACCCGGCGACGGACCTGATCCCCGTCAACCCCGCGGCCCACTACACCATCGGCGGCGTGCTGGCGGACCTCGAGGGCCGGACGGATGTGCCGGGCCTGCTCGCCGTGGGCGAATCGGCCTGCTGCGGGCTGCACGGGGCCAACCGGCTCGCGAGCAACTCGCTGCTGGAGGGGCTGGTCCTCGGCGAGGCGGCGGGAAGAGCCGCGCGGGAGGCCGCCCTCGCGGCGGGCCCCGGCGGCGCCGCGGCTCCGGGGCCCGCGCCGGTGGCCGTCGTCTCCGACATCCGCCCCTCGGACCAGGGTGAGCTCGACCTGACCGACGTCCTCTCGTCGCTGCGTTCGGCGATGTGGCGCAACGCCGGCATCGAGCGGACCGGCCCGCGCCTGCGGGACATGGCCGACATGCTCGACTTCTGGGCCCGCTACACGCTCGACAAGATCTTCGACGAGCCGCTGGGATGGCAGACGCAGAACCTGCTGCTGGCCGCGAGCCTGATCGCCCGCTCCGCGGCGTGGCGGGAGGAGTCGCGCGGGTGCCACTTCCGGACCGACTTCCCCGATCCGCGCGACGAGTTCCGCGTACACGACCTGTGGCGTCGCGGCGCCCCCGGGCAGACCGGCAACGGGACGCCGGCGACTCGCCCCGTGCGGACCGGCGAGGCGGAGGCAGCGAGCCGATGAGCGGGAGCACGGGAGGCAGGCATCTCGGCGCGGCATGGGGAACGGCGCTGCTCGTCGCGGCCGCCGCGATGCTCCTCGCGGCCGGCTGCGAGCGAGAGTCGAAGGTTCTCCGCTACCGCCCCTTCTTCGCCGGGCTGGATGGGGCCACGACCGCGACGCCCGCGGTCGGCGCGGAGTTGATGCAGCTCCCCGGCCCGGGCGAGGGGGGCGAAGACGACGACCGGATCGTCTTCGTGTACCCCGACGGGTCCGTGCGGCTGGTGTCGCGGTCGGTGCGCGACCTGATGACGCACATCGAGCGGACGCTCGCGGAGGACCTGGACGACCTGTTCATCGAGCAACTGCTGAGCCGGCAGACGATCGATCACCTGGCCTCGCAGGGGCAGACCCCGGAGGACCTCGTGGCCGACCTGAAGCTCCTGCGGCGGGAGATCGCCAGGACCTTCGCCCGGATGCCCTTCGGCGAGCGCTCGCCGACGACGATCTTCGAGAAGACCGGGCCGCGAATGTACGTCCTGCGCCTGACGGGCCAGGCGGCGCGGGGCGTCCGGTTCACCAAGCTCTGGGTGACCTTCGAGGAGGGGAACTTCAAGTTCGTCTGGCTCTCCTGAGGGCCGCGGCGGCCGCCCGCACCCGGGCGCCCCTCGGGCAACTCGGCGGCGCCGAGCGCGGGAACCAGCCCGCCCCAGGGTCCCTCGCCCGGGCCCGGGTTCCGCCCCAGGTCGGCCCTCTTGCCGGATGGACAACGCCGCGATCGGCTCATAAAGTCCACCCCGCTAGCGGGAGGCGGCCCCACCGGGGCAAGCCGCCCGCGGGCGAGACAAGTTGTAGTTTCCGGGCGTGTACCGAAGTGGCCAAACGGGTCAGACTGTAAATCTGATGGCTTACGCCTTCGCTGGTTCGAATCCAGCCGCGCCCACTTCCCTCCTTTCCTCCTGAAGACCCAGGCCGGACCTCCCGGCCGCTGGCCGCCGGCTAGGCACCCTCCCGAAGGGCTCCGCCGGGCGATACGCCGCGCACGATGACGTCGCGGGCGTCGCCCGGGCGAGCGGGCTCGCGCTCCCCGTTCCAGGCGGAACCGGGGCCGATGAAGCTCTGGGAGCGAGAACGGTCGGGGGGGATGGGGACGGCCTGGCCGGATGCATCGCGGCCCCGCAGCGGCCCCTCGCCGAGCAGCAGCCAGTCCAGCGAGACGCGGTAGTGCCGCGCCACGGCGACGACGAAGGCGACCGACGGCTGCCCGCCGCGCATGTAGCGGCGCACGGTCTCGGAGTTGCACCCCGTCGCCCGTGAGATCTCCGCGAAGGTGCGGTTCCCGAGGAACTCGTTCAGCCGTTCCACAATCGGGCCCAAAACGCCCGCGGCCCCCGGGGCCTTCGGGGCGCCCGGGGGCGGATCATTCGGATTGATGCTGGGGTTGGCGCTCATGACTGCCTCCCGTTCCGCAGTTGGAACGAGGTGTTGATGTCCAGGGAAGGGGCTGGAACGGGGACCGGCACGGGGGCACTCAGCGCCGCGCGGGCCTGTTCGATCGTGCCCAAGGACCGTTCCACGAGCTGCTGGTCCACCTCGCCGGGGTTGCCAAGCAGGTGGGCCTGCAGGCCGTCCAGGGTCGAAAGCATTTCGTGACGAACGGCCTCTGTCAGGTTTTGGGGGATGCCGCGCTCGGCATAGCAGCGGTTGAAGTCGTCGAGCCAGTCGGCGGGAAGATCACCGTACGGCGATCCGCAGCCGATAAGCTCCGCCCAGACTCGCAACCAGTTGAGCAGCCCGATTCGCCATCCATCCGCCGACGCCACCGCAGAATTACGACCGAAAGTGGAGCCACCGTCGGTGCTTGCCGCGTCGGTTTGCGGCGGGGCGGCAAGGAGGAGAACAAAGACCAAAGCTCCGGCCGAGATTCGCAGAACCCCTTCATACCGGCATGAGAATCTGTTATACTTGGTGTCAGTTCGGTCACACATCGCGGCGGCTCCAACTTGGGAGTACTCCTCTGCGATGCCACGCGGGTGGGCCGCGGACGTTGGCATCGCCCACTGAGCAGTCGCACGCATGCCCGGACTGTGAGGTCAGCGGTGAGTTTTTTTTTCAACGCACCAAGGCCGTGGGAGGCGCCCAGATGCACGCCAAACTCAGTCCGCCAGATCACCACTCGGCGCCCGCGGGCGCCGGCGCATCCGCCGGCAGCGCCCTCCCGCCCTCGATTGACGAGCTCGTCCTGCGCATGCGCCAGGGGGACCGGCACGCGGTGGGCGAGTTCGTGACGCTTTATGGGCCGTTCGTGAGGCGGCGCGTCCGCGGGAAGCTGGGCCCGGCGATGCGGCGGCTCTTCGACTCCCAGGAGATCCTCTCGACCCTCAGCCGGCGGCTGGACCGATATGTCCGCTCGGGCCGCGTGGAGGCGGCGACCGAACCGCAACTTTGGGCGTTGGTCTTCAAGATGGTCGATGCCGCGCTGGTTGACAAGGTCCGAATTATCCGAAGATTGCGCCACGTCGAGGGGGAGGACACCGACTTCGCGCGGTCCTTCCTCAGCCGTCTCGACGAGGCGGGGCGGAAGCACGAAGAGGGGATCGAGCTCACCGTCGACGCCGCGCTCAGCGCGCTCCCCAGCGCGACCGACCGCCAGATCCTCTCCCTCTGGCTGATGGGCCACTCGCACCGCGTGATCGCCGAGTACGTCGGCCTCTCCCACGACGCCACGCGCAAGCGCTGGCAATCGATCCGCGAGCGGCTCCGCGGGCACCTCGAAGGGAACGGCAACTGATGGTCGCCGTCGCTGAACAGCTCGCCACCGCGCTGGCGAGGCAGTACGAGGAGAGGGGCGACGCCGACCTCGCCGAGTTCATCGACGGCTGCCGCAGGATGATCGGGCCGGACGAGCTCGCCGAGCTGATCGACGCCGACGGCAGGCTCCGGATCGACCGCGGCCTCCCCGTGACGCTCTCACGCTACCTCGACGCGGTGCCGGACCTGGCGTCGATGCCCGTCGCCCTCGACGCGGCGATCGAGTTCACGCTCCGCTCCATCGGCGGCGACGGCACGCCCCCCGTCGCGGCGGTCGCCTCGCTCATCGCCGAGTACCCGACGTTCGAGCGGGCGATCCGCGCCGCCTCACTCCTGAGCGAGGCGCTGTGGTCCACCGAGCAGGTCCGCGCCGACGCCGGCGCCCCGCCGGGGCTGACCGTCCCCTCCGACTTCGGCCCCGCCCTCCCGTCGGGCCAGCGTCGCTACGAGCTGCGCGAGGCCCTGGGGTCGGGGGCCCAGGGCGGCGTCTACCTCGCGGTGGACCGCCACCTCTCGGACCGCTCCAAGCCCGCGTGGGTGGCGATCAAGGTGCTCCGCCAGCACGTGGGCGACGCCGTCGGGCGCGACCGGCTCATCGAGGAGGCGACCCGAGCCCGGCGCATCGACCACCCCAACGTCGTCCGGGTCCTCGACCGCGGCGTCTCCGACGACGGCGACGACTACATCGTCTACGAGTACGTGGACGGCTCCACGCTCCGCGACTGGCGGCAGGCCCGGGGCGAGGCGCTCGGCCAGCGGCTCGCCGCGGAGCTGGTGGCGAAGATCGCCCGCGGCGTCCAGGCCGCCCACTCCGTCGGCGTCGTCCACTGCGACATCAAGCCGGACAACATCATGATCGCGCGGAGCGGCGAGCCGAAGGTGACCGACTTCGGCCTCGCGGTGCGCATCGACATCGAGGCCGACGTCTCGCTGAGCCGGCCCTCCGACGGCCCCATGGGCAACCTCGGGTTCATCTCGCCCGAGCAGTACCGGCTCGACGAGGGCGCGATCGCCCCCCCCGCGGACGTGTACGCCTGCGGGGGCGTCCTCTACTACCTGCTCACGGGGCTGATCCCCAACGGCCAATCGGTCGAGGAGGTCGAGCGGAACCTCGACGCCTCCGACGGCCGCACCGAGCCGCCTGTTCTTCGCGAGGCGAGGCCCGGCGTCGACGCCGACCTGGAGGCGATCTGCCGGCGGGCGCTGGCGCCTCGCTGCGCCGACCGCTACAGCTCCGCAGAAGCGCTCGCCAATGACCTCGAGGCTTGGCTGCGGCGGGAGCCCATCCGGTGGACCCGCCCGACGACGCGCCGGCGGCTCGCGTTGTTCTGCCGCCGAGAGCCCCTTACGGTCGGGCTCCTGGCCGTGCTGATTCTCACGGTCGGCCTGGGCAGCGGCTTCGGCGTAGCGCTCTCGAACGAGAGCGAGCGCCGAATCATGCAGCAGAAGGTGGCCACGGCAGCCGCCATCCGGGAGCGGACGGTGGAGTACAACCAACGCCTTTCGACCATGCTCAACTCGATGGCGACGTCCATTCGAAGCGGCCAATACGGCGGCCTCACCGCCGACTGGCTCATGATCATGATGGTCTTCGAGACCATCCTCGGACCGGAGTTGACCGAGAACTCGGAGCAGTGGGCCGCGCTGCGCAGCGAGCGGATCGAGCGGCTTCGCTCCTTCGCCAACGAGCGGGCCGCTGCCGGCAAGAGCAAGGATCTCGAGGCCCTGCTGTGGGAGACGATGGTCGGCTTCTTCCTGCTCCGCGACGAGCGGCCGGACGAGGCGATCGAGGTGCTGACGCAGAACCGCGCCGCCCTGGCCGCGAAGCTCGACCCGGACGACTCGTACCTCACCATGATCGACCAGATGCTCGCGTGCGCCCGCATCACGCGGGCCGCGGCGATGCCGCGCGAGCGGCGGCAGGACCCGGCCGTGCTCGCCGAGGTGCGTGCGGCGGTGGATGTGCTCGAGCGCACCGAGCCGCTCCTGCGCGGCCGGCGCAGCGGCGACGCCCTCCACGAGCTCGTCGCGGACTGCATGACCCGCGCCTACGGCCAGGGGATGCTCGACATCCCCGACCGGGCCACCGCGGCCAGGCAGCGGTACATCGAGATCATGAACAAGCGCAATCAGTGAGCGCGTCCCCCCTCTGCCCTCAGCGGCCCCCCGCGCCGCCCCTGACCCGCACCGCGATCCCGGCGAGGGTGGCCCCGATCGCGTTGAACACCAGGTCCGTCGCGTTGTTGACGTAGTCGCCGACGTTCGTCTCCGGCATCAGCTGGGTGGCGGCGAACTCGACGATCTCGTTGGCCGCGCCTAGGCCCATCCCCGCCAGCGCGCACAGCACGGCGACGCCGACCGTCGGCCGCGGATCGCCGATCGCGGCGAGCCGTGCCCGCAGCGCCTCCCAGCAGACCCACGTGGCGACGGCGAACCCGTAGGCGTGCACGAGCTGGTCGTACTTCAGCCTCCCGGGGATCAGCCAGAGGTTGTACAGCACGCCCGGCTCGCCGACGTGGACGAGCCCGCCGGCCATGTGCGCCAGGCCCCAGATGCTCAGGCACCACAGCGCCCCGGTCGAGAGCCGCACGCGGACGTGCAGCGCGACGACGGCCGCGATGAGCGCCAGCATGATGACGATGTAGAAGCGGAACTCGGCGTTGCCGGTCTTGACGGCGAACAGCGCCGCGGCGGCGAGGTAGAGGGCGGTAAAGACCACCGCCGCGACCGAGCCGCGTCCCAGCAGGGGCCGCCGCTCCCCCGCCCCGCCCAGATTGCGTCCGCTCATTCCCGGAGCCTCCGTGCCGCCGACGCTCGTTCGGCGGGATAATCAGCCGCCCCGAACCGGGGGTACGCCGTGCAGCGGGGGGCGTGCCTCCCCGGTATGCTGCACTGCGACTGTCGGCCGAGTGGGGTGCGGGGCTTGAGCGATGCGCCGGATCCACGCGAGGTTCACGATGAGAGTCGGATTGCTCTGCTGCGGGGCCGCGGTCGCGGCGTGCGCGGCGTCGCCAACGGCGGGTGTGCTGGCCGCCGGACACCGGGACGATCCGCCGATGACCCAAACGCAGCGCCGCGCGAATGAGATCGCCGGCGCGGCGGCCGGGGTCGTCACGCCGATCACCATCGGGAGCAGCCGCGAGGGGCGGCCGCTGATCGTGCTCCGGATCGGGGAGGGGGGCGACGAGGCCGACCGGCGGCCCGCGCTGCTGATCGTCGCCGGGGTGGACCCGATGCACGAGGTCGGCACGCGGGTCGCGCTGGGGGTTGCCGGGCGCCTGGCCGCGGAGCACCGCGACCTGCTGGGAAGGGCGACCGTCTACATCCTCCCCGAGCTCAATCCGGACACGCGGGAGTGGCTCCGGGCGCAGGCCGCGATGCGGGAGTTCTCGCGGACGCTGTCGCCCGACGACGCGGACCGCGACGGGCGCATCGACGAGGATGGGCCTGTGGATCTCAACGGCGACGGCGCGATCACGATGATGCGGATCGCCAACCCGCGCCCGGATTCGGGGGTGGAGGCGACGCACGTGATCGACGCCTCGGATCCTCGCCTCATGCGCCGGCCGGATGCGTCGAAGGGGGAGCGGGCGACGCACGCGCTGATCGTCGAGAGCACCGACGCCGATGGCGACGGCTTCTTCGCCGAGGATGGACCGGGGGGCGTGGACCTGGACCGCAACTTCCCGCACCTGTGGCCGGAGTTCCGGGACGGTGCGGGGGTGACGCCGCTGAGCGAGCCGGAGTCGCGGGCCGTGGCGGAGTGGATCCTCGCGCCGACGGGGCCGGGGCGGGACAACATCGTCGCGGTGCTGGTGTACTCGCCGGCGGACAACCTGCTGAACACGCCGCCGACGGGGAAGATGGACCCGACGGGCGTGGTCCCACTCGGGATCGAGGAGAGGGACAAGGGGGTCTACGAGAGCGTAGGCGCGGCGTTCAAGGAGATCACGGGGATGACGGGGGCGCCCAAGGGAGAGGACCACTGGCCCGGCTCCCTTGCCGCGTGGGCGTACGGGCACGTCGGCGCGTACGCCTTCACGACGCCGGTGTGGGTGCGGCCGGATCTCGTGACCAGGCCGCAGGAGGCGGGCGGCGCGGCGGAGGAGCCGGCGAAGGTCGAGCGCGGCGGGCGTGGACGCGGGCCCGGGGATCGGGGCGGGGGCGGCGCATCCGGCGGCGACGAGGACGCCAGGTGGCTGGCGTACTTTGATGAGCGGGTCGGGGAGGGAGGGGAGCCCGGGTTCGTCGAGTGGGCGGCGTTCGATCATCCGGTCTTCGGCGCCGTCGAGATCGGCGGGTTCCTGCCGGGGGCGAGGCTGAACCCGCCGGAGTCGGAGATCGACCGGCTCGTGGACGAGCAGACGCGGTTCGCGGCGGAGCTGCTCGGCCGGCTGCCGCGGCTGGCGGTGGAGGAGCCGGTGACGCGGCGGCTCGGCGAGGGCGTGTGGCGGGTGACGGTGCGGATCGTCAACGACGGCCGGCTGCCGACGCGGAGCGCGATGGGCGTGAAGGTGCGGCGGCTGCCGCCGATCCGGCTGTCGCTGGACCTGCCGGGTGAGTCCATCATCGGCGGGGAGCGCGTTCAGCGGACGAGCGCGATCCCCGGCGGGGGGACGTTCACGGCGAGCTGGGTCGTCGCGGCCGGCGGTGGCGAGGAGGTGACGGTGCTGCTCCGATCCGCCGAGCTGGGGGACCGGGAGATCGCCGTGCGGCTCGTCGAGGAGCCCGGGCGCGAGGAGGATGGGCGATGATCAGGGCGATCCGGATGTTTGCGCTCGCGGCCGCGGCCGGCGCGGCCCTCGCCGCCCCCGCGGCCGGGCAGGACCACATCGAGTCGAAGGTCGAGATCCCGTTCAACCGGTACTACACGGTCGAGGAGATCGAGGGGCACCTCAGGGCGATCGCCGCGGCGTACCCGGAGCTCGTCGAGCTGCGGAGCATCGGCAAGAGCCGGGAGGGGCGCGATCTGTGGGTCGCGATCGTCAACAATCCCCGCACCGGCCCGCACGAGAGCAAGCCGGCGATGTGGATCGACGGCAACATCCACGGCAACGAGCTGCAGGCGAGCGAGGTGGTGCTGTACACGCTGTGGTACCTCACCAAGGCGTACGGGAAGAACCCCGCGCTGACCGACCTGCTTGACAGGTACAGCTTCTATCTCATGCCGTCGGTCAACCCCGACGGGCGGGCCGCGTGGTTCGCCGGACCGAGCACGCCGCACAGCTCTCGTTCGAACGCTCGGCCGGTGGACAACGACGGGGACGGGCTGATCGACGAGGACCCGCCGGACGATCTCGACGGCGACGGCTCGATTACGCAGATGTGGCGTGAGGACCCCAACGGCCGGTGGGTGCGGTCGCAGACGGATCCGCGTGTGTTCATCGAGCTGCGGCCCGACGAGCGCCCCCTGCCGGGGGTGACGGCGTACACGCGCGAGCGGTCCGAGGGGATCGACAACGACGGCGACGGGCGGATCAACGAGGACGGCCCCGGCGGGGACGACATGAACCGCAACTGGCCCAGCGGCTGGCAGCCGAATCACGTCCAGTGGGGCGCGGGGCCGTACCCGCTGAGCGAGCCGGAGTCGCGGGCGATCGCCGAGTTCATCCTGGCGCACCCGAACATCGCCGGGGTGCAGAGCTACCACAACACCGGCGGGATGATCCTCCGCGGGCCGGGGGCGGCGTTCCGGGAGGGGATGTACCCCGGGGCCGATGCCCGGGTGTACGACGAGATCGCGCGCGTGGGGGAGCAGATGCTCCCGTACTACCGGTCCATGGTCATCCACCGCGACCTGTACACGGTGCACGGAGGGTTCGTGAACTGGACCGCGGAGGGGCTGGGGATCGTGAGCTTCACGAACGAGCTGTGGAACGCCGGGAAGTACTTCCAGCGGACGGCGGACCGTCCGTCCGAAGAGCAGATGAGCCTGTTCCGCGAGCGGCTGCAGTTCGGGGAGGCGTTCAAGGACTACACCGAGGTGGAGCACCCGACGTTCGGGCGGGTGCTCGTGGGCGGGTTGAACAAGTGGGCCAGCCGCACGACGCCGACGTTCATGCTTGAGGAGGAGTGCCACCGGAACTTCGCCTTCACGATGTTCCACGCGGGGGAGATGCCGGTGCTGCGGTTCGACCGGGTGGAGGTCGCGCCGGTCGGCGAGGGCGGGGGATTGTGGTCGGTGACGGCGTCGGTGCGGAACGACCGGCTGATCCCGACGCGTCTCCTGCACGCGCAGCGCAGCCGCATCGGTCGGCACGACCTGATGGAGTGCCGCGGGGCGGAGGTGGTCGCGGGGGGGAGGCTCGCGGACTGGTTCCGGGTGCAGATGGAGCCGGTGACGCACGAGCCGGGGCGGCTCCAGGTCTCCGAGGGGATCCCCGGGCGCGGCGAGCGGATCTTCCGCTTCTTCGTGCGGGGGAAGCGCGGCGACAAGGTGGTGCTGCGGTACGACGCGGAGAAGGCGAGGGTGATCGAGCGGGAGGTGGTGCTGGAGTAGGGTGGGGATTTAGGCACTCGGCATTCGGCACTAGGCACTCGTGTTCGGCTTTGTGGTCGTCCATCTGCGGGTTCCGGAATCCGCGCGTGGCTGGCTCCCCAGCCTTCCCGCCCAGGGGCAG
>JBIQJK010000245.1:0-2651 GCA_044507535.1 Planctomycetaceae bacterium | reverse complement strand
CTTCCGCATCGCCGTCCTCGCCGACCTCTCCGCGCGCGACTCCCGCGCCGCCGCCGAGCCCGCCTCCCTCCCGACCCGCCGCCCCCGGCGCGTGGACATCGACAACCTCGACCAGACCATCGCCGCCTGCGGCGTCACCATCCGCGTCGCCGCCCCCGATCCGATCGACATCCCCATCTCCTCCCTCGACGACTTCCACCCCGACCACCTCTACCGCACCCTCGACCTCTTCGCCGACCTCCGCGATCTCCGCGACCGACTCCTCAACCCCGAGACCTTCCCCGCCGCGGCCGAGCAGGCCCTCGCCCAACTCGGCGCGATCAACGCGCCCACCGCCCCCGCTCCCCCCGCCGAAGCACCCGCGCCCAGCCCCCCCGCCTCCGGCGCCGGCCTCCTCGAGTCCCTCCTCGGCGGCTCGGTGAAGCCCGCCCCCGCGTCCGCTTCCTCTTCTTCTTCCGCCCCTTCTTCTTCCGCCCCCTCTTCCGACCGCCCCGACGTCGCCTCGATCGTCCGCCGCATGGTCCAGGCCTCGCAGACCGACGCCGTCGCCAAGCCCGACCCGCAGCGCGACACGTACCTCGCCGCGGTGGACGACGCCATCGCCCAGCGCATGCGCGCCATCCTCCACCATCCCGAGTTCCAGCGCGCCGAGGCCGCCTGGCGCGCCGTCCACTTCCTCATCACCTCCATCCAGACCGACGAGGACCTGACGATCGACCTCTTCGACGTCTCCCGCGCCGAGCTCGCCGCCGACCTCCGCGCTTCCGCCTCGGGCGGCGGCGGCCTCGCCGGCTCCGGCCTCGCCAAGCTCCTCGTGAATACCTCCACCGGCGCCCCCGGCGGCCACCCCTGGTCCCTCATCGTCGCCGACCTCTCCCTCGACTTCACCACCCCCGACGCCGCCCTCGCGGCCTACCTCGCCGGCGTCGCCGCCCGCGCCGGCGCCCCCATCATCGCCGCCGCCACCCCGGCCCACGTCGGCTGCCCCTCCTTCAGCGGCTCGCCCGACCCGGATTCGTGGGACATCCGCCCCCCCGCCGGCGACGACGCCGCCCCCGCCGCCTGGGGCGCGGTCCGGCAGATGCCCGAGGCCGCCCACCTCGCCCTCGCCATGCCGCGATTCCTCGCCCGCCTCCCCTACGGCCCCAGCGGCGAGGCCGTCGAGTCCTTCACCTTCCGCGAGGTCCCCGCGCCGCGGGCCGACCACAACCGCTATCTCTGGGCCAACCCCGCCTTCGCCGCGGCCGTCATCATCGCCCAGGCCTTCAGCGACGACGGCGCCGACATGACCCTCCCCGGCGCGGGCGAGATCACCGGCCTCCCCGTCCACATCTACACCGACGCCCACGGCGAAAAGGCCGCCACCCCCTGCGCCGAAGCCTGGCTCACCCTCAAAGCCTCCCACCACATCCAGACCGCCGGCTTCTCCCCCCTCCTCTCCATCAAAGGCCGCGACGCCGCCCGCCTCGCCACCATCCAATCCATTGCCGACCCCCTCACCCCCCTCGCCGGCCGCTGGGCCTGACCCTCATCCTCCCCCGCGGCACGAGCTTTGGGAGGGCCAGCCCGAGTCTCCCCCCTCCCTCTTCTCCTCCGGGCGCCACTTTTCCTCCGGGTGCCACTTTTCCTCCGGGTGCCACGGCTGGGCGCCCCGCCCGGCCGTGCTCCGCCCTCTCAAGCCCCCGCACTGAGGGCGGGGATTGGGGGCGGGCTCCTCCTCACCTCCACACCTCTTCACCTCTTCACCTCTTCACCCCTCCACCCCATCCCCCCGATACAACCCCCGCTCCTCAATCACACCCAAAACCGAGTCCACCACCATCTCCCGCAACTTCTCCCGATCCCTCCCCTCCTTCATCAACTCCTCCCTCACCCGCGTCGCGCTGACATCCATCGTCCCCACCTCCACCACCCCCCCCCCCCACGCCCCCAGCTCCTCATCCCCCCACGCCCCGCTCCCCCCCATCCTCTTCATCAACCCCTCGACGCTCTCCTCCGGCGACCGCAGCATCACCAGCGGCTCCGCCATCTCGATGATCTCCTTCGGCTTCCGCCACCGGTGAAACTCCGCCGCCTGATCCGCCCCGATCAGCAGCCGCAGCTCCACATCGTCCGCGAGCCCGCACCTCGCCGCGCTCACGGTCTGCACCGTGTAGCTCGGCACCCCGTTCCCGCGCCTCGCCCGCTCGATCTCCACATCCCACACCACCGCCCGCGGGTTCCCCGCCACCGCCCGCCGCAGCATCTCCAGCCGATCCTCATCCGATGCGATCGGCCCCACACTTTTCAGCGGGCTCCGCGCCGCCGGCACGTACACCAGCCACGCCGGCCTCCCCGTCCGCTCCTCCACCACCCGCCGCACCCGCTCCGGCAACTCCACATGCCCCCGATGCGGCGGATCGAACGTCCCCCCGAACAGGATCACCACCCCCGCGCCCTCCACCATGCCGCCAAGCCCGCCCTCGCACACCCCCGCGGCCCGCTCCTTTTCGACGATCCGCGCCACCTGCTCCCCCACCGCCCGCATCGCCGCCCCGCTCCTCCGCCCCAGCCGTACCAGATCCCCGATCAGCCGCGGCCGCCTGAGCACATCCGCCACCACCCGCCCCACGCGCGTCCGGCCTCGTGCATCCACCCACCCCCCCACCTCC
>JBIQJK010000077.1:0-18401 GCA_044507535.1 Planctomycetaceae bacterium | reverse complement strand
AGCGGGATCAGCCCCGCCTCCAGCTCGATCCTCACCCCGCTCGCCGCGGCGATCCGCCCCGCGTCCCTCCCCAGCCCGTCCGACAGGTCGATCATCGCGTGCAGCCCCCACCCGCCGTGCCCCAGGTGGTCGCACAGCCACGCCGCCTCCGCCAGCCGCGGCTCGAACGTCAGGTGCCGCCCGGAGGCGAACGACCCGCCGATCGCCCCGGTCACGTACACGTCGTCCCCCACCTGCGCCGTGGACCGCAGCACCGGCCCGCGGACGGGGTGCGGCACCCCCGCGGCGGTCACCGTCAGCACCATCGGCGCCCGCACGCCCACGCCGGTCGTCTCCTCCAGCGGCGCCGTCGTCGCGATGTCCCCCCCGACGAGCGGGCATCCCCAGTGCCTGGCCCACTTCGCCATCGCATCGAACAGCGCATCGGCCTTGTCGTACCCCCGCGGGATCGCTCCCGTCGCCAGGGCCCACCCGCCGCGGGTCGTCCCCCCCATCGCCGCGATGTCCGACACGCTCCGCGCCACGATCTTCCGCGCGATCCGGTCCACCGGCGTGCCGGGGAGGAAGTGCCGCCCCTCGACGAGCTGGTCGACCGTCAGCAGGATCTGGTCGCCCGCTGGCGTGGAGACAACGGCGCAGTCGTCGCCGGGGCCGACCTGGACGTGCGAGTACGCCTCGCGCAGGCCGCGGGAGCGCAGGTAGATGTGGCCGAGGAGGTCGGATTCCCGCATGCGGGAACGGTAGCCGCCCCGCCACGGAACAAAGAAACCCCCGGCCTGCGCCGGGGGCTCCCTTGGTCACGAGATCTGTTCGGAGGCCGCGGCGGTCACACCCGGGCCGGCTGGCGCTCCAGCACCTCGGCCAGCCTCAGGGCCTTGCGCTTCTTCCACTCGCCGCGGTGGTAGGCGTCGGAGGCGAGGATCGGGAAGGTCGTGGTCAGCTCGCCGAAGACCATCTGCTCGTGGACGACGTCCACCTTGCCCCAGCTTGAGGCCTCGCGGAGGGTCGAGCCCGAGAGCGCGCCGTCGCGCGGGTCGGCGACGGTGAGCTGGACGGCGTACTTGTGCATCGTCGCCTCGCTGGCGCCCTCGGGGGCCATCCCCTTCTCCAGCAGCAGCTCGGCCGCGACGACGATGTCCTGGGCGAAGTTCTTGGGCACGCCGCCGCCGAGCATGAGCAGGCCGGTGTCCTTCAGGCCGAGCTTGAGCATGGTCAGCTCGCGGAAGTCCTTGCCGGAGTCGAAGGTCACGCACGGTTGGCCGGTCGCGGCCCGCTCGGTCTGGTGCAGCACGATCCCGAAGCCCGCGGAGCAGTCGCTGAAGGCGGGGACGAAGATCGGCACCCGCCGCTGGTGGCACGCCAGGACGATGCTCTCGGCCTTGGGGTGGTGCTTGGCCAGGTACGCCCCCATGGCGTCGACCAGCTCGCGGCTGGAGTACGCCCCGGGCTCCATCGAGTCGAAGATCGCCTTCGTCGTGTCGTCGCAGATGCGAAGCTCTTCCTCGTCGATGTAGGTGTCGGTGATCCGGTCGATCATCAGCTCGCGCAGCGTGACGTCGTCCACCGGCGGGGCCTCGACCGAGCCGGGGGCGATGTAGTGGCGGTACCCCAGGCCCTCGAAGAAGTCCTGGTCGACGATGTTCGCCCCGGTGGAGACGATCATGTCCACCATGTTGTTCTCGACGAGCGTGAGGATCGCCTTCTTCAGCCCGGCGGAGATGAGCGAACCGGCGAGGGTGAGGACCACCCCGCACTCGGTGTCGGCGAGCATCATGTTGTAGATCCGGGCCGCCTGCGCGAGGTTGCGGCTCTGGAAGGCCATCCGCTCGTAGGCGTCGATGATCGGCCGGGCGTCGAAGGTGGTGATGTCGATGTGCTCGACGGTCCTGGCGAGAAGCTCCTGCTTGGTCCACTGCTGCTTGGTCATGTGAGACACTCCCTGGGCCAAGCCCCCCTGGCCGTGATGCTGCGTATCGCGGACGGAACGGCGAGCCCGGGGGTGGCGGGCGGCCGACAGGGGATCTTAGGAGGGCATGGCGGCAGATGGGCCGTGGGGCGGTCGCCGGTTCGGATCCTCCGGCGATTCAGATATCTCCCGAACCAGGAACGGAGCGCAGGGGAGTCGAACCCCGGACCGGGCTGAGCCGGTCCCACCCGCTTTCCACGCGGGGACGGCCCCGCGGCCGTGCTGCGCTCCACGCCCCTTCCCCCGCGACCAACGGATGGCCGAGGACTCGAACCCCACGCCCTCGCGGGCGCCAACCGCTTAGCAAGCGGCGGCCGGGCCTTCCGGCGTGACCATCCAACGCCCCCGCCGGCGCATCGGGCGCGCAGCGGCCGCGCCCGCACCTTTGGGTGCTCCTTCACTGCAAGCGGAAGGCGGAGGACTCGAACCCCAGGCCCGTGAGAGCCCCACCCGTTTTCGAGACGGGGGCCGCGCCGGCCGCGGCTTCACCTTCCGTGCTGCGGGCTGCTGCTGGTCGGTGTGGGCGGCGGCGGGGGCAAAAAACAAGCCGGCCGGCCCACGGGCCTACCGGCGGCAGCGCTCCTGGTTCTCCGCGTCCGATCACGCGGCAGCGCAGCGAGCATCCCACCGGCCGACCGGCCTGGTAGAACTCGCTGAGCTGCTGTGGATGAAGCGCGGAAGCATGGGAATGAGTATCGGCTGTGTTTCGCCGTGCGTCAAGGAACAAGCACGAATTGTGCCGAGCGCGGCGTCGAGGAGGACGAATCCCCGGGCTCGCGCCCGGGGCTCCCTCGGAGGGGCGGCTCACCCCTCCAGGTACGTGTACCCCTCGAGCCCGTCGTCGTAGAACTTCAGCAGCGCCTTCCCCTCGGCGACGGTCAGCCGGCCCTGCTTCAGGGCCGCCTCGACGTCGTGCCGCATGGCGCGCTTCAGGTCCGGCGGGTCGAACTGGACGTAGCTGAGGACCTCCTCGACGGTGTCCCCCTCGACGACCTCGTCGATGCTCCACTCCCCCCCCTCGTCCACGCTCACGTGCACCGCGTGCGTGTCGCCCAGAAGGTTGTGCAGGTCGCCCAGGATCTCCTGGTACGCCCCCAGCAGGAAGACGCCCAGGTAGTACGGCTCGTGCCCGTTGCCGTGGACCTTCTTCAGCTCGTGCAGCTCCAGGGTCTTCTTGTCGATCCGCTTGTGCACGAAGTGGTCCACCTTGCCGTCGCTGTCGCAGGTGATGTCCGCCAGGATCCCCCGGCGCGTCGGCTCCTCGTTCAGCCGGTGGATCGGCACGATCGGGAAGAGCTGGTCGATCGCCCACGAGTCCGGCATGGACTGGAAGAGGGAGAAGTTGCAGAAGTAGATGTCGCTGAGGATCTCCGGGAGGCTCTCGAGCTCCTCGGGCAGGTCCGTCCCGAGCTTGGCGACGCGGTCCAGCAGCTTCCGCCCGATGGCCCAGAAGAGCTTCTCCGCCGCGGCCCGCATCGGCAGCGAGATGTACCCCAGGCTGAACAGGCTCATCGCCTCGTCCCGGGCCGCGACCGAGTCGTGGTAGACCTCCATGAGGTTGCGGTCGGTCATGCCCTTGTACGCCTCGAGCATGTCCACCACCGGCTGGGGGGGCTCGGCCTCGGCCTTGATGTCGGCCTCGATCCGGGCCAGGTCCGGGGCGGTGTCGAACCGCATCGCCCCCAGCACGTCCATCACCAGCACGCTGGAGTACGCCACCAGCGCCCGCCCGCTCTCGGTGATGATCAGCGGGTGGGGGACCTTGGCGTCGTCGCAGACGCTCTTGATGCGGTAGACGATGTCCGCGGCGTACTCCGTCGGCGTGTAGTTGATCGACGAGTCCCACGCCGACTGGCTGCCGTCGTAGTCCACCCCCATCCCCCCGCCGACGTCCAGCGTGCTCAGCCCGCTCGCCCCGAGCCGGTGCAGCTCAGCGTAGATGTGCGCCAGCTCGTTGGTGGCGTTCTTGACCTGCCGGATGTCGAAGACCTGGCTGCCGACGTGGCAGTGGACCATGTTCAGGCAGTCGAGCATCTCGTGCCGCTTGAGGTACTCCACCGCCTCCAGCACCTGGCTGATGAACAGCCCGAACTTGCTCCGCAGGCCCCCGGAGGACTCCCACCGCCCGGCCCCGCGGCTGGAGAGCTTCACGCGCAGCCCGATCTTCGGCCGCACGTTGTACGCCTTGGCGTGCTTGACGATCAGCTCCAGCTCGTGGAACTGCTCGACCACCGGGATGATGTTCCGCCCCAGCTTCGTCGCCAGGATCACCATCTCGATGAACTCGTCGTCCTTGAAGCCGTTGCAGACGATGGGCATGCCGTTGTGCCCGGGCCCGCCGGCCGCGGCCGACAGCCCCAGCACCGCCAGCAGCTCGGGCTTGGACCCGGCCTCCAGCCCGAAGCCGAGATCCTGGGCCATGTTGGCGATCTGCTCGCAGACGTGCCGCTGCTGGTTCACCTTGATCGGGTAGACGCAGGAGTACCCGCCGGTGTACCCCTGCTCGGCCATGGCGTCGTCGAAGGCCTTGCGGATCTCCCGCATGCGGTGGGCCAGGATGTCGTTGAACCGCAGCAGCACCGGGGTGTGGATCCCGCGCCCGGCCAGGCCCTCGACCACCTCGTAGAGGTCGATCTGGCGCGACGGCTCCTTGGTGGGCATCACCGTCAGGTGGCCGGCGCTGTTGACGCCGAAGTACCCCTTGCCCCAGTCCGACAGGCCGTAAAGCCTGGCGGAGTCGTCGGCGGTCCAACGCCCGTGGAGGAACGCGCTCCTGGTCCCCGTCACTGTCGCCATCGTGCCTGCCTGCTCTTCCTGCCGCCGAGCCCCGCGGCCGCCGCCCCCGCCCCGACACCGTGTGCGAACACCCCCGGCAGGATTTCGCCCGCCGGCACGACCGCCGCTCCCGCCCCTCCGAACAAATCAGCCCCGCGATAACTGTCTCTTCGGGCTCCGCCCGGCGACGATCCAGCCTGCTCCTACGTCGTCGCGCCCGGCCCGCCCCGCTGGCCACCCGCCGCGACGGCCCTGCCGCGGCCCACTCACCTCTACGCTCGGAGCCGCATCCGGCCCGTGAACCAAAACGATACGCGGTCCGGGGGGGCAGACAAGCGGCCGAGCGTCCCCTGCGCCCGGCCCAGCGGTGGGCCGCGGCCCGGCGTCCGCGCCGCTCAGAGCTGCCCGATGTAGGCCGCGGGCGTGAACCGCTCGACCTCCTCCGCGAGGTCCCCGATCCGATCCAGGCACGACGCCAGGCGCCGGTACGCCGACGGCGTCTCGGTCCGCAGCGATGAGTCCTGGATCGTCTCCGGGATGAACACCCGCCGCCGCACCTCCGCCAGCCCCGATTTCGATGCCGCGGCCTTCGCCTCCGACCGGGAGACGGCCCGGCCGGTCCCGTGCGGCAGGCACAGCAGCGTCCCCTCGACGGCGGAGGTCGCCCGCACGATCACCATGTCGTCCAGCAGGTTCGAGGGGATCAGCGCCAGCTCCCCCGGCCGGACCTTCTGCGAGCCCTTGCGGATGATCACGCCGGCGTCGGCCTCCTCGAAGTGGTTGTGGTTCCGGTCCAGCCGGGCGACCCCGTCGTACAGCGGGCGGAAGGCCCCGAACCGGCGCGAGACGTGCTCGAGGATCCGCTCGCGGTTCTGCCGCGCCCAGGCCTCGATCCGCCGGAACTCCCGCTCGAACGTCCCGGGCGAGCCGACCAGGCCGTCCACCAGCCCGCTCTCCTGGCGCGAGCCGGTGTGGACGACGAACGCGACGGACCCGTCGGCCGCGGAGACCGCCGCCTCGAGGAAGTGGTTCCCGGACCCAAGGTCGCCCAGGCCCCGGTTGCGGTTGCCCCGCAGTTCCTCGCACAGGGCGGTCCACTGCTCGCGGAACTCCCGCGTCGCCAGGTCGGCCCCGCGCACCGCCCCGCGGACGATGCACATCCCGCACCCGACGTCGCTGACCGCCAGCCGCCGCCAGTCCGGCGCGGTCGTCAGCAGCCCGGTGCCGGTGGGAAGGGGGCTCCGCCCCGGGCAGGCATCGGGCAGCAGCACCGCCGCTGCCGCGTGCGTGAGGGCGCCGGCCTGCTGGAGCCAGGACCGAACCCGCCAGTCGGGCTCGTGTGAACGGTTGACAAGCGTGAACATGATGGATGCACCTCGGCGAGCGCGTCGCCATGGAACTGGTCAGACGGGGGAGAGAACACGGCGCAGCAGAACCGCCCGGCCAAGACTGGCCGGGAAGGACCGAACCGCGTCTTCATTCACCCGATCGCCGCCATTGGTGTGCATCCGAAGAAGAGAGAACGTCTCTACCGAGTCCCCGCCCCCGCCACCGCCCCCTCCCCCAAGACCCGCTCCGCGTACTCGTTCATCGCGTCCCGGAGCTGCTCGAAGCTCTCCAGCACGTAGTAGATCGGCTGGTAGTGGTCGATCTCGAACGGCGTGTCGCAGACCTGCTCCAGGTCGAAGGGCCGGCGCTCGGGCTGCTTGCCCGTCTGCGGGTCCCCCTCCAGCGCCCACTTGCTCTCCCCGTGGCTGGAGACCAGCCCCGAGCCGTAGATCTTGATCCGCCCGTCCTCCTTGATCAGCCCGAACTCGACGGTGAACCAGAACAGCCGCCCCAGCCGCTCGATGTGGTACGGGTCCTCGCACATCAGCGCCGCCTTCCCGTACGTCTGCAGGAACTCCGCAAACACCGGGTCCGCGTGCAGCGGCACGTGCCCGAAGACGTCGTGGAAGATGTCCGGCTCCGGCAGGTAGTCCATGACCTCCCGCGGCCGGATCAGCACCGTCGTCGGGAACTGCCGCTGCGCCAGGCACGCGAAGAAGCTCTTGGCCGGCAGGTACCCCGGCACCCCGTAGCTCGACCACCCCGTCAGCTGCTTGAGGTACCCGTTGATCCCCTTCAGCCGCGTCCCCGCCTTGATCACCTCGCCCCCGGAGACCTCCACATCCCGGTCCAGCGTGGTGTCGAACAGCAGCGGCAGCCGGTCGCGGACGAGGTTGATCGCCTTCAGCCCGTTGATGAACGTCCGGCTCACCTGCTGCTCCAGCACCGACCACCGCCGGTCGTACAGGTCCCGCCAGACCTCGTGGTTGTCCCGGGTGTAGAGGTGGTAGTGCTGCGTGATGTAGAACTTGTTCGGGTCGATCTGCTCCGAGGGGAGGCTCGGCGCAGAGTCCGCCGCCGCCTGGGCATCCCGGGCCTCGGCGGAGTCGATGATGTTGTTGTAGTTGATGTCGCTGCGCATGGGGGTGCTCCTGAACAGGAGGGGCCGATGGCTTAGTTTATGTCCCCGCGGCCGGCGGCGGGACCTCAGGCCCCGAACAGCTCCTCCAGGTCCTGAGCCCCGTGCGCTACCCGAATCACCCGCACCCTCCCGGCCGCCACGCGAGAGACAATCACGCAGTTTCCCACGCTCCAGGTCCGGACGCCGCGGCCCCAGGTCGGTCGGGGACGCCCATCCGCGGAGACGCGGCAAGCAGGTCGCACTTCTCCTCCAGCTGCTCGATGAACGCATCCGCGCGGGCCGAACCGCTCGAAGCGGTGATCAGGAACCAGAGCTCGAGCAGGTCCGGCCGCGCCTGCGGCGAATAGACCGGCCGACTCATGCCCGCTTCCGCTTTCGCTTCTCCGCGGCGAGCCGGCGGCGGCCCTCGGCCTTCACCCAATCGAAGACGTCCCCTGCCTCGAGCCACCCACCCTCCTTGGCAGAGTCCTCCCCCTCCTTGATCATGGCGCGGAGCTGCCGCAGCTTCGCCTCCCTCAGAAGCTCCCGATCCTGCAGCAGCCGGATGCCGTCGGCGATCGCCTCACTCTCCGTCGCGTAGCGCCCGGACGCCACGAGCTGCTGGATCGTGTCTCGGAGGTCTTTCGGGAGGTGCACCTTCATACGGCTGGTTTACCGATTGTTCGGGAGGATGCCAGAGGTGCGTGCCTGCTCCACTGCTCCACGGTTGGCGAGCCGCCGCTTCCGCTCGACCTTGATTCGTTCGATGAACGCTCGGTCCCGCACCTGTGTTCGTCGGCCGCGATGTCGTTCAGACGCTTCTGAACCGCACCCATGCGGCGGGCCGGCTTCGAGGATCGGATGTCCATCGTGGCGCCTCCCGTGGGGGCCCGTTCGGAGGCGGGGCGGACCCGCTTCACCCCTCCACCGCATTGGGCGCCCGCGCCCCCGCCAGGATCGCCCGCGCGTTCTCGCTGACCATCTGCGTCATCACCTCCCGCCAGTGCCGCTCCGCGCTGCCGATGTGCGGGGTCATGACGACGTTGTCCAGGTCCTTGAGCCCCGGGTGGATCCGCGGCTCATCCTCGAACACGTCCAGCCCCGCCCCCCAGATCCGCCTGGCCTTGAGCGCCTCCACCAGCGCCGCCTCGTCGATGATCGGCCCCCGCGCCGTGTTGACGATGATCGCCGTCGGCTTGAGCAGCCCCAGCCGGCGGGCGTCGATCTGGTGCCGCGTCGCCGGGCTCAGGGGCGTGTGGACGCTGATGACGTCCGCCTCCGCCAGCCCCTCGTCCAGCTCCACCCGCCGCGCCGCCAGCGGCGCGATCTCGTAGTCCACCTTCCGCGTCCGCGCCACGTACAGCACCCGCATCCCGAACGCCAGCGCCCGCAGCGCCGTCGCCTTCCCGATCCGACCCGCCCCCACGATCAGGAGCTTCTGCCCCGTCAGGTGCATCCCCAGGAACCCGGTGATCGGCAGCGGCCCCTCCGCCGCGAACCTCCCGGAGCGGACGTACGCGTCCGCCTCCAGCACCCGCCGCGCCACCGCCAGCACCAGCGCCCACGCCATGTTCGCCGTTCCCTCCGTCACCGCATCCGGCGTGTTGGCCACCGCGATCCCCCGCCGCCGGCACTCGGCCACGTCGATGTTGTCGTACCCCACCGCGAAGTTCACCACCCCCTTCAGCCCCGGCCCCGCGGCGTCCAGCAGCTCCGCATCGACCCGGTCGTGGAACATCGAGATGATCACGCTCGCCCCCCGCACCATCCCCAGCAACTCCTCGCGCGAGAGCTGCCCCGCCGGCCCGAGGCGCACCTCCGCCCCCGGGACCTCCACCCGCCCCGGCACCTCCCGCGTCACTACCACCACCGGCTTGCCCTGCTGCTGCATCATGATCTCGTCTTCCTATGTGGCGCTTTGGCCCTTCGCCATCCAGCCCCTTGATCCCGACCCAAACCCCGCCCACGCCTCCTCTTCGCTGATCCGCTGCCCCGGCGCGACCGCCTCCCCCTCCTCCATTCCCTCCCGCCGCCGCATCGTCGCCGCGGCGATGCTGTCCCCCGGATCGGCGCGGACGATCGGCACATCCGACCCGAACCACAGCAGCCCCTCATCGCCGCGGTCCACCCCGGGCCGGCACCCGCTGTCGATCAGCTCCCGCAGCGGCAGCACCCGGTCGAGCCGGTGCGGCAGGTACCGCCGCAGGGCCTCGACGTCCGCCAGCAGGTGGCACGGCTGCACGCTGCACACCACCCCCAGCGCGGCGAACCGCCCCACATCCGCCCCGTCGATCACCTCGCAATGCTCGATGCGGAACGCCGCACCCCCTTGCCGATCCCTCCCCCTGCCGACTCCCCCGCGCTCGTACGCATCCAGGACCATCCGCACCGCCCCATCCCCGATCGCGTGCACCGACAGGCCGAGCCCCAGGCGCATCGCCACCCCCACCGCTTCGTCGAGCTCCCCCTCGCTCACCATCGCCTTCCCCCGCGGCAGCCCCGGCAGCGGGTCCGCATAATCCGTCAGCATCAGCGCCGTGCGGCTGTTGAGCGTCCCGTCCGCGAACACCTTTCCCCCCGCCAGCCGCACACGCTCGCTCTCCCACGCCCCCCGCCCCGCCGCGGCGCGCTCCAGCTCCGCCGCCGGCACGTACAGCCGCACATCCAGCGGCAGCTCCCCCGCTCGCTCCATCGCGGCCAGTGCGGGCCCGAGCCACGCCTGGCTGTGCAGGTCGTGCACCTCGGAGAACCCCATGGCCGCCAGCGCCCGCGCCGCCTCCCGCACGTGCGACGCCCGCTCCCGTTCCGACGGCTCCGGCGCAGCGCCCCACGCCGCGTACGCCGCGTGCTCGAGGAGCACCCCCGTCGCCTCACCCGAGTCGTCCACGCACACGACCCCGTTGGGCGGCACGGCCGCCCCCGCCCTCAGCCCCGCCGCGGCCATCGCCGCCGAGTTCGCCGCCGCGGCGTGGTGGTCGAAGGACATGATCACCACCGGGACATCCCCGGCCGCATCGTCGAGTTCCCGCAGCGTCGGCCACCGCCCCTCCGCCCACGCCTCCACCCGCGCCGAGGTCATCCGCAGGAACGCCCGCGGCGCACCCCGCGCCGCCGCCGCCTCGCGCCGCACCAGGTCGAGGCACTCGCCGACGCTTCCGCACGCCGCCAGCGACGGCATGGTGAGCGACTGGCCGTACGCCGCGAGGTGCGCGTGCGCCTCGCGCAGGCCCGCACGTTCCAACGCGTTGCCGATCAAGGACTTACTAGCAGAGGGCGAATCGGTCACCCCTCGACTCCCTCGCTCAGCACCCGCCGGACCTGCTCGGCGGCGGCCTCCTCGCCGGCCGCCTCCTCCCCGAACTCCAGTCGCACGATGCCGAACCTCGCTCGCACGTCGATGCCCCCCTCATCGACGCCGACGACCACTGGGTTCTCGACCCTGATCCCGGTCAGCCGCCGGCACGCCTCGGCCACCGCCGGGCGCTGCGCGTTGAGCTCGCGGCAGAGGCGCGGCTCGGCCCGCCACAGCGAGTTGGGACGCTGGATCTCCTCGCCCCCGCACACGCCCTCGTCCATCTTCGCCGCCTCGATCTTCCCCCAGGCCCACTCGCCCCCGCCCCTGCGGCGCTCGCCGGAGGCGTGGTACGCCCGCCACCGGTCGCACACCTCCCCGGCCTCCCCCCCCTCGTGCGCCCCCGAGATGTTGAGCAACAACTGCGCTGCCGCGTCGGTCTCCGAGGGGACCATCAGCGTGTAGTCCCCGCCCCCTTCGTCGAGCACGGCGGGCTCGACGAGCATCAGCAGCCGCCCGCACCGCCCGGAGACGACGTACCGCACGGGGCTGACCAGCCCCCGGAAGAGCAGTGTCCCCTCGTAATGCCGCCTCAGCTCACGCCTGGCACGCCCCGCAACGCCGCTGCCGTCGTCCATGAAGGGATTCTCTGCCCCCCGGCGGCCGGGCTCAACAACGGGGCGGCCCCGGGGGCGGCCGATCCGCGGGCGACAAAACGACCGCGGGGCCGGCTTCAGGCCGGCCCCGCCGCGATCGGTGGCGCTCGGAGCCTCGGGCTACACCGCCCGTCGGCCCCGAAACATGGTCGAGGGAGTTACATAGCCATGACCGGGGCGGCCGGAGCAGCCCGCTTCTTGGAGCGCTTCGCCCGCTTCTTGCTGGCCTTCTTCTTCGAAGTCTTCTTCGCGGCCTTCTTGGCGGTCTTCTTGGTAGTCTTCTTCGCAGCCTTCTTGGCGGCCTTCTTCTTCGTCTTCTTCTTCG
This sequence comes from Planctomycetaceae bacterium, assembly GCA_044507535.1. Classification (GTDB taxonomy): domain Bacteria; phylum Planctomycetota; class Phycisphaerae; order Phycisphaerales; family UBA1924; genus CALAFV01. Next base: position 6,938 of record JBIQJK010000077.1, on the reverse strand, counting down.
CCTTCTTCTTAGCCTTCTTCGCCATCTTCGGATCTCCTCAGAGGCTCGCTCGGAGCCTCGAAGAACCAGCGGCTCGGCAGCGCCACGTTGCCCATGCCGCCTTGTCGGACGTGCCCACTTGTATCGGATGCGATGATCCGAACCCTTGAGCAGTCATTGCGCACGATACACTCCACAACGAGGAATGCAAATCGATGGCGACGCCAACAACCACAATCATCGTGAGCGGCGCATCCGGTCGAATGGGCGTCAGGCTCTGCAACCTCGCCGCGCGTGATCCCTCCTTCCGCCTCGCCGCCGCGCTGGCGCGGCCCGGCTCCCCGGCCATCGGACGCGCAGCTTCTCCCATAGAAACAGGCCAAAGCGCGCCGGTCATCACCGACGCCACCGACGCCCCCGCCGACGTCGTGATCGACTTCTCATCCGACCTGGGCGCCCGCGCCGCGCTGTCGGTTGCCGCCTCGCGCTCCGCCGCGCTGCTCGTGGGAACCACCGGACTTTCCGATCAGACCATGGCCATGCTCCGGGACGCCGCCCAGCGCCTGGCCATCCTGGTCGCGCCCAACACCTCCATGGGCGTCGCCGCCGCCGCCGACGCCGCCGCCCGCCTGGCGCGGTCGTTCGGCCCCGAGTTCCGGGCCTCCATCGTCGAGGCGCACCACATCCACAAGAAGGACGCCCCCTCCGGCACCGCGCTCCGGCTCGCCCGGGCCATCCGCGACGTCTCCCCCGAATCGGCGCGGCGCCTCCCCGACGATCAGGTCCTCTCCATCCGCGCCGGCGACATCGTCGGCGAGCACACCATCCGCTTCGCCGGCCCCGGCGAGGTCATCGAGCTCACCCATCGCGCCACCACGCGCGACGTCTTCGCGCTGGGCGCGCTGCGCGCAGCGCGATGGCTCCACGGCCGCGAAGCCGGTTGGTGGACCATCGAGGATGTCCTTGGTTTCACGCGCAGTTAGCGCACGATCGTGAACGATCGGCGCATGATCGCGCAGGAGCGCCGCGCGGCGCCCCGGTCACGGCGAGTCGTCCGCGTCCGCCGTCTGCACGCGACCTGTCGCCTTCCCCAGCCCCGTCGGCGCCCTCCTGGGCTCCCCCGACTCCACCTCGAGCAGCGATGCAAGCGACGTGCCGTTGATCCGGTTGTACAGCGCGGTCGCGTCGCTGTCGCTCACCATCACCGGCACCCGCGCCCTCACGATCCCCTGAAACGGGTTGTACCAGAACCCAGCCAGGTTATCGTCCACCGTCATCCGCACCGTCGGGTGCAGCAGGTTCGCGTCCGCCTCACCCGCCACCTCCACCCACACCCGCCCCGCCGTCACGAGCCGGTTCCGCGGCGGGTCCTCGAACCACCCCGCGCTGACCGTCACCGGCCACCCCAGCTCGTTCAGCTCCGTCCCCTGCGTCACCGCCCGGTACTTGATCTCCAGCTCCAGGCGCCGCAGCTCCGACGCGGTCTGCTCGACCAGCTCCTCGCGCCCGGCCACCGTCCGCCGGTGCATCACCACCGCGGCGACCAGCCCGATCAGCGTCAGCACCGCGATGGCGTCGAGAATCCAGCGCACACGGCCCTCCGTGGCCCCCGCCCCCTGCCAACAAGCTCTCATCGACCGGACCGCCGCTCGGAAATAGCCCCGCTCCGGCCCGATAGCGCCGACCCGCCGACTATTCCATCTGTACCATCTGCAACGCCTCGCCCGATCACCGCGCCCCCGGGCGCCAACCCCGCGGAGCACCATCCATGACCTCCATCGCCCTCCGCACGCTCGACTGCGGCCTGCCTCTGATCGTCGAGCCCATGTCCGGTGTCCGGTCCGTCGGCCTGACCTGGTTCCTCCCCGCCGGCTCCGCCACCGACCCCGACCACCTCGAGGGGCTCGCCCCGATGTGGTCCGAACTGATCTTCCGCGGCTGCGGCGACCTGGACTCCCGCGCCCACGCCGACGCCCTCGACCGCCTCGGCGCCTCCCGCTCCGCCGACGTCTCCACCTTCCACCTGCGCTTCTCCGCCACCCTCGTCGGCTCGCGCCTCCTCGAGGCCCTGCCCCTGATCGTGGACATGGTCCGCCGGCCGCGATTCGACGAGGCCTCCGTCGAGCCCGTCCGCGACCTCTCCCTCCAGGCCATCGAGTCCCTCGCCGACGACCCGCAGGAGCGCGCCATCCTCGCCGCCCGGTCGCGTCACAACCCCGCGCCGCTCAACCGCTCCGGCCTGGGCGCCGAGCAGGGCCTGCGCGCGATCACCCGCGCCGACCTCGTCGAGGGGTGGCGGCGGCAGGTCCTCCCCGGCGCGGCCCCCTGGGGCGGCGCGGTCCTCGCCATCGCCGGCGCCATCGAGGGGGGCGAGGCCGGCGTCGACGCCATCGCCTCCACGCTCGACCCCCTGCTCAGGGGCTGGTCCGGCTCCCCGCCGCCGATCACCATCGGCGGCACGCCCCACCGCGGCACGTACCACCACATCCACGACGACTCGTCGCAGGTCCAGATCGTCCTCATGCACGAGTCCCCCCCCGAGCCCCACCCCGACGCCGTCCTCGAGCGGATCGTCACCTCCGTCCTCTCCGGCGGCATGGCGGCGCGGCTCTTCACCGAGGTCCGCGAGAAGCGCGGCCTGTGCTACAGCGTCAGCGCCTCCTACGCCACCGACCGCGCCTTCGGCCGCACCCTCGCCTACGTCGGCACCACCCCCGAGCGCGCCCAGACCTCCCTCGAGGTCCTCCGCGCCGAGCTCGACCGCATCAACACCCCCGACGGCGCCGTGGACCGCGCCGAGTTCGAACGCGCCCTGACCGGCATCAAGGCCAACATCGTCTTCAGCGGCGAGTCCACCGGCGCCCGCGCCGCCGCCCTCGCCTCCGACCACCACCGCCTCGGCCGCCCCCGCTCCCTCGCCGAGATCGCCGCGGCCTACGACGCCATCACCCTCGACGACGTCAACCGCTACCTCGCCAGGCGAACCCTCGGCCCCGCCACCATCGTCACCCTCGGCCCCGCCGCCCTCACCCCGCCGGCGTGACCCGCCGCCTCACTCCCCCCCGCGATCCTTCTTCGGCAGCAGCCCCCGCAGCCCGTCCGTCTCCAGCGCCTTCAGGGCCGCGGCCAGCTGCGCTTGCAGGTTGGCGATCTCCTCGCGCAGCGATTCGACGTCCGCCCGGTACCGCTCGGCGAGCTCCTCCGCCTCCTGCGTCGTCTGCTCCAGCGCCCGCTGCAGGTCGCCGATCCGCGCCTCGGCCGCGGCCAGCTTCCCCGCCGCCTCCTCGAACTGCGCCTGCGCCGCCGTCGCCGCGAGCTTGGCCGCGTCCACGTGCTGGCCCAGGTCCGCCATCCGGTCCGCCGCGGCCTCCAGCGAGTTCTCCAGGGCGAACATGTTCGCCCGCAGCGTCGTCTCCGTCCTCTTCGCCGCCTCGAGCTGCCCGGTCAGCCGATCGATCTCTTCCTCCAGCCGGGTGTTCTCGCCCCGGAGCCGGTCCACCTCCGCGGCGTCATTCCCGCACCCCGCGCCGGCGAGCGTCACCAACCCGATCACCCCGAGTGCCGCGATCCGCGCCGTCAGCATCACCTGTCTCCCGGGCGGCCGGCCGGCCCGCCGCCCCGTTTGCGGGCGAGCGCCGGCCGCTGCACGCAGCATAGCGTGCCACCCGCCCGGCGAGTCCGCCACCCGCGGCCCGATCGGCCACGTACACTGACCGCCTCATGCCGCGGCTCCCGCGATCCACCGGCCACTACGCCCTCCTGGCCACCCTCCTGGCCCTGCTGTCCGCGTTCCTGGTCTACCCGATCCTCCTGACCATCCGCGGCGCCTTCGCCGCCGACCCCGCCACCGGCGAGGGGTTCACCCTCGCCCACCTCGCCCTGGTCTTCGAGGACCCCGTCCTCCGCGCCGGGCTCGCCAACGCCTTCAAGGTCGCGGCGTGCACCACCGCGCTCGCCCTGGCCGTCGCCCTCCCGCTGGCCTTCCTCTCCGCCCGCTACCGCTTCCCTCTCAAGGGCGCGTTCGGCGCGCTGATCCTCGTCCCCCTCATCCTCCCCCCGTTCGTGGGAGCCCTGGGGATGCAGGCGCTGCTGGGCCGCTACGGCGCGATCAACGCCCTCCTGGGCACCGAGTGGGACGTCCTCGGCCGGGCCAGGTTCTGGGGCGTCGTCGTCGTCCAGGCGCTGCACCTGTATCCGATCATCTACCTCAACGCCGCGGCCGCACTGGCCAACCTCGACCCCGCCCTCGACGAGGCCGCCGAGAACCTCGGCGCCGGCCCCTTCCGCCGGTTCTTCACCATCACCCTCCCGCTGATCCGCCCCGGACTCTTCGCCGGGGCGACCATCGTCTTCATCTGGTCCTTCACCGAGCTCGGCACCCCGCTGGTCTTCGACTACAACCGCATCACCCCCGTCCAGATCTACTTCGGCCTCAAGGAGGTCGAGTCCTCCGCCCTCCCCTACGCCCTGACCCTGGTCATGCTCGCCGCGGCGGTCGGCGTCTACGTCCTCGGCAAGGCGGCCTTCGGCGGCCGGGCATACGCGATGTACTCCAAGGCCTCCCGCGCCGCCGCCGAGCGGCCGCTCCCCGCGCCGATGCGTCCCCTCGCCACCGGCCTCTTCGCCGCCGTGACCCTCCTGGCCCTGCTCCCGCACATCGGCGTCGTCCTCACCGCCCTCGCCGTGCCGGGGACGTGGTACGGCTCGGTCTTCCCCCGCGAGCTGACCCTCTCGCACTTCCAGCAGGCCCTCTCCCACCCCGACGCCTTCGGCTCGATCCTCAACTCCCTCAAGCTCGCCTCCGCCGCGGTCGCGCTCGACTTGACGCTGGGCATCCTCGTGGGGTACCTCGTCGTCCGCACCCGCATCCGCGGGCGCGGGCTCCTCGACGCCCTGTGCATGCTCCCGCTGGCGGTCCCGGGGCTGGTCATGGCCTTCGGCTACGTCGCCATGAGCCTCCGCTGGCCCTTCGGCAAGGGGAACCCGCTGGAGTTCATCTCCGTCTTCGGCGCCGACCCCAACCCCATCCCCCTGCTGATCGTCGCCTACGCCGTCCGCCGGCTGCCGTACATCGTCCGCGCCACCGTCGCCGGGCTGGAGCAGACCAGCGGCGAGCTGGAAGAAGCGGCGATGAACCTGGGCGCGAGCCGCTTCACAGCCGTGCGGCTGGTCATCATCCCCCTGATCGCCGCCAACCTCATCGCCGGCGCCCTGCTGGCCTTCAGCTTCTCGATGCTCGAGGTCTCCGACTCGCTGATCCTCGCCCAGCAGCAGCGGCACTACCCGATCACCAAGGCGATCTTCAGCTTCCTCAACCGTCTCGGCGACGGCCCCTTCATCGCCAGCGCGATGGGCGTCTGGGGCATGGCCCTGCTGACGGTCACCCTCGTCGGCGCCTCGGTCCTGATCGGCAAGCGCCTCGGCGCCATCTTCCGCGTGTAGAGGAACCACCCCCTCCCCCCGTGGCGCGGGCTTCCAGCCCGTGTCTCTCTCTCTCTGCTCCCCGCCTCAACCGATCCCACGGGCGCCTACGCCGCCCGCCCCACCCCCTGACCTCCCCTCGCCTCCACCCCTGCTCACCTCTTCACCTCCACACCATCCACCCCCGTCCCCGTCCCATTCACCCCCGCGCCCTCCGCCACCGCCGGCGCCGCCAGCGGCTCCCCCTCCACCGTCAGCCGCGCCGGGTGGTTGAACCACTCCCGCCGCCCGTCGCCGTAGTGCGCCTCCAGCGCCCGCTCCACATCCGCCATCGTCCCGTCGTGCGGCACCCACCCGCGGGCCACATCCGGGAAGTCCAGCTTGCAGTTCTCGCACTTGACCCCCGAGGCGAAGCGGATCGGGCACCAGAAGCTCTCCACGTTCCGCAGCATCTCCGCCCCCAGCGAGTACACCCCCGTCATCCAGTCGCAGTAGAGGCACCAGATCAGGTCGTGCCCGACGAGGTTCTTGAACTTCTGCCGCGAGACGTTCACCCAGTCCGCGTGCCGGTAGCGGGGGAACCCCAGGAGCCACACCAGGAACGGGTACAGGAACACCTCCGCCGCCCGGATCATGAAGAAGACCGGCAGGCTCACCGCCGTCACCCACAGCGCGGCGTGGTTGCGGAACCTCCCGACGGTCCGGTTGAGGAACGTCACGATCCGCGGCCCGCGGAGCGCCTCGCGGTGCGTCCACTCGTGGATCATCACCCACGCCCCCAGCGCGACGAGTTGCCCCAGCAGCGCCCCCCCGAACCCCGCCGGCCCCGCGTACACCGCCCCCGCGACCCACGGCGCCCACGTCAGCAGCGAGACGACGATGTCCAGCCCGGGCGCCCGCGTCACCAGCGCCCCCAGCCGCCGCGGCAGGGCCGACAGCGCCAGGGAGAGCACGAGCTGGTACGCCCCGACAATCCCCGCGACGGTCAGCAGCACGGTGAGCGTTGGCATGGCGTCAGTGTACGGGCAAGCGCTCGGCGGTGGATGCGCGGGGACAGATCGAGCGAGAGGAAAAGCCGGGTCACGTGGTGGGTGACGCGGGAGGAGGGGGGGTGGAAGCGGGGGGAGCGGGGGAGGTAGGGGGAGAGGGGGGCTTGCGGATGCCGGCGAACCACTCATCGGCGAGCCGCCCGACGAACGGCACGGGTTCGATGCGCCCCTTCGCCGCGTTCACCAGCCCGATCAGGTCGAGCACGACCATCGTCACGACGATCAGCGGCCAGGTCACCAGCGTGACGCACCCGATGACCGGGATCACCGTCAGCACGGTGTTGACGACGCCGAGCACCAGGCCCGTCAGCCAGAGCATCATCGCCTGCTTGCCGTGGTAGAGGGAGAAGTCGTTGTCGCGCAGCAGGATCGGGAGGATCCACAGCGGCAGGCCGATGAGGTTGATCGCGTAGACGATCACCGCGATCGCCTTCCCCAAGGCGATCTCCTCGGGCGGGATCGCCGGCACGGCCGATGATGGCTCCGGAG
>JBIQJK010000244.1:0-2698 GCA_044507535.1 Planctomycetaceae bacterium | reverse complement strand
GCCCCCGACGCGGTCCTGCATCTCCCCCGCCTTGATGCACGTGACGATCCGCGCCCGCCCCCCCTGCTCGAAGAAGAACACCGCCGCCGTGTCCGTCCCCGCGTTGGACTGCAGCGCCGCATCCCGCGCGGCCCGAAGCGCCGTCGCCAGCCGCGTCTGCGCCAGCGAGGACTCCTGCGAGTACATGATCGACGTGAACGCCGGCACCGAGATCGCCAGCACCAGCACCAGGATCACGATCACCACCAGCAGCTCGGTGAGCGTGAAGGCGCCGGCCGCGCCCGGCCCCGCCCCGCTCCCCGCGCCCCCGGCTCGCCGCTCGCGCACCCTCATCATCGGCCCACCTCCACGATGTCGTCCTTGGTGGTGTCGTCCCGGGGCGACGCGTCCACGCGGCTGTCGGAGCGCCCCGCCGTCGGCAGCGGCCTGCGCTCGTCCGTCTGGTTGTCCGGCCCCAGGCTCACGATCGCGAACGTCGCCCCCCGCAGCTCCGTGTCCGTGTTCGGATCGCCCACCGCCCGCGGCACCATGTACTGCTCCACCTCACCCTTGGCCGCCCCCGTCGATGCGTACCGCGGCAGCCACCGGTAGTACCGGATCCGGTTCCCCCACCGGTCCAGCAGCGACACCTTCTCCGGGCTCGCCGGGTCGCGGTACACCCGGTTGCGCCCCCGCGCCGGGTCCACGTACGGCGGGATCGCCGGGCCCCGCTGCGAGAACGCCCCGCTCCGCTGCGGCTCCGTGAACCCCGGCCCGCTCACCCCGTCCACGGGCTTGGGGCCACCCGGGCCGGAATACCCGCTGTCCACGTCCAGCAGGCCGATCAGGTAGTACGACAGCGAGTACTCGCTCCACCGCGGCTGGTCGAAGTTGGACTCATAGCTGAGGAACCGGTCGTCCCGGATCGACGGCACGCGACCGTAGTTCGTCGTGATCAGCGGGCCCGGAAGCGTGGTCGTCGGCGGCCCGTCGCAGACCAGCGGCGGCAGGAAGCCGAACTGCTGCTTGAACTGCTCCACGCCCGTCTTCAGCGACGCCAGGAAGTGCCGCTCCCCCGTCGCCCGCGCCTCGCGGATCAGCTTCCCCCCGGCGATCAGCCCCAGCGCCGCCAGCACGCCCACGATCACCACCGCGATCGACATCTCCACCAGCGTGAAGCCGCCCGCGCCGGCGGCGCCGCCGCCCCCCGCCCCGCCCCGCCCGAGCTGTCGCGCACGTTGAGCCACGGCGATCTCCGATCTGCGGCGGGCCCGCGCCACGGCCGCGGCCGGGCGCCCCGCCTGGGTGTCCGGACGGCCCGATCCCGGGCCGCCCCCATGGGCCTCACACCGCGTTGCCGCCCTGCAGCGACTCGATCATGGCCACCAGCGGCATGAACATGGCGACGACGATCGTGCCGACGATGCCGCCCAGCACCACGACCAGCAGCGGCTCGATCAGCGACACCAGCGCCGCCACCGCCACGTCCACCTCCTCGTCGTAGTTGTCCGCCACCTTCAGCAGCATCGCGTCCAGGTCGCCGGTCTCCTCGCCGACGTCGATCATGTTCACCACGATCGCGTCCACGACCTTCGACTCCCGCAGCGGGCCCGCGAAGCTCTCGCCCTCGCGGATCGAGTCGTGCACCTTCCCCAGCGCCTTCTCGAACACGTAGTTCCCCGACGTGTCCCGCGTGATCAGGATCGCCTCCAGGATCGGCACGCCCGCCGAGATCAGCGTCCCCAGCGTCCGCGTGAACCGCGCGATCGTCGTCTTGCGCACCAGCGCCCCGAACACCGGCGTCCACAGCGTCAGGATGTCGAAGAACGCCCGCCCCGGCGTCGCCTTGCGGGCCAGCTTCACCAGCACCACCAGCAGGAACGGCGTCAGCAGGATGTAGATCGCCCCCGGCACCGTCTGGCCGACGTTGTTCCCCGCCACCCACGAGCTCACGTTGATCAGCCACCGCGTGATCGACGGCAGCGCGACGCCGAAGTCCGCGAAGATCTCCTGGAACTTCGGGATGATGAACCACATGATGAACGTGACGATCGAGATCGCCACGAACACCACCACCGCCGGGTACACCAGCGCGCCCACGATCTTCCGCTTCAGCCGCTGCGCCTTCTCCATGAACTCGGCCAGACGCTGCAGGATGATGTCCAGCACGCCGCCGATCTCGCCCGCCGCCACCATCTTCGTGTACAGCCGGTTGAACGCCCGCGGGTGCTTCGCCAGCGCCTCCGACAGCGCGGCGCCCCCCTCCACGTCCTCGCACACCGCCCCCAGCACGTTCTTCATCCGCCCCGGCTTGGCCTGCTGCTCCAGGATCTGCAGCGACCGCAGCAGCGGCAGGCCCGCGTCCTGCAGCGTCGAGAGCTGACGCGTGAACAGCGTCAGCTGCTTCTGCGACACCCGACCCACCGACACGCCCCCGCCCCGCTTCTTCTTTCTCTTCGCCCCCGCCTCGCCCGCCTCCGGCGACGCCTTCTTCGACGCCTTCTGCTCCTTCACCAGCGTCGGGAAGTACCCCTGGGCCTTGATCCGCTGGATCGCCTCCTCGCTCGAGCCCGCCTCGACCGTCCCCTTCTGGGGCTTGCCCGCCGCGTTGAGCGCCTCGTACGCAAACGTTGCCATGGTGGTCCGCTCCGAAGGAAGCCCGTTGGGCCCGTGCCCTGGTCAGCCCCCCCTCCCCCCGCCTCCCCCCTCGCACGCTCCC
>JBIQJK010000076.1:13178-18465 GCA_044507535.1 Planctomycetaceae bacterium | reverse complement strand
ATGGTCCGCGCTGATGTTGCGGATCGATTCGCCGCTGGTCTGGATGGCGTGCATCATCCGGCTGCACACACCCCTGGCCGTGCTGAACCGGTACAACGCCTCGCGCCGGCGCGACCGGGCCCTGGAGGCCCTGGAGATCGAGGCGATGCTCCTGGCCGATGGCCTCGTCTCCTCCTCCCACGCCCTCACCCGCGAGGTCCTGGCGCTGGCGCCGGAGCTCGGCGAGGTCGAGTTCTCCCGCTACGGCCTCGACGACGATGGAGCCGAGGTTGAACCCTCCCCCCCGGTCGGCGAGCACGACGTCGTCTACGTCGGCCGGCTGGAGGAGCGCAAAGGCGTCGAGGTCCTGGCCCGGGCCGCGGGCGCTGTGCTCCGCGCCCGCCCCGGGGCGTCGCTGCACCTCGTCGGCGGCGACACCCCGTGGAGCCCCGAAGAGCCCTCCACGCGGGCGCGGCTCGAGTCGGTCCTCGCGCATGTGGACGAGTCCGAGCGGGCCCGCATCATCTTCCACGGCGCCCTCGAGCCCCAGCGGGTCCGCGAGATCGTCCGCGCCGCCCGCGTCTGCGTCTTCCCGTCCCTCTTCGAAGCCGGCCCGTACACGTGCCTGGAGGCGATGGCCCTCGCCAGGCCCGTCGTCGGCACGGCCGGCGGCGGCATGTCCGAGATGATCGAGGACGGCGCGAGCGGCGTGCTCGTCCCCTCCGGCGACGCCGACGCCCTCGCCGCGGCCCTCATCGCCCTCCTCGGCCGCGCCGACGACGAGCTCGCGGCGATGGGAGAGCACGCGCGGCGGCGCGTCCGCGAGCGCTACAGCGCCGACGCCGCCGCGGCCGAGGCCGAGTCCGCCTACCGCCGCATCATCGAGCGCCGCCGACGCCGGATCGCCCCGCGATCGGAACCGGCCGCGCTCGGCCGCCTGCTCATCGACCTGCGAGCCCTGGAGCGCTCCCACGCGGACGCCGCGGGGCGCATCGCCGAACTCGAGGACGTCAAGGACCGCCTCTGGGCCGAGCTGCGGACGGTCGTCAAGGAGCGCGACGAGGCGATGCGCGAGGCCGCCCGGCTCGCCGCGGCATGGGAGCAGCTCCGCGCCCGCGTCGCCGAGCTCGAGGAGGTCCGCGATCGCCTCTGGAGCGAGGTCCAGCACCTCAGCGGCGAGACCCAGCGGCTCGCCGCCGAGTGGGAGGCCGCGACCGGGCGCGTGCGCGAGCTGACGGAGCAGGCCCAGCGCGCCGTCGCCGAGCTCGTCGGCGCCCAGAGCGAGCGGGCGATGCTCCGCGACCGCCTCAGCCGCCTGGAGCGCGCCGTCGCGGCCAGCCAGGGCCAGCCCGTCTTCAAGTCCTCGCGAAGGCCGGGCTCCTGCGACGCATCGGCGCGGAGGCCGCCCGCCATGGCTGACCCCCTGCGCATCGTCTTCGTCTCCTTCGAGTACCCCCCGCTCTTCGGCGGCGGCATCGGCACCTACGTCGCCGCGATGTCGCGGATCCTCGCACGTCGCGGCCGCCGCGTGACGATCCTCACCGTCACCGACGAGTCCCTCCCCAGGCTCGAGGTCGGCGACGCCGGCGAGGAGATCGTCCGCCTCCCCGCCCACCGCGGCCTCCCCCCCCGCGCCGAGCCCATGCCCGCGCTCGAGCACTGGCAGGCCCGCGCCGAGAGCGTCGCGGCCTACCTCGAGAAGCTCTGCCGCGCCGAGCGGATCGACGTCGTCGAGTTCCCCGACTACCGCGCCGAGGGCCTCGCCTTCCTCGCCGGGCTCCGCTCCATGGACCCGGCGCGCCGCCCCCGCTGCATCGTCCGGCTCCACACGCCGCTGCTCGTGCTCAACCGCTACAACCGCGCCCGCCCGCGCTTCGCCGTCCTCGAGCAGCTCGAGGCCGAGGCCCTCCGCCTGGCCGACGCCCGCATCTCCCCCTCCGCCGCCCTCGCCCGGGAGATCCACGCCGCCGCACCGGACATCGGACCCATCGACCTGCTCCCCTACCCGGCTGACCCCGCCGTGCTCGGCCTCGCCCGCGCCGGCGAGGACGCCGCCGCGCCCGCACGGTCCGACGACATCCTCTACGTCGGCCGCCTCGAGGAGCGCAAGGGCGTCGAGACGCTCATCGCCGCCGCCCCGCGCCTCCTCGCCGCCTGCCCGGGGGCGAGGCTCCGCTTGGTCGGCGCCGACACCGAGTACGGCGCGGGCCAGCCGTCGGTGCGGGCGCGGCTGGAGCGGATGATCGCCGCGATGGACCCCTCCATCGCGCAGCGCATCCTCTTCGAGGACGCCCTGCCGCGGGAGGAACTGCTCGGCCGCTACCGCGCCGCCCGCCTCTGCGTCTTCCCCTCGCTGTTCGAGAACTTCCCCAACGTCTGCCTCGAGGCGATGGCCCTCGGCTGCGTCGTCGTCGGGTCCGACAACAGCGGCATGACCGAGATGATCGAGGACGGCGTCAGCGGCGTGATCGCCCGCGCCGGCGACGCCGCGGACCTGGCCGAGAAGGCCGCCGCGGCGTGGGCGACGAGCGAGCCCGCCCGCCGGGCCATGGGCGAGGCCGCCCGCCGCCGCATCGCCGACGCCTACGACCCCGACCGCATCGCCGCCCAGTGGGAGCGCACCGCCGCCGGCCGGGCCGACCCTCTCCCTCCCCGCGCCCCCGCCGCGACGGCGGTCGTCGGCCGGCGGCGCGGCGGCGATGCCCCCCGCGTCGCCGTGGTCATCCCCTGCTTCAACCACGGCCGGTTCGTCGGCGAGGCCGTCGCGAGCGCGCGGGCGCAGACCTGGCCCGGCGTCGAGATCGTCGTCGTGGACGACGGCTCCACCGACCCGGCCACCGCCGACGCCCTCGCCGGGCTCGCCCGCGCCGGCGTCCGCGTCATCCGGCGCGACAACGGCGGCCTCGCCGCCGCGAGGAACACCGGCGTCCGCGCCACCGACGCCGAGTTCTTCGTCCCCCTCGACGCCGACGACCTCATCGAGCCCCCCTTCATCGAGCGCCTGATCGCCCCGCTGCTCGAGGACCCCGCCCTCGGCTACGCCTATTCGCACACCGCGTACTTCGGCGCCTCCGGCGGCATATGGGCCTGCCCGGAGTACAACGGCCACAACCTGCTGGTCGCCAACCAGAGCGTCGCCACCGCCGTCGTCCGCCGCCGCGCCTTCGACCTCGCCGGCGGCTACGCCGAGGACATGCGCGGCGGCTTCGAGGACTGGGACTTCTGGGTCGCCCTCCTCGCCGTCGGCTACCGCGGCCGCTGCGTCCCCCAGCCGCTCTTCCGCTACCGCCAGCACGCCGGCGGCTCGATGCTCACCCAGACCCAGCGCCGCCGCCCCGAGCTCATCCGCCGCATGATCGAGCGCCACCGCTGGCTCTACGCCCTCAACCTCGAGCCCGCGCTCTGCGAGAAGGACACGATGTTCTTCCGCGCGCACATGGACGCCTGGGAGGCCCGACAGGAGCTGTCGCGCGCCCGCGCCGGCGCGGACCCCTCCCCGGAGATCGTCGTCAGGGCCCGCCAGGAGCTCGAGGCGATCCTCGGCTCCAGGGCCTGGCGCGCCGTCGCCCTCGCCAAGGCCAACCCGCTCTACCGCGCCCTGGCGCGCCTCCGCTGGGGCCGGGGGTGGGAGAAGGGCATGGCCCTCCCCCCCGACCCGTGCCTCGGCCTCGAGCGCATCAAGGGTACCCGCAGCTACCGCGTCATCCACGCCGTCAAGAGCACCGGCGTCTACCGCATGTACGCATCCAGCCTCCGCGGCAAGCGCCCGACCTGAGCCCGCCCCGGCCCCTCCACCCCGTATTCAGCCCCGCCCCGACTTCCCGGCCGATCCATTCCCGCCCGGGCCGTCCCCCGCGATCGTCCGCCGCGCGAGCGCCTTGGCGATCGAGTGCACCCCCGTGCCGCGGATCGCGCTGTTCACGCGGTCCGCCATCCGGTAGCGGATGTTCTCCTCCAGCACCCGCCGCGTGTGCACCGAGCAGTCGTGCGCCGCGATCTGGTCCCGCAGCGCGGCGAGCGCCTGCTCCGCCGCGGCCAGGTCCGCCAGCGCGCGGCTCAGCCGGTCCCCCGTCAGCAGCGTCTGGTTGGTGGCCGTTTCGAGCCTCGCCTCCAGCCGCGCGCGCTCCTCCGACTCGCGCGCCAGCGCCGCGCCGAGCTCGCCCGCCCGGGCCTCCAGCTCCGCCGCACGCGCCCGGGCCGCGCTCCGCTCGGCTTCGAGCTCCGCGGCCAGCGCGGCCGCCCTCTCCTGCGCCTCCCTCAGGTCCGAGGCCGCCGTCTTGAGCATCGCCTCCAGGTCGCCCGCGTGCCGCCACGCCAGCGCGGCGCCCGCCTCCGCCTCCTCCGTGCGGCGGACCGATTCGTCCCGCGCGGCGATCGCCTCCCGCGCCGCGGCGTTCGCCCTCGCCGCCTCTTCCTGCGCCGCGCGGAGGGCGGCGTTCGCCGCCGCCGCCTCCGCGAACTGCCAGCGCAGCGTCCGGCTCGAGAGCAGCGGGCCGCCCGCGTGCCGGTCGATCAGGTAGCTCTTCTGGTGATCGTGCCGCGCAAGGCTGCCGCCGTGGTACATGGAATCCGCGCGGACGCGGTAGTAGAACAGGAACTCCGGGATGATCCCGCCCCGGACGCCGCGGTGCGCCAGCCGGCACCACAGGTCCCAGTCCTGGTACCCCGGCAGCGTCTCGTCGTACCCGCCGGCGTCGAGCACGACGCGCCGGTCGAAGACCGAGCCGGCGATCCCCCCGATGTTGAAGCACAGCAGCAGGTCGCGGTCGAACCCGGCCATCCCCAGCGGGATCCACCCCGCCGTGATCACCGCGGGGTCGGTCTCGAAGCAGCGGACCAGGGCGCACGCGTAGCTCAGCGACGGGTTCGCGCGCAGCACCGCGAGCGCCCGCTCGAAGTACTCGGGCGCGATGAGGTCGTCCGCATCGATCGAGGCGACCCACCGCCCCCTGGCCGCGGCGATCCCGGCGTTGCGCGCCGACCCCAGCCCGCCGTTGGGCTTGCGGATCACGCGCCGCCCCCCCGCGCGGAGCCGGTCCAGCAGGGCGATCGTCTCCGGGTCCGTGGAGCCGTCGTCCACGATGATCAGCTCGAATCCGCGATACGTCTGCGCGTCGATCGACGCCAGCGTCTCCGGCAGGTACCGGCCGAGGTTGTACACCGGGACGATGACCGACAGCTCCGGTTCCCCTTCCGCCGCGCTCACCGGCTCCAGGTCCGCCCCTCCCCCCCCTCCCCCCCCCGCGGCCCCGGCCGCCGCCCGCCGGCGGGGCACGAAAGCGGGAGGGGGGGACGGCCGGGGGGCACA
>JBIQJK010000076.1:0-13168 GCA_044507535.1 Planctomycetaceae bacterium | reverse complement strand
CCGGGACGATGCCGGACAGCCCCGGTCCCCCTCCCGCCGCGCTCCCCGGCTCCGGGCCCGCCCCCCCCCCTCCCCCCGCGGCGTCCGCGGCCGCCGCCAGCAGTCGGTCAACGAAGGCGGAAGGCGAGAACGCCGAGAGGTCACACGCGCCCCGCCCGTCCGCGAGCGCCGCGCTGATCGCCCGCGCCAGCGCCCCATCGTCCCCCGCGGGCGCGTACCGAACCCCCGGCCCCTCCGGCAGCAGCTCCTTCAGCGGCGACTCCGCGAGGACGACGGGCACGCCGCGGGCCGCCGCATCCAGGATGAGGTAGCTCGGCTCGTGGTCCGCGCCCGGCAGGCAGACCACCGCCGCCGCGCCCAGCTCCCCCGCGCTCAGCGGCCGATCGCCGCGTTCGAAGCGGATGCGCTCCTCCGGGAGCGACCCGTGGCGCGACCGGATCGCGCCCAGCATGGAGCGGCCGACCGGGGCCGTGCTCGTGTCCTCCCCCGCAAGGCAGAACCGCGCCTCCGGCTCGGCCGTCAGCAGCCGCAGCGCCGCATCCACAAAGAGCCGCGCCCCCCGCCGCTCCTCCAGCGGGAACGGGAACAGGACCGTCGGGGGAGTGGGGGGGGCAGGGGGGGGGTGGAGGGTCGAAGACGCCGCGCCCGTCAGCGGCGGGGGGACCACCGCCCGGGCCGGCGTCGGCCACGCGGGGTCCGTCTCGACGCGCCCGGCGACCAGCTCCAACAGGGCCCGCGTGGGCGAGGTGAGCAGGTCCGCCTCGCGCATCGAGGCGGTCTCCAGGTGATCGGTGAACGCATCCTCGCCGTCGAACCGCGTCTCCCCGTTCTCGCGCCGCCGGTCCGCCGCCGGCGTGCACAGGCGCACCGCCATCACCGCCCCCGCGAACTGCCCGAGCATGCGCTTGCCGCGGAGCGCGAAGTACCCCTCCCCCTCCGCCAGCGGGAACTCGATCAGGTCGAAGCGGCGCCCCTCGTGCAGCCGCAGCAGCGCGGAATACACCCCCATGGCGTGCCGCAGCTTCGGCGACGGGTACGCCTGCGGGATCGCGGCCGGGCCGGAGCGGACGTCCACCGTGTGCACCCGGACCCCCGCGGGGGCCCCCGGCGGGTCGCCGCCGTCCGCGGCCGGCGCGGTCAGCAGGTGCACCTCGTGCCCCGCCGCGGCCAGGGCGGCGGAGGCCTCCCAGGCATAGCGGCCGTGGCCGTCGCCGTGCGGAACTGGCGTGGGGCGCGAAACGATGCAGACACGCACTGGTGGGCACCCTAGGAGGTTGGCGAACGCCGATATCTGACAGTATCCACGCCCGGGGGCGGTTCGGTGCACATGTCCACGGGCCGGAGGACCCCGGCCGTCAGTTCTGGGCCCCCGTCCGCCCCGTAACCCGCGTCGCGAGGGACTTGATCGGCCGCTGCAGCCCCATCCCCTTCAGCGCGTTGTTCACCCGGTCCGCGATCCGGTACCGGACGTTCTCGTCGAGCACCCGCCGGACCGCCGCCGTCACGTGCACCGTCGGGTCCCCCAGCGCCCGGATCTGCTCCTGCGCCCCCCGGACCTGCCCGTCGAGGTACGCGATGTGGTGGCGGAGGTTGGTCGCCTCCCCCAGCTGCAGCCGCATCGCCACATCCGGGTTCAAGGCGATCCGCGCGTGCGTCTTCATGATCCGCGCCTTGAGCGCCCCCTCGTTGGGCACCACCGCCGTCTGGAACACCCCGTCCTGGCGGACGCGGTAGGTCAGCAGGAACTCGGGCATCACGCTCGCCCGGTACCCCGCCCCGGCCAGCCGGCACCACAGGTCCCAGTCCTCCACCCCCTTCACCGCCGCGTCCTCGTTGTACCCGCCAACCTCCAGCGCCTTCTCCCGGTTCAGCAGGCACTGCGCCGTCGAGCCGACGTTGATGAACGGCAGCAGGTCGCGGTCCAGCCCCAGCGGGACCCACACCCCCAGCGGCGTCGAGAGGTCCTCGCTGTGCATGATGATCGGCGAGCAGACCACCGCCAGGTCCGGGTCCCGCTCGACCACCCCCAGCGCCTTCTCCAGGTACGTCGGGTGGATCAGGTCGTCGCTGTCGAGCGCGAGCACCCACTCGCTCGTCGCCGCCCGCAGCCCCACGTTCCGCGCCGAGGCCGGGCCCCCGTTGGGCTTGCGGATGATGTTCAGCCCCTGGGCCTTGAGCGAGTCGATCAGCTGCAGACTGTGGGCGTCGGTCGAGCCGTCGTCCACGATGATCAGGTCGAAGTTCTGGTACGTCTGCCGCCGCAGCGACTCCAGCGTCTGCGGCAGGTACCTCCCGCAGTTGTAGAACGGGATCACCACGCACACCCGCGGGCCCGTCCGGGCCGCGCGCAGCGCCGTCACCGGCAGCGTCGCGATCGCCGCCGTCCCCGCCCCCGCACGGTGAACGCCGTTGCCGTTGACGCTCGCCCCCGCCGCGCCCTTGATGGAACCGTTGGCCTCCGCCGCCTCGCCTCCCGCCGCCGCCGTCAGCGCCGCCGCCACGCGGACCGGCCCGCGGCAGCGCGACGCCGCCCCCTCACCCGCCGCCGCCAGCGACCGCACCAGCGACTCCGCCACCGCCGCCGGGTCGCAGTACTCCGCGATCCGGCGCGGCGCCTCCGCCGACAGCGACTTGCGAAGCCCCGGGTCGCTCAGCGCCAAGTGCAGCACCCGCTCCAGGTCCCGGTCGTTGCCCGACTCGAACAGCAGCCCGCTCACCCCGTCCTCGATGATCTCCCCGATCCCCCCCGCGCTCGACCCCACCACCGCCGCCCCCAGCGACATCGCCTCCACGCACGCCATGGAGAAGCTCTCCATCAGCGAGGGGAAGCAGCAGACCGTCGCCCCGCGGATCGCCCGGGCCAGCTCGTGCCGCGGCCGGTTGTCCTCGAACACGAACCGGTCCTCGAAGATCCCCGCGGCCATCCTCCTCAGGTGCGGCTTCAGCGGGTCCCCGAACGGGCCCGTCAGCGTGTCGCCCCCGATGAACCGGACGTTGACGTTCACCCCCTGCGCCATCAGCCGCTTCGCCGCACGCACCAGCAGGTGGCACCCCTTGATGTGCTGCGTCCGCCCGAAGAACAGGATCGTCCCCGCCCCCTCCCCCGCCCCCGCGTCCGCCCCCCCGCCCAGCTCCTCCTGCACCCGCGCCATGTCGAACGGGTTGGGGATGACGAACCGAGGCTGCCGCGACGACTCCGGCATCGCCCCCGCCAGGTACCCCAGCGTCACGTCCAGCATCGCCCGGCTCGGCGAGGTGACGATGTCCGCCTCCACCGTCGCCGTCCGCTCCATGTGCCCCAGCAGCCCGATCTCCGTCGTCATCCCCGCCTGCATGTCGTAGTCGCGGCAGATGTAGTCCGGCATGTGCAGCCGCACGCCCAGGATGGCGTCGTCGAACATCCCCAGCGACCGCTTCGCCCGCAGCGAGAAGTACCCCTCCGCGTTGTAGTCCGGGAACTCGATGTAGTCGAAGCGGTACTTCGCGTGCAGGTGCTTCAGCGCGTGGTACACCCCCATCGAGTGCCGCATCAGCGGCATGTGGTACCCCTCCAGGCTCAGCGGGCTCTGCGACAGGTCCACCTCGTGGAACCGCACGCCGCGAAGGCTCGCCGGGATGCTCTCCTGCAGCCCCGGCTTCGCGCTGGTCAGGATGTGCGCCTCGTGCCCGGCCTGCACGAGCGCCCGCGCCATCTGCGAGACGTAGGTGGCGATCCCGCCCCCGTGCAGGAAGGGCGCTACCTCTTGCGAAACCAGGCACACGCGCATCATCGACCTCGTTGAAACCGGCGCCGAGTGGGCGCAGCCCGGCCAGATGAATCCATCTTAGCCCCCGGCCCCACCCGGGTCGGCCCCCGCCGCCGCCTCGCCCCCGCGCGCCCGTTGTACGCGCCCCCGAAAAAGCCCTAGCATCGGGCCCTCACCGCGGGCGGCGTGACGGCGCCCGCCCCCATCCACGAGCCCCCACTGGCGACACGCCCCCGATGCACACCACCGACGAGCCATCGAACCCCGGGCCGCGCGCGCTCCTGCCGTGGCTCTTCCCCCTCGCCCTCTGGGCCCTGGCCACCCTCGCCCTCGGCGGCGACCTCGGCCGCTACTTCGACGACTACGCCACCACCATGCGGGACCCCGTCACCGGCGGGGTCAACCTCGGCGCCCCCTTCGAGCACTTCCCCTTCTTCTGGCGGCCCCTCCACTGGCTCTACGTCTTCCACAGCCTCACCTGGTTCCACGACTGCCTCTGGATCCCCCACGTCCTCACCGCCCTCTCCCACGGCCTCGCCTCCATCCTCCTCTACACCCTCCTCCGCCGCCTCCTCCGCTCCCCCCACGCCGCCGCCGCCGCCGCCCTCCTCTTCGCCGTCTACCCCATGAACTACGAGGTGACCATCTGGATCGCCTCCACCACCAACTCCATGGCCACCAGCATCTGGTTCCTGCTGGCCCACCTCTACATCTCCTATCTCCGCGGCCGCGCGGGCCTCTGGGCCCCCCTCGCCATGGCCCCCCTCGCCTTCGCCATCCCCTGCCTCAACGAGCAGGCCTCCGCCGGCATCCTCGCCCTCCCCGTCCTGGGCCTCTTCCTCCCCCACCGCGCCACGCCCCTGCCCCGCCGGGTCCTCCTCGCCGCCTGGCCCGCCGCGGCCGCCAGCCTCATGGTCCTCCTCTACATCGTCCTCCTCCGCGCCACCGCCCCCCCGGGCTGGCGCGGCGCCGCCGGGAGCTACCTCTCCCCCGGCGACCTCCTGCCCAGGCTCCAGTGGGTCGCCCACGAGCTCGGCGTCGTCCACTACCAGTGGCGCCTCATGGCCTCGCTCCGCCACGGCTGGCCCGCCGGCCTCGAGGCCCTCCCCGTCCTCTCCTGGATCTCCTGGACCGCCATCCTCGCCGTCGCGTTCGTCCCCTGGCTCTCCCGCTGGCGCCGCACGCCCCTCCGCGCCCCGGTGGACGACGATGCGGACACCGACACCGCGGACGATGACCCCCCGAACTTCCCCCCCTCTCCCCTGGCCGTCCTCCTCTTCGGCCTCGCCCTCTTCGTCGCCGCCTGGCTCCCCCTGGTGGTCGTCATCGGCCAGATCGCCGAGTCGCGCATGGGATACTTCCCCGCCGTCGGTGCCGCCATCGCCCTGGCCGCGCTGATCGACCTCGCCGCCGCCGGCGCGGTCCGCGCCCGCCTCGAGCCCCTCTTCAAGCCCGCTCTCGCCCTCGCCGTTGCCCTCGCCGCCTGGTTCGGCGCCGTCTGCCTCGTCGGCCACCACCGAGCCTTCCAGGACCAGGCCAGGGCCGACCTCGCCCAGTCCGCCCGCCTCCGCGAGCTCGTCCCCGAGCCGCCCCCCGGCGCCGTCTTCGTCCCCCTGAGCGTCGCGGCCCCCCAGACCGGCGCCCCCGCCCGTCTCCGCCCCGCCGTCGTCGGCTGGCTCTGGGTCCGCCACGGCGCGACCCCGCTGATCAAGGAGACCTACCGCCGCGCCGACCTCCGCGCCACCATCTTCAACCCCTGGTTCCCCCTCCCCATCAAGGACGCCGACGCCGAGGGCTTCACCTACACCGCCGAGGGCCAGGCCGAATGGATCCGCTGGGAGGACGCCATCCCGTTCATCATCGATGCCGACGAGCAGGTGCACTTGGTAGGCACCATCCAGTTGGAGCAAGTCGGCATCGTGGTGCGGCCTCCGATTGTGGCGAGGGCCGCGTGCGCCGCGGACACGCCTGCAACCACCTGGACCTTTCAGGCTCCGTAGCCGACGCCCCTCGATCCCGCAGTACAACTCCAGAAGTAAGCCACGTTGTGGTGGACCGTTGCCACCACAATAGGGGATTGTACATGCATCGCGAATGTGTTAATCTCCATCGGCGGTTTCAGAACTCCCGCCACGGAGAACACGATGACAACGATCCTGCACCATCGTCCGAGTGAGCCTGGGTTGTCCGTCTTGGCCGGCATCGCAACTCGTATCCTCATTGTGGCGTTGCTCGGCGTGCTCGCCAGTGGGCACACGGCGAGAGCGCAAGGCCTCGATCCGCTGTGGAATGAAACCCCCCCCGTACACGAAGTGGGACTTCTATCCCAACGACGGCCTGTTCGCGACGGAGATCAATGGCGTCCGGAAGCCCATCCAGATGGCCGATCCGGCGATGCTCAAGCTGAAGATCAACAACGAGGTCTGGTTCTATGTCACGGGCACCAGTGACGAAGTCAACACGAGAAACTTCGAGTTCTATCGATCCAAGGACCTCGTCAACTGGGAGTTCGCTCGCCTCGCGTTTCCTCCCTCGGCGGACTGTACCGGCAGTGCCCGGCGGGAGGCGAGACCGCATCCGCAGCACAGCGGATACATCGAGCTGATCTCGGAACCACGCGGCCGCGGAGATTGTGGCGGTAGCTATCCAGCGAACGTGTGTGTCCAGCCGGTCATCATTGATGGCAGGGCGTTCATAAACCTCTGGTCGCCGCACCTGCACTACGAGGCGCGACAGGACGGCAACGATCGCATCAGGCTTCTGTTCTCGGCGGAGGAGGTCCAGAGCGCACCGACCGATGGCATCGGAAGTCGGCGCACGATCTATGTTGCCTGGATATCCGTGACTGATTTCATCAACTATCCGCTCGACTGCCAGGGAATTCAGAGCCGGAAGTATTTCGACTTCCACGGTGTTGATCGCGACGGCCGCCTCGGCTATCAACTGGGAGGGGACCGTCTATTCGACGGCGGCTACGCGCTGAGCCTCCAGCAATTCGGGAACCCCTTGACGACTGTGCCGACGTCGCTCAATGCCGCGCATCAGGGCTTTGCAGACGGCCAGCCCGCGCCCAACGTAATTGAACGATGGAGCCAGCAGACCGGGTGGCGAAGGATGCTGACCCTTGGATGGTTCCACCAGCGCTCGGGCCCCACGGGGATGCCTGTTCAGAGCACGGTGCTCTCAGACGGTCCGTTCATATATGTTGACCCGAGCCCAAACGGCGGTACCAGGCAGTGGCTGCTCTACGACTGGGTTGGCTTCGAGGAGCCATATCCTGGGTACGATGAACCGGATCCCACCGTCGAAACAGACGACTTTGACGGCAACAACATCGCTGCTTATCCGATGGCGGGCTCAGACAGTCTGACCGGACTCGTGACTTCCGACCTTCTGCACATTCCCCTCGCATATCGCTATAACGTCAACTAATGTGCCCTTTGCTTCCACGATGGCCTGCTCGCAAGGAGCGCTCTTGAACGGCGGGCTTGTGGCGTGGGGTCCGGTGATCATCGGCGGCGTGAACTGGCTGTGGGGTCCATTGTGCGCCGACGGAAATGGCGGGCCATACCCATTCCAGTACTACGGATTCGGCATTGACGGCGGCGTCGCCGAAGGTTCGGCCGCCATGTACCACGAAGAGCTTGGGCGCCATTACCTGATGTACACGCGAAATCCGTGGGACCAGCCGTCTTACCAAGTTGTCTATCGCTTTAGCGAGGAGGACCAGAGCTTCCGGTCTATGCAGCTCTCTTCCTCCAATGAAGCGGACGTGTGCGAGTACATCCTGGTCGCCGGGAGATGGGTGAGCGACGGCGCCGGCAACCCGCAATGGTACGAAACATCGAACTTCGGTCACGGCGAGTTCTTCTGGGCTTGGGGACGCCCCTATCTGATGTGTCGCAAGAAGCTCAGCACGGAGTATCTCTGCGCTGATGCGACCTGTGCCCGCGAGGATGCCATCCCGTACCATGAGCGACATATCTACTTCAAGGAGTTGAACTTCATGAGCGATGGCCGCATCCATCGGCTTTATGACGGGCACTCGCATCGAGGCAAGGACATCAAGTACGTCAACTTGCCCCGTCCCTCGGGAACCTCGACTCCGCAGCCCTCCATCCCCTCCACGGGCGAGGTTCCCCCGTATGACCCCTGTTCCCTCTCCACGCCCTGAGCGGCGATGACCGCTCGTACGGCGGTGTGCCCATTCCGCCGCCCGGGGCTCCGTGGCCCCGGGCGAGCCTTCCGGCATGTCGATCCTGGCGGGTGCCGTTTAGATCCCCCGCGGGTCGCGGCGTGTCGCCAGCTGCTCTGCTCCTGCCTTATCGTCGCGCAGCCCATTCCGGGTCCGGTGGAAGTTCTCCGCGATCGGATAGCCACCACACCCCAACGCGACCTTCCCCGCAGGCCTAGCAGACGATCTTCCCATGGCGCCGAGCACCCTGTCAGCACCGGAGCTCTGGCCCCCCCAACCTCCGTTTCCCCGGCTCCCTACTCCATCGTAAGATCCCCCGCTCGCTTGGCTTGGATGCTGGCCGCACCCGGCTATGCCAATTCCACCCCGCCGCCGCGGCCGGCGGGCGCACCGCCCGCCGCACCCTATAGTTCCCGCCCCGCCGCGGCAGCGCCCGCGGCCCAGACCCGGACCAGGAGCCCCCGACCGTGCCCTACACCCTCAAGCCCGCCGACACCACCTTCGACGTCGGCGTCGAGACCACCAAGTACCTCGAGGACCGCCACGACACGGGCGACCGCTGGGTCCTCAACTTCGGCCCCCAGCACCCCGCCACCCACACCACCCTCCGCCTGGTCCTCGAGCTCGACGGCGAGCGGATCGCCCGCTGCACCCCCCACATCGGCTACCTCCACTCCGGCTTCGAGAAGCTCGGCGAGCACCTGGACTACAACCAGTACGTCACCATCGTCAGCCGGATGGACTACCTCTCCCCCATCCACAACGACATCACCTGGCACGCCGCGGTCGAGAAGCTCTTCGGCATCGAGATCACCCCCCGCTGCAAGGCGCTGCGGACGATCATGAACGAGCTCGCCCGCATCCAGAACCACCTCCTGTGCGTCGGCGCCGCCGGCCTGGACCTGGGCGCCTTCACCGCCTTCCTCTACGGCTTCAACCCCCGCGAGAAGATCTACGACATCGTCGACTTCGTCGCAGGCCAGCGCTTCCACCCCGACTGGACCCGCGTCGGCGGCCTCATGCAGGACCTCCCCGACGAGGAGATCTTCAAGCGGATGGTCAAGGACTTCATCCACGACGACCTCCCACGCGCCATCGAGGACATGGAGAAGCTCCTCAACCGCAACCGCATCTTCATCGACCGCACCGTCGGCGTCGGCGTCCTCACCGCCGCCGACGCCGTCGCCTGGTCCATGTCCGGACCCATGGCCCGCGCCTCCGGCGTCGCCCGCGACCTCCGCAAGGACATGCCCTACCTCTGCTACGCCGACAACTGGGACGGACAGGGCGCCCCCGCCGTCAAGTTCAAGGTGCCGGTGGGCGCCGACCCCGCGAAGGGGGGAGGGGGGGGCGACGCCTACGCCCGCTTCCTCGTCCGCATCGAGGAGATGAAGCAGTCCATCGCCATCATCGACCAGCTCATCGACAACATCCCCGGCGGCCCCGTCAACGCCTTCGCCGACTCCAAGATGGTCAAGCCCCCCAAGCCCGACGTCTACGGCTCCATCGAGGGCCTCATCCAGCACTTCGAGCTCATCATGACCAACCGCGGCTGGAAGGCCCCCGTCGCCGAGGCCTACGGCCACAACGAGGGCCCCAACGGCGAGCAGGGCTTCTACATCGTCGCCGACGGCGGCCCCCGCCCCTGGCGCGTCCGAACCCGCCCCGCCTGCTTCATCAACTACCAGGTCATGGCCAAGCTCGCCGAGGGCCACATGCTCAGCGACATCGTCGCCATCATCGGCTCCATCAACGTCGTCGCGGCCGAGCTCGACCGATAGAGCGATGCAACGGATCGATTGAGCGTTCTTTAGAGACGGATGGGACAAGAGCGAATCCGCCGGCCACCGGTGGGGGCGCGACCGCGCGTCAGTCGGTCTCGCCGCCGAACGTGCCCGACCTACATAGTCTGCACAGTATGCGACAGGCTCAACTCGCCACCGGAGTTCCCCAGATACTCCTGATCACCGACACCGGCAGCAGCTGGCGGAGCAACCTGCCGTTCGGGCTCACACCCGCAACCCACAACCAGTTCTGGACCGGCGAGTCCATGATCACGACCGAGTGCGGCGCGGTAATCGGCACGTTGATCTCGCCTGACGGTCCGATCCACGCGGAGGAGAGAGGCGTCGGCCCGAGTCCGAACCATTCACTCGTCAGCCCACCCGTGTAGAGCCACCACAGCATGCGGCCCGTTACGAATGCCCATGGCAGCGGCCGACCTATAATGGACGCGCTGATAACACACCCGAGTGTCACCCATGCCAACTGCCCGCCGATAAACAGCTACATGCTGCGCCGTTCCTTTGGCAGAGCGTCCGTGACCGACGGCCGCACGTCGGGAAGATCGTCAGCATTGATGTGACTCTCCGCGCGTTGGATCCCCGCTCTTGGGCGTGAACTTGTCCTTAAGGGATCGATGAAGCGAATCTCCCGGATGGTGCGATTGCGCCTGCCGATACGTCGCACTCGTGCCTGTTCTAGTCTCTGCGAGAGGGTTCGTTCCGCCAGGCATCCGCTCGAGACCTTCAGTCCGGCCAGCGTCGCGCCACACAGGGCCACATACACCAAGTACACCACAAGGCCATCGGCAAGGCCTCGCGTCGCATGTTCGATGTGGCGGTGCCACCCAAACAGGATGACCGCGAACGCCGCCATGAACGACAACGCATCAAGAGAAAGGGCGGCCGATGGCCGCCCGAACCACGATGCAACATACATTGAGCGTAGCGATCGTCTCAAGCTGCTCACGACTCGACCCTCGCCGCGAGCCGCTCCGCTGAGCGCCCGCACCGGGGAGCATAACAGAAACTACTCGTACGCGATGCAGCCGCACGCTGGGTGGTTGCGAGCGCGGTCCATGCAGACCGCGTATGCCCGGTGCCGTGGCAGAGCCGCCCTCCCCCTCTCCCACATCTCCCCCCCTCCCGGCTCTGCCACGCCTCCCCGCCTCCTGCCTGCGCTCCGAAGCCGCGAAGCGGCGGCAGTCTGTAGCCCAGGGCGCGAGCCCTGGATCCGCGTGCGGCATGTCCTCCTGAGCCCCAGCGGGGCGACACCCGCCCGGCCACCGGCCCCATCCACACCACCTTCGACCGGCGGCCCCGGCAACACCCCACACCCCCGACGCCACCCACCCGCGCCGCAAAGCCCGTCTACTTCTTCTGATACTTCCAGTTCCGAGTCTTCCCCTCCCCGATCCACTCCACCGCCGTCGCGATCCGGCTCTTCCGCGTCTCCTCCCGCTTCGCCTCCGTGATCCACTCGATGTACTCGCGCTTCTGCGACGGCGAGAACGCCTCGAACCTCGCGCTCGCCCCCTTCACCCTCTTCAGCGCCGCCGCGAAGTCCGCCGGCATCGGCAGCGGCTTGCGCCTGGCCGTCGCCCGCGGCACCTTGACGCCGTCGTCGTTGAGCGCCCTCGCCTCCTTGATCAGCTTCAGGATCACCGCGTCCGCCGGCAGGTCCTTGACGCTCGTGATGTGCGCCGCCGTCGGGTCGCTCCCCTTCACCCCCCAGCTCAGCTTCGCGCGGCTCTTCGCGACCGCGTCATCCTTGTCCTTGAACAGCAGCTCGGCCTTCCAGAAGCCGAAGGTGCAGTGCTTCTTGAACGCCGCCATCCCGCACAGCGGCCCCTTGTACTCGAACGCCGGCATCCCCCATTTGATGGTCTCGACGACCTCCGGGCACCCCTTGTGCACCAGCGCCCGCAGCTTCTCCAGAATCGGCCTGGCGAACTCGTTCGACTTCTCGATGTACGCGTCAACCCGCGGGTCCTTGGTCCCCATGGCGGGCATCCTACCGCGCCGTGAACTTCAGAGCGAGGCCGGGCAGGCGGCGTGGATCGACCCTCCTCCTCTCCCGGTGCCGTGGCAGAGCCGCCCTCGTCCTCTCCCACACCTCCCCCTCCTCCCGGCTCTGCCACGCTCCCCGCGATCGGCGCACCAAACCACCGAATCTCCAGGGCACCTCCCCGCCCAACGCCGTGGGCGCCCCCAGGGTCCCCGAGGCATCGCCGCGGCATGCAACCGGCCCCCCACGCCCCCCTCCCGTCGTACGCTGAGGAGCGTGCTTCGCGCAACCCCGGCCGCTCGGCCGGCGACAGGCCCCATTTCTCGGAGACGCCCCCATGCCCACCATCACCACCAGCGACGGCGTCCGGATCTACTTCAAAGACTGGGGCCCCAAAGACGCCCAGCCCATCGTCTTCCACCACGGCTGGCCGCTCAGCGCCGACGACTGGGACGCCCAGATGCTCTACTTCCTCCACCGCGGCTTCCGCGTCGTCGCGCTCGACCGCCGCGGCCACGGCCGCTCCTCCCAGGTCAGCGACGGCCACGACATGGACCACTACGCCGCCGACGCCGCGGCCGTCGTCGACTCCCTCAACCTCCGCGATGCCGTCCACGTCGGCCACTCCACCGGCGGCGGCGAGGCCACCCGCTACGTCGCGCGCCACGGCAGGGGCCGCGTCGCCAGGCTCGTGCTCATCGGCGCCGTCCCCCCGCTCATGCTCAAGACCGACGCCAACCCCGGCGGCCTCCCAATCGACGTCTTCGACGGCCTCCGCAACCAGCTCGCCGCGAACCGCTCCCAGTTCTACCTCGACCTCGCCGCCGGCCCCTTCTACGGCTACAACCGCCCCGGCGCCACGCCCTCCCAGGGCGTCATCCAGAACTGGTGGCGACAGGGCATGATGGGCGGCGCCAAGGCCCACTACGACGGCATCAAGGCCTTCTCCGAGACCGACTTCACCGACGACCTCAAGGCCATCGACGCCCCGACGCTGGTCCTGCACGGCGACGACGACCAGATCGTCCCCATCGCCGCCTCGGCGCTGCGGTCGGCCAAACTCCTCAAGCACGCCACCCTGAAGGTTTACGAGAAGCTCCCCCACGGCCTGTGCACGACGCACGCCGACGTGGTCAATCCCGACATCCTCGCCTTCATCAAGAGCTAGCCCGCGCCGCCCCCCGCACCCCCATCCCCAAAAAAGTGGCGCGCATCGGCGCTCCCTGTGCGCTGCTTTGCAACGATACCCCCACTCCCGCTTGCCCCGCCCCGTCCCCCGGGCACAATCGCCCCCATCGACCACCGCCGCCTCCACCACCACCCAGGGGGATCCCGCATGCCCGCCGCCGCCACACTCGACCTCCCACGAGCGCGCCTCAACGGCTCCGCCCACAACGACCACCACGACCATCACCCCCACGCATCACCACACCCACCC
>JBIQJK010000075.1:0-18560 GCA_044507535.1 Planctomycetaceae bacterium | reverse complement strand
ATCGCGGTGCTCGCGGGGACGGTGGGCGCGGCGTGGCCGCGGGCGAGCGAGCGGGGGTGGTTGTCATTCGTGCCGGCGCCGGTGCTGTACCTGGCCGCGACGGCGGAATGGCTGCCCGGTCAGGACGTCGCGAAGGAGCATGTGCAGTTCCGCTCCGCGGCCGCGGGCGGGACGACCCGGGTCGGCCGCTGGCTCCTGGTATCGCAGTGCATCCGGACGCTGCGGCACGGGGGCGATGCGCGGGACCGCGACACCGCCGGCGGCGTGCTCGGGTGGATCGGGGCGGGGGACCGGCGGATCACGCCCGCGCTGCTCGTGGCGCTCGACGACCCCGTCCCGCTGGTCCGGGTCCGTGTGATCCGCTCGCTGGGGATGTATCAGGCCGATGCGGATCGTGCCGTCCCGGCGCTGATGCGTGTGCTCGAACGCGGGGTGGGCGAGCCGGCGGAGGTCCGGACCGAGGCGATGTCCGTGCTCGGCATGTACCGCGGGCGCGCCGACGCCGCGGCGCCGCACGCCAGGTTCGCGTCGGACGCCATCCGGGGGGAGCATCCCTCGTACCTCGCCGCGATCGGGGCGGGCCTCGCGGACGCTGATCCCGGGGTTCGGCAGGACGCCGCGCGGCTGCTGCGGCGGCTCGCGTACAGCGAGCGGGATCGTGCGGAGGTGCTGATCCCGCCGCGGGCCGCGCTGGATGACCCGGACCCCGACGTCGTGATTTGGGCGTGCACCGGGATCGCGGCCTTCGGGCGTGAGGCGGAGGCGTGCCTGCCGGCGCTGCGTGAGCTCAGGCGGCGCGGGGCGCCGATGGCGGGCTTTGCGATCCGGGCGATCGAGCGTGCTGAGACGCGCGCGGCGGGGGAGTGATACGTTGTGCAGCAGCGCTTGCCGGCTGGTCGATCTCGCGACGGCGCGGGCGCGAGGGGGTCGACTCGCGCGGGGGAACAGAAACGGGGAGCACGGCCGACGATGCGAGATCGTCAGGTCGGCCTAGTAATCCCAGCCGCGGACGCC
The DNA here is from genome assembly GCA_044507535.1 of Planctomycetaceae bacterium. Classification (GTDB taxonomy): domain Bacteria; phylum Planctomycetota; class Phycisphaerae; order Phycisphaerales; family UBA1924; genus CALAFV01. Next base: position 17,546 of record JBIQJK010000075.1, on the reverse strand, counting down.
GTCCGCCGTGTTGTGGATACGCTGCGGATCACCGGAGGAGGGCAGAAACGGGTTGGGACGCGGCGCGGTCGCCTGCGACGGTGTCGCCGGTCTCGCATGGGAGTCCGCGAAGAGCATCGGGGCGGGCTCGGCGATGTCCGGCCCCTTTCGCGCAACCTCCCGGTGCAGATAGGGCATCTCCGAATCCCATGCGAGCGTCTTCTTCGAAGGGAAGCGCACGTCGTGCGAGAAGACGCCGGCGAGGAAGGATGGATCCGCCGTCGCCCCCTCTCGCCAGGTTTCGGGCCGCGCGATGAAAGTCCGGCTGTACTCGTACGACGTCGGCCAGCCGCACGTCCCGCCGCTTGCGGCCAGATCACGCCTGGCGCCGGGCGAGAGAAAGCTCCGGCCGAAGTCTTGCCAGGGCGCGACGTCGGCCACCACGGCGGGCCAGCTCGTGTGCATCGCCCAATAGTCGAAGCTGATCAGCACCTCGCTGCACGGATACGGATAGAACCGGCCGGGCTCCGAAACAGGGTAGCAGTCGCGGTTCTCGGCCTGGTAATGGTCCACGACCTGGTACACGGTACGGAGATTGACAAGGCTCTGTGTCGCCCGCGCCCTCGCCCGGACCCCCGCCAGCGCGGGGAGGAGCAGGGTGACCAAAAGCCCGATGACGCCGATGACGACAAGCACCTCGACCAGGGAGAATCCGTGCCCCGCCCGCGCGGCCCGATGAGCCCGGGCACCCGGATGAAGAGGCGAGTCCATGAACATCGCGTGGTCCCCAATCGAAGGAGCCCCGATGCCGCGGGGCTCGCCGCCACGGATTTGAGCGCGGGGCCTACAGTCCTGGCAGCACCACCGGACGGCCGGCGGGCGCATCATACACGCGTATGTGCGTCAGCGTCCATCGCCTCGCACGATCGTCCCATGCCAACCAGAGCCCCAGCCTCGCGACGAACTTTTCTCCTTCGATGCCGGTCATCTCGGCTCGAAGCAGGACCTCGTATACATCCAATCGGGCCAGGGCGGGGTCTCGAAGTGATGGCTTGCGCTCCGGCCGGCTCGCCGTGCTGATGCGCGTCTGATCATCGTAGAGAATCTCCCGGCCTTTCAGGAACCGGGGCCGGATCGTGACGCCGGACGTCGTCATCCGAGCGTGTCGCAGCAGCCTCGCCCGATCGTTCCACGCTTCCTTGCTCAGCGGCGATTCCCAGTTCGGCGGCGGCTCCAGCGCTCGCTCGGCCAGGTACGCGGAGAACTCGTCCGCCGATCCTGAGAGATAGAGCGAGAGCAGGTCTCGGAACTCCCGGCGGAACTCCTCCGTCGCCACCGGCGGGGGCGCGTTGTCGGGCAGAGGCTGCGCGACGGCCCGCTTCAACGCCTCGTCCATTCGGTGCACGGCATTCTCGATCGTCTCCGACTTTGGATCAACGTCGAACGCAACGACCGCGGTCGCACCCGCGGGCCTCACGAGCCCCGCAGCAGAGGTGGCAACCGGGGACGGCGGCATGAGACGCACGACCGTCCATACCGCCATGCCGACGCCGGCGACGGCGAAGCCAGCGGCGACGGTTGTCCGCAGTCTGCTTGTCCCGAGATGCATCGCGACGGCTCCACACTGAGGAGTGAAACGTATATCCCTCCCGACGGAATGGGTGACCTCATCCCTCGGACGAGGTCACCCCTTGCGGCTCAAACAGCGCAATACGCATGGTACGGTGATCGCGCTTACTCAACGTTCGGCTCTACGCACTCAGCAAAGACCGCTTGGATGCATGGACCGCTTGACCCTTCGAACCGGACCGGGCGGCAAGCGCATCCATGTCCCTTTGGGCAGTTCTCGGTGTCTTCGATCTGAATCCCGCCGCATGCCGGGCCGGCCGGCACCGTGCACCGGCACGGGGCCGACGGGGCGGGGGGATCCGGCTCAAACGCAACGACGGCTTCCGCGACTGCCAACCCGACCAATGAGGCCGCCACGACGACGAGCAAGGCGCCCGGGTGTGTTGCACCGCGATGCATTCCTCGAGCAACGATTCATAAACTCGCTCCTTGTGTGGAACATTTCCTCCGAGAACTCGTCGCGATCCACGCGACGACGGCAAGACCAAGCAATCCGGAGTTCCGACTCAAAGCGATTGACTGTCCTGCACGCGGATCATCGGAGAACTTTGGAAGCCCGCAGCCACAGGACAGCGGTGACCCGATTACCATAAGCCAGAGAACACCGATCGTTACGAGAACGAGGAACGCCACTACAAGGGAGAGCGCGGCTCGAAGCCGCACTCGACTCTCGATGGCCATGACGAGCCCGGCTCCGATCAGGGACTCCGTAAGCACGAGCGCACCTGTCAACCACGCCGCTCCACCCCGCCCGACTCCCAAAGTCGCCCGCAATACGCCCACTGTCGAGTGTGGCGATATAACCTTACCGATTGCAGAGGCGATGAACACGAGACACAACAACCAAGCGATCCGTATCGCCCGTCGAGGCGCCAACATTGTCGCAAGTTCGCCGTCGCCCGGACATCGGCAAATCGCACCGCCATCATGGTCCACAGCGTTTGCAACGCTCCCACCCCGACGTTGTTGCAACATCGCACGAGTCATAGGCTTCAATATACCGGTTCTGAACGCCGGGTCAGTATCTCGCCACTCGATAGGACACTTCAAAGTCTCGAGCATGCCCGATCACTCACGCATGAGCGACAGAACAGCACCGCAAGTCAAATAGGAGAATGCACTTACGCACACTCCGATGGAGAGCTACGGGCCAAGCACCGGCTTAGATCTCGGAAAACTCCTGAGAACTCCCCTGTTCTCGGGATCTGGCTCCTCGTTGAGGGCACAGATCGTCCGCCGTAATGCCGGGCAACGAAGCATCGCAGGCCGCTGAGCGACCCCGGCCAGCGATGGCGGATGCATCGGAAACGAAAACCCCCGGCTTGCGCCGGGGGCTCCCTTGGTGCGTGGTGGGGTGAGGCGAGGCGAGGGGGCTTACGCGCCCTTCATCTTCTCGGCCTTCTTGCGGGCGTCGTCGAGGGTGCCGACGTACATGAAGGCGCCCTCGGGGAGGTCGTCGCCCTCGCCGTTGCAGAGGCGCTCGAAGGAGTCGATGGTGGCCTCCAGCGGGCTGGTGACGCCGGGGAAGCCGGTGAAGATCTCGGCGACGTAGAAGGGCTGGCTGAGGAAGCGCTCGATCTTGCGGGCGCGGCTGACGACGAGCTTGTCGTCCTCGGAGAGCTCGTCCACGCCGAGGATGGCGATGATGTCCTGGAGCTCCTTGTAGCGCTGCAGGGTGCGCTGGACGCGGAGGGCGACGCGGTAGTGGCGCTCGCCGATGACGCCGGGGTCGAGGATGCGGGAGCTGGAGGCGAGCGGGTCCACGGCGGGGTAGATGCCCTTCTCGGCGATGCCGCGGGAGAGAACGACGAAGGCGTCCAGGTGGGCGAAGGCGGTGGCCGGGGCGGGGTCGGTCAGGTCGTCGGCGGGGACGTAGATGGCCTGGACCGAGGTGATGGCGCCCTTGCTGGTGGAGGTGATCCGCTCCTGGAGCTCGCCCATCTCGGTGGAGAGGGTGGGCTGGTAGCCGACGGCGCTGGGCATGCGGCCCAGCAGCGCGGAGACCTCCGAACCCGCCTGGGTGAAGCGGAAGATGTTGTCGATGAAGATCAGGGTCTCCTTGCCGGAGGCGTCGCGGAACTCCTCGGCCATGGTCAGGGCCGAGAGGGCGACGCGGAGGCGGGAGCCGGGGGGCTCGTTCATCTGGCCGAAGACCATGGCGACCTTGTCGAGGACGCGGGCCTTGTTCCCCTCGGAGTCGATGAACTCGGCCTCGCGCATCTCGCGCCAGAGGTCGTTGCCCTCGCGGGTGCGCTCGCCGACGCCGGCGAACACCGAGTAGCCGCCGAAGTTGCGGGCGACGCGGGCGATCATCTCCTGGATGACGACGGTCTTGCCGACGCCGGCGCCGCCGAAGAGGCCGATCTTGCCGCCGCGGACGAAGGGGCAGAGGAGGTCGACGACCTTGATGCCGGTCTCGAGGATCTCGGTGTTGGGGTTGAGCTGGGCGAACTCCGGCGGGGCGCGGTGGATGGGCCGCTCGGTGGCGCCCTCCGGCCGGGGGAGCTTGTCGATGGGGTCGCCCAGGAGGTTGAAGACGCGGCCGAGGACCTTCTCGCCGACCGGGACGCGGACGGGGGAGCCGATGTCGGTGCAGGTCATGCCGCGGCGGAGGCCGTCGGTGGAGCCCAGGGCGACGGCGCGGACGCGGCCGCCGCCGAGGTGCTGCTGCACCTCGCCCGTGAGCTTGAGGGCGCCGACGGGGGTCTCCTCGTTGATGGTGATGGCGTTGTAGATCTCCGGGAGCTGGTCCTCGGGGAACTGGGCGTCGAAAGTCGAGCCGATGACTTGCGTGATCGTGCCGGTCGTGGCCATGTCGGGGTGTTCCTCTTGCCCCCCGGGCGGTGAAAGGCAGGGGGTCCAGAGGATAGCCCGGCCGCCCGGCGGCCTCAACACCTGGCGGGCGCGGGGAGCGGCCGTCGCGGGGCTCCCCGGAGGCCCCCCCGGTCGGCTCCCCCCCTCCCCGAGCCGGGGAGGGGGGGAGGACCGCGGAGTGCCGAGCCGGTCACGCGGGCCGGCGCGGCGCCTCAGCGACAGGCCGTGGCGGATCGGTCACTCGCCGGGCCGGTCGGTCTGGCCCGGGCGCGTGGGCTGCCCGGGGGTGCCGGGGGTGGTCGTGCCCGGCGAGGTCGTCGGGCCGGTCAGGGCGGTGCGGAGCTCGGTGAGGTAGGTGTGGAGCTGCTCGTGCTCGCTGACGATCTCCTCGAGCACGCTGCCGATGGCGTTGATCTTCTCTTCGCCCTGCATGGTGTCCAGGCGGCTGACCTGCTGGGACAGCTGCTGGTTGGTGCGCTGCATCTGCTGCTCGATCTGGTTGAGGCGCTGGGCGAGCTGCTGGATCTGCCGCTCGGCGCCGGCGCCCTCCAGGGCGAAGAGCCGCTCGTTGGCGCCCATGCCGCGCTGCTGGCCGGGCGGCGTAGTGGGCCGCTGGCCGGGCTGCTGGCCGGGCTGGGTGGTCGGCTGACCGGGCCGCTGGCCGGGCTCGGTCGCCGGCTGACCGAGGGCCGAGCCGATGGAGAGAGCCCCGATCGCCCCGGCCGCGCCGATGACCGCGGCCGCCGTCATGGATCGATACGTCTTCATGTGTGCCCTCCTGAATGAGTTCCCCCCGTGAGGCACCCCCCCTTGTCGCCGCTTCTTTCGGGCCGGCGGCGGGAAGGGTTCTCTCACATGCGCCGGAGCCGCAAAGCCGCGCCGGCGGATGGGCGGGCCGGGCGTTCACCCTCGGGGGGCGTCACGGGGAAGGCCCGTGGGTTCCCGGGCGCGACGCGCGGTGCGCCCGGCGGATCACCCATTCCTATGCCCGTGCGCCGAACCGACCGAGCGTGCCGCTGCGGCTCGTTTTTGCGGGATATGTGCGTTATCCGTGAGTCAGGATTTACTCACCGCGTGAGCGGTCTTAGGCTCACCGCCCATGATGAGGCAGGCCAGCCAGAACGGGCACGCGAGTCAGAACGGCAAGCTCCGGCAGACCCCGCCGCCGGCGGTCGCGGAGCGGATGGGGAGGGAGGGGATCGGCCGGGGCGATCTGCTGCTGTGCTCGCCGACGGACATCGACGCGGCGGGGCGGTACCGGCGGCAGTGGCTGCTGGCGACGCGGGAGCGGGTGCTGGTGGTCTGCGAGGAGCCGCCGGGGGAGGTGGCGGTGTCGCTGGCGGTGCGCGACGCCGAGGAGTTCCGGCTGCTGCCCGGGGTGGGCTCGGGGATGCTCACGGCGCGGGTGGACGGGATCGTGGTGGACGTGCTGCGGTACAGCAACCGCGAGGCGTACCGGTACGAGCGGGTGGCGGCGAAGCTGGAGCACCTGCGCCGGGGCGAGCCGGTGGAGATCCACCCGGAGGACGAGCACGACCCGCGCCGGTGCGAGAAGTGCAAGCTGCTGCTGGACCAGCCGGGGGAGAGCTGCGCGTACTGCGTCAGCCGCGGGGCGGTGCTGTCGCGGATGGTGCGGCTGATGCGGCCGTACCGGAGGCAGGCGGCGCTGATGATGGCGCTGCTGGCGGCGGGGATCGCGCTGGACCTGGTCTCGCCGCAGCTGACGCGGCACCTGGTGGACCACGTGCTGCCTGGGAGCAAGGGGGCGGCGGCGGGGCTGTCGGAGGAGGCGGAGCGGTACCGGGCGGCGACGGCCGCGCTGCTGGGGGTGGTGGGGATCCTGGCGGGGGTGCAGGTGCTGCGGGCGGTGGTGAACATCTTCAGCGGCCGGCTGGCGAGCCGGGTGGGGACGTCGATCACGCACGACATCCGCGGGCGGCTGGTGGGGCACCTGCAGCACCTGTCACTGGGGTTCTACGACCGGCAGCAGGTGGGGTCGCTGGTGGGGCGGGTGGCGTACGACACCGAGTCGCTGCACGGGTTCATCTGGCAGCTGACGGGGGGGTTCCTGCTGCAGCTGATGATGGTGGTCGGGGTGGGGGTGATGATGTTCAGCATCGACTCGACGCTGGCGCTGTGCGCGCTGCTGCCGGCGCCGCTGATCATGGGGGCGACGGTCTTCTTCTGGAAGAAGGTGTACCCGCGGTACTACCAGACGTGGGACGCCTCGAGCAAGCAGGCGGGGGCGCTGTCGGGGATGCTCTCCGGGGTGCGGGTGGTCAAGGCGTTCAGCCAGGAGGGGCGGGAGCTGTCGCGGTTCAGCGCCAGCTCGGAGCGGCTGCGCCGGTCGCGCCACAACGTGGACGCGGCGATCGGGACGTTCAACCCGCTGGTCGGGATCGTCTTCCAGCTCGGCGGGTGGATCGTGTGGTACGTCGGCGGCCGGGACGTGATCGACGGGCGGCTGTCGCTGGGGGAGCTGATGGCGTTCTTCGGGTACCTGTGGATGTTCTACGGGCCCCTGGCCGCGCTGCCGCAGTTCACCAACTGGCTGACGCAGTTCGTGACCCAGGCGAACCGGATCTTCGAGGTCCTGGACACGCCGGTGGGGATCGCCGAGCCGGAGAACCCGGTGAGCGTGGACCCGATCAGGGGGGAGATCACGCTGGAGAACGTCAGCTTCGGGTACAACCGGCACACTCCGGTGCTGCGCGGGCTGGACCTGCGCATCGCGGCGGGGGAGATGGTGGGGATCGTCGGCTCCAGCGGGTCGGGGAAGACGACGATCATCAACCTGATCTGCCGGTTCTACGACGTGGACGAGGGGCGGGTGCTGATCGACGGGGTGGACGTGCGGGACATCCGCAAGGGGGAGCTGCGGCGGCAGATCGGGGTGGTGCTGCAGGAGCCGTTCCTGTTCCGCGGGAGCATCGCGGAGAACCTGGCGTACGGGAAGCGGGAGGCGACGCCGGAGGAGCTGATCGCCGCGGCCAAGGCGGGGAACTGCCACGACTTCATCATGCGGCAGGCGCACGGGTACGACACGTGGGTCGGCGAGCGGGGAGCCGGGCTCAGCGGCGGGGAGCGGCAGCGGGTGGGGATCGCCCGGGTGCTGCTGACCGACCCGCGGATCCTGATCCTGGACGAGGCGACCAGCAGCGTGGACGCCGAGAGCGAGGCGGCGATCCAGGGGGCGCTGCGGGAGCTGGTCAAGGGGCGGACGACGATCGCGATCGCGCACCGGCTGAGCACGCTGCGGCGCGCGGACCGGATCCTGGTGGTGGACCGGGGGCGGCTGGTCGAGAGCGGGCCGCACGACGAGCTCATGAGCCGGGGCGGTGCGTACGCGCGGCTGGTGAGCCTGCAGGGGACCAGCGAGCACGCGGAGGCGGATTCGGAGCGGGCGGCGGAGGCCGACGGCGGGCCGCTGCCGCCGATGGATGGGCACCGGGTCCGGTGGCTCGACCCGGCGTTCGCGCACATCCACCTGGGGACGCACGGGGCGCTGCACGTGACGATCCAGGGCGAGCGGATCTACGGGGGGGTGTACGCGATGCGGTGCATGCCGGTGAAGCACCCGGAGGCGTACCTGTCGCTGCGGCACCTGGACTCCTCCGGGCGCGAGCACGAGGTCGGGATCATCCGCGACCTCTCCCGGTGGCCCCCCGAAGCGCGGCGGCTGGTGATCGAGTCGCTCCGGAAGCGGTACTTCGTGCACACCGTCCGGGCGATCGAGGGGATCAAGCCCGTGGGGAACTACCTGAGCTTCGCGGTGGAGACGGACCTGGGGCCGATGAGCTTCACGATCCGGGCGCAGTCGGACCGCGTGCAGGATTTCGGGGAGCACGGGAAGATGCTGCTGGACACCGACGAGAACCGGTACCTGATCCCGGACGTCGAGGCGCTGGCGCTCTCCGAGCGGCGGGCCTTCCGGCGGCACGTCTACTGGTGATCCCCCCGCCGGGCTCGATGCGGGGCGGGCGGCCCCACGCCCGCCCGCGATGACGCCGGGCTTACCCGGTCTTTGGCGGAAACTCACGCCGTGCGACGACGCTTGCGGCTCTCCGATGGAGGGCGACGCGTGCGTGTTCTGATCACCGGCGGGGCGGGGTTCATCCGAACGAACCTGGCCGACCGGCTCGCGTCGATGGGCCGGCGGGTCATCGTCTACGACAACCCCGGCCGGCCATGGGTCCGGGCGATCTCCCCATGACCGGAGTCGTGCACACCCCGACGCAGCAGGCCGCACGCACGCCGCGGCTGGGTTTCCTCGGCGTCGGCTGGATCGGGCGGCACCGGATGCGGTCGATCGCCGACTCGGGGGCGGCGTCGATCGTGGCGGTGGCCGACCCCTGCCGCGACGCGATCGAGAGCGCCCTGCCATCCGCGCCGGGGGCGGCGTGCGGGGACGGGATAGAGGGCCTTCTCGAGCAGGACCTCGACGGGATCGTCATCGCGACGCCCAGCGCGATGCACGCCGAGCAGGCGATCGCCGCGCTGGAGCGCGGCGTAGCGGTCTTCTGCCAGAAGCCGCTGGGGCGGAGCGCGGAGGAGACCCGCAGAGTGGTTGAAGCCGCGCGGCGGGCCGATCGGCTGCTGGGCGTGGACTTCTCGTACCGGGCGACGGCGGGGTTCGAAGCCATCCTGGGGCTTATCAGGGCCGGCGAGCTGGGGGAGATCTACGCCGCGGACCTGGTCTTCCACAACGCGTACGGGCCGGACAAGCCGTGGTGCCGCGACCCCGGGCTCTCCGGCGGTGGTTGCGTGATCGACCTAGGGATCCACCTGGTGGACCTGGCGATGGTGGCGCTGGATTGGCCGGAGGTGACAGCGGTCGAGAGCCACCTGCTCGCGGGGGGCGAGCCGGTGCGGAGTTCGAGCTCGCAGGTGGAGAACCACGCGGCCGCGATGCTGCGGACGCGGGGCGGGGCGAGCGTGCGGCTGGCGTGCTCGTGGAACCTGCCGGCGGGGCGGGATGCGGTGATCAGCGCGGAGTTCTACGGAACGCGAGGCGGGGCGGCGCTTCGGAACGTGGACGGCTCGTTCTTCGACTTCCTCGCTGAGCGGTTCCGCGGGACGGCGCGCGAGACGCTGGCGGAGCCGCCGGATGCGTGGTGCGGGCGGGCGGCGGTGGCGTGGGCGGAGCGGCTGGGCAGGAGCCGGGCGTTCGATCCGAACGCGGCGGAACTGGTGGCGGTGGCGGAGGTCGTGGACCGGATCTACGGGCGCTAGCGCGGGGTGTCTCATGCGCGTGCTCATGACGGCGGACACGGTCGGGGGCGTGTGGACCTGCTCGATGGAGCTGGCCGCGGCGCTGGCGCCGCACGGGGTCGAGCTGGTCGTCGCGGTGATGGGGCGCGAGCCCGATGCGGGGCAGCGGGCGCAGGCCCGCCTGCTGCCGAACGTCCGGCTGGCGGTGTCGTCCCTCCGGCTGGAGTGGATGCCCGAACCGTGGCGGGATGTGGATGCGGCGGGGGTGTGGCTGCTCGGGCTCGCGGACCGGGAGGGCGTGGACCTGGTGCACCTCAACGGGTACGCCCACGGGGCGCTGCGCTTCGGCGTGCCGGTGGTTGTCGTCGGGCACTCGTGCGTGCTGTCATGGTGGAAGGCCGTTCGTGGGGGCGAGGCTCCGCCGTCGTGGGACACGTACCGCTCCCGGGTCGCGGCGGGGCTGCGCAGCGCGGACGTGGTCGTGGCGCCGACGCGGGCGATGCTCGGATGCCTTCGGGAGCACTACGGCGAGCCGCGGGCCGCGCGGGTCATCCCCAACGGCCGGCACGTGCGGTACGTGACCCCGGCGAGGAAGTCGCCGTACATCCTGGGCGCGGGGAGGCTGTGGGACGAGGCGAAGAACATCGCCGCGCTGGACCGGGTCGCGCCCGCGCTGCCGTGGCCGTGCCTGGTCGCGGGGGAGTCCCGCCCGCCCCACGGCGCGGGCGCCGCCGTGCGGAGCGGCGGCGTCAGGCCGCTGGGAAGGCTCGGCGCGGCGGCGATGGCCGCGAGGTACTCGGAGGCGGCGATCTTCGCGCACCCGGCGCGGTACGAGCCCTTCGGGCTCGCTCCGCTGGAGGCGGGGCTGGCGGGGTGCGCTTTGGTGCTGGGGGACATCCCGTCGCTGCGCGAGGTCTGGGGGGACGCCGCGGCGTTCGTGGATCCGGATGACGATGACGCCCTCTGTACGGCATTGCTGCGTCTGATCGGCGATCCTGAGGAGCGCAAGCGGGCCGGTGCCGCGGCGAGGCGGCGCGCGGGGGAGTACTCGCGCCGGCGGATGGGGGAGGCGTACCTCGGTCTGTACCGGGAGCTTGTCGGAGCACGGGATCCGGCCCGGGAGCCGGGCCGCGCCGGCGCTGCGCCGCTGGCCCCGGCGGTCAGATAGCACACGCGAGGATGACCAGCCCATGCGGATCGCGCTGTTCTACCACTCCCTGCTCAGCGACTGGAACCATGGCAACGCCCATTTCCTGCGGGGCGTGGCCGCCGAGCTGATGCGGCGCGGCCACGACGTGCGGGTCTACGAGCCCGAGCAGGGGTGGAGCCTGCGCAACCTGCTTGCGGAACACGGCGAGGAGGGGCTGGGAGCGTTCCGCGCGGCCTACCCGGGGCTGGAGAGCACGCGGTACACGCCCGATGCTCTGGACCTCGACGCCGCGCTCGATGGGGCCGACCTCGTCATCGCGCACGAGTGGAACGAGCCGTGGCTGATCAAGCGGCTGGCGGACGAGCGCCGACGCCGACCGTCGATGCGGCTGCTCTTCCGCGACACGCACCACCGCGCGGTGAGCCGGCCGGGGGAGATGGCCCGCTACTCGCTCCGGGGGTTCGATGGAGCGCTGGTCTTCGGGGAGGTGCTGCGGGAGATCTATCTGCGCCGGGGATGGACGCGGCGGGCGTGGACGTGGCACGAGGCGGCGGACGTGCGGGTCTTCCGCCCGCGCCCCGCGCCGGCGGAGAAGGAGGACCTGGTCTGGATCGGCAACTGGGGGGATGGGGAACGGGAGGCGGAGCTGCGCGAGTTCCTGCTGGAGCCGGTGCGGCGGCTGGGGCTGCGGGCGACGGTCTACGGCGTGCGGTACCCGGCGGCGGCGCTGGCGATGCTGAAGAGGGCGGGGATCCGCTACGGGGGGTGGCTGCCGAACTCGCTGGCGCCGGGGGCGTTCGCGCGGGCACGGGTGACGGTGCACGTGCCGCGGCGGCTGTATGTCGCCGCGCTGCCGGGGATCCCGACGATCCGCGTCTTCGAGGCCCTGGCGTGCGGGATCCCGCTGGTGTGCTCGCCGTGGCGAGACACCGAGAGACTGTTCACGCCGGGGCAGAACTACCTCACGGCGCGCTGCGGCCAGGAGATGGAGGAGCGGCTGCGGTTCCTGCTGGACCATCCGGGCCCGGCGAGGGCGCAGGCGGAGCGCGGGGTGGCGACGGTGCGGCGGCGGCACACGTGCGCGCACCGGGTCGATGAACTCATGGAAATCTGCCGGGAGATCGGGCTCGGCGCGGAGACAGTTAAGAGGCCCGGAATGTGCGGAGCCGGAGCGGGAAGCGGAGCGGACCCGGTCGGCATCAGAGGAGGAATCCACGCGTGATCGCGAGCCAAGAGAGCGTGACGAGCGGACCAGCGCTGAACATCGCGTTCTTCGGGTCGAGCCTGGTCTCGGCGTACCGGAACGGCGCGGCGACGTACTACCGCGGGATCATCCGGGCGCTGCATCAGCGCGGGCACCGGGTGACGTTCTACGAGCCCGACGCCTTCGACCGACAGCGGCACGGCGACCTTGTCGAGCTGGACTGGGCGCGGGTGGTCGTGTACCCGACCGCGTCGGTGCGGCAGGTGATGCAGACCGTCGAGGAGGCGGGGGACGCGGATGCGGTGGTGAAGGCCAGCGGCGTGGGGGTGCACGATGCGCTGCTGGAGAGCGCGGTGCTCGCGCTGCGCGGGCCGCGGCAGACGATCGTCTTCTGGGATGTGCACGCCCCGGCGACGCTGGCGCGGGTCGAGGCGGACGCGGCGGACCCGTTCCGCAAGCTCATCCCCCGCTACGACCTGGTGCTCACGCACGGCGGGGGCGACCCGGTCGTGCGGCGGTATCTCGCGCTGGGGGCCCGGGCGTGCGTGCCGATCTACAACGCCGTGGACCCCGGCACGCACCACCCGGTGCCGCCGGAGGCGCGGTTCAGCTGCGACCTGGCGTTCCTGGGCAACCGGCTCCCGGACCGGGAGGCCCGGGTGGACGAGTTCTTCATCAGGGCGGCGGAAGCGATGCCGGAGCGGTCGTTCCTGCTCGGTGGGAGCGGGTGGGAGGACAAGGCGCTGCCGCCGAACGTGCGCCGGCTCGGCCACGTCTCCACGCGCGACCACAACGCGCTCAACTGCTCGCCGATGGCGGTGCTCAACATCAGCCGCGACTCGATGGCGAGCAACGGCTGCTTTCCGGCGACGCGGGTCTTCGAGGCGGCGGGGGCGGGGGCGTGCCTGATCACGGACGCGTGGGAGGGGATCGAGGAGTTCCTCGAGCCGGGGACGGAGGTGCTGGTCGCGTGCAGCGGGCAGGAGGTCGCCAGGCGCCTGCGCGGGCTGGACCTCGCCTCGGCCGCGGCGATCGGGGACCGGGCGCGGCGGCGTGTGCTCCGCGAGCACACCTACGCCCATCGAGCCGAGCAGGTCGAGGCCGCCCTCCGCGGTCGGTGGCCGGCGCCCCGGGGTCGGCTGCGCGGGCAGGTGCGGGAGCAGGAGACGGCGGATGCCTGAGCCAATGCGGAGCGTGCTGATCGGGACCGGCTGGCCCCGGATGAGTCTGGTGGAGCGCACGCTCGCCTCGGCTCCGACGAACTGATGGGTCCTCCACGCGGCGTGCCGCGAGGCGATGCAGCGCGCCTCGGGGCTGCAGTTCGATGCGAGGCCGGGGCACGAGGTCTGCATCTGCAGGATCGGCTATCCGTGACGGTTCCGCCCCTGAACCCACGCTCATGCGGCCTGCTCGCCCGCGCTTGCGCGACCGTCTAGGAATACGCATCGGGCGGGGCGAGCGTGTGCGTCATCGCCCCCGACCCGCCGGCAGGAGGTGCTGCATGCCATCATGGACGAGCAAAGACCGCCGCAAGTACGAGCACATCAAGCAGAGCAGCCGCGAGCGGGGCCTCCCGGAGGAGCGGGCTGAGGAGATCGCGGGGCGCACGGTGAACAAGGGCCGCCGCCTCGAGGGGCGCACGCCGAGCCGTCGGACCGGCGGGACCGGGAACCCGAACCGGCCGCTCGAGGACCGCTCGATGGACGAGCTGCGGAACATCGCCAGGGAGCGGAACATCCGCGGGCGGAGTTCGATGAACAAGGGCGAGCTCGTCAGGGCGCTCCGCGGCAAGCGGTGACGCAGGGTTCAGGACCGGACGGGGCCAGTCCCTGCGTGCAACCGTGTTAAACGTCAAGCCGCCCCAGGTCGGCCGGACCGGCGGCTCGGTGTGGCGTCGCTCCGTACCGGGCTGAGCTGGTCGGATTGGCTGCGACGCGGGGCCGGGGCTTGGTTCGACCGGCAGATGGATGCGCACGGAAGCTTCAAGGTCACGCTGACCTCCTGCCTCACGCCCGAGTCCCGCGGCATCCAGCCGCATCACACCAGCCCTCCAGACACATCGACGAGCACGCCCAGGGTGCCCGGCTGTCTGCATCGCAGCCCCGGCGCAGAAGCAAAGGCAGGACGAGGGCTCTCGCCGTCGTCCCGCATGAGCTGCTTATCGACGCCGGCGGGTCGCCAGCAGGCCCGCGGCCCCGAGCATCACGCCCGCGCCCGGCGCGGGGATGGTCGAGACGAACTCGTACTGGGTCCGGAACAGAAATCTCGTCCAGCCGGGCTGCGAATGGGGGGAGGCGTCCCACATCAGCAGCGTCACACGCATCTCGTCCATCTGCTGGCCGATCAGGCCGATGTCAAGATCGCCGCCGAAGTCGCCTTCCTCGACCCGACCGCTGATGTTGTTCACACCGAGGTAGGCGTAGAAGCCGAGGCCGTCGATGAGGTCGTCGTCGGCGAACTGCGCCCGGATCGCCGCGGCCGTGTCCCCGCTGGCCACCCAGGTGGCGCCCACGTCTTCGGCCCCGACCAGGGTCTCGTCCAGCGCGAAGAAACGCTTGGCCGGATTGTTGTTGTCGCGGTCAGCGATCATGCCGAAGCCCATCGTCAGGGAGTACTCGGTCGTCTCCGCGGCGAACCCAAAGAACAGACTGATCGAACCGAGCACGACCTCGGCGTTCGCGGGTGCGGCGACACCCGCGCTGGTGAGCGCCATCGCGTACAACAACTTTCTCGACATGCCTTTCTCCAGTTGTAATTCCCTGCGTAAACAATACTGACGCAATATTGTGGGATTTGTTCACCCCACAATGGGGGAGTCTACGGCATGAACGGCCTTTGACAAGCGTTGGAGGCGCTGATCGGCCGGAACTGACGCGATTTCTGATGAGATCCGGCGCGAGAGCGGCCACATTCGGTGCTTGTGACAACACCCGGAGCAGCGCAGCACCTCGCCCACAATCGGATGTACTGGCCGGGCCCTCCTCCCCATGCCGCCGCGCTGAGCGCAGACGCAACGATGATCAAACTCCCCTGCGTCCGATGGCCCCCGCGGGGCACCACCAGTCCAGCGAAGCGGAGCCACGAAAAAAGCCCGACCGAAGTCGGGCTTCCTCAACGAGGCGGACGGGACTCGAACCCGCAACCACCGGATCGACAGAGGGACCTTGCCCGAGCTCGAAACTCGTAACCCACGATACGGGCGGGGGTTGCGGATTGCAAGCGATGCGGCCCTTGGGCCGTTTTGCCCCCGTTTTCGGGGCGGAGCGCGGTGCGCACCGCGCAAGGGGGGGGTCAGTTGTAGGCCGCGAGATCCTTCTCGCGCTGCTCAAGTCGCCACCTGCTGAACGAATCCCGGTCGATCCGGCGAGCCTGACGCTCCTTGCCGTTCGTGGTAAACTTGCCCGCGGTCGCGGCCTTCGATACTCGAGCCTTGGCCTGGTCCAGCGTGATGCCCGACACGTCCGCCAGAAGCATCTGGCCGGCCTCGGTGACCGTGATCCATTTGCTCTCGACCGCGCTGCCGTGCGGCTCCGTCGGTCGCTCGATTGCAGCGGAGAGATCCACAACGAGTCCCTCGTCTTCGAGCGAGACAAGGTCAACGAGGAGGGCCACGGCCGGGTGGCAATTGGGCCACACTTCGTCCTTCGGCAAGTCGCCCAGAGCGAGGACGAGCGGCGCACCAGACGCCTTCAGCCGCCGGGCATCAGCGAGCCCCGTCACCGCGTCGTCCCACGCTAAGCCCCTGGCAACGAAGAGGTCGCGCCATGTGTCGCCAACCACGACGCGCCCAACCTCGACCATTCGGTTCTGGACATCCACGGCGATCTGCCCGCCGGCGCTGACGGCCCGGGCCAGCGCTGCCGCGACACCACAGAGGTCGAGATCCCACCGCCGCAGGTCTTCGAGCGGAATACGTACGAGGCCGCATTCCTCACGCATGCACCGGTAGATGCCGAATCGCTCGCCAGTCTTCGCGTGCGTAACAATCTCCGGCTCCATGTCACACGCGTGCGCGCACTCCTCGTTGCGAACGCTCGTCGCAGGCGTGACTTCCCGGAGCATTCCGAGGCCACTCAATCGCTGAACCAGATCCATGCCCAAACGACGGGCTTCCTGCGCAGTGATTGGGCCTGCTCGCTGCTGTTCGAAGCGCCCAAGGATCTCACGTAGGGGCTTAGTCATTGGAAATCCCTGCTCGCCGCAGAATTTGTCGAACAATCTGCTCCTGAGGCTCATCGCCGAGACCACACCTGTCCGGGTAGGTGATGGCAAAGTTGAGCCGTTTCACTTGCCGCCCGTTAACGGGCTTGAATTCGACAGTGACCTCCGCACGGGAGGGATGCAGCCGTTCAAGCGGGAACGCCGAAAGATTGAGCGTGCGGCGTACCGAGTTGTGAATCGCGTTCGAAGCACCGTTCGGCCTGGCGTTCACCGTGACTCGAGTCTGCTCAGCATCCGGGTAGTCCAGCCGTAGCGACTTAATATCTACCCGAGCGACGCCGTCGCCCGGCTCGATCGGAAACTGAAACGAGGGATTCATGACAGGCTTCAACGTGTACTCGGGCCTCGTCTTTTCGGGGGGCAGAGCCTTCAGGCCAAGGATGTGCTTGCAGAAGGCCTCGGCCAGAGCCTCCTTGTGCTCCTTCGGCCCCGTCGCGCTGATGTCGAGCGTCCCGGCCTCTGGGTCGTAGACGAAAACGTTCTCGAGGGCCGGCCTTCGCGTGACGCGTCGGAAGTTGTGCTCCTCGTCGAACTCGACGTCGCTCGTCGGGAAGTCTTCTGGGTATGCGAAGTAGCAGAATCGTAGCGGGTCGAGGCGTTGGTAGCGGTCGACATGGCAACTCCGTCCACGCCCTTGCTTCTGGTAGATCTGCTGGAGCGCCACCGCGAACGTCTGAATGTGCTCCGTGTCTTCGCTGGCGTGCAGCCGCTCGCCGACGGCGCGCTTCCGCCAGTTCCCCATGCGAAAGATGTCCTGAACGCACGACGCGATCTCGAAGATGGTTTTGTGCTCCAGGAAAGCGATCATCGCCGCTGCATACGCGTTCTCGCCGTCGGCAAACCGCTCGCCGAGGTCTACACCGAGCACCTCGGCCTGCTCGACGAGAAGCAGGCGGCCTTTGTCGGTTGCCATCTCGAATACGAGCCGGAAGTCCCGCTCAACCCGATGCCGCTGGTCGTCTGGCAGTTCTTCGATCGCATCGAAGAGCGGATCGATCTTGCGCGGTGTCAGCGTCTTCCAATCGATCTCGACCGAGATCCCCTTGGCATCGAAATATGCGTTCAGTGCGCCATTGGGACATTGACGAAGGAAGGTCTTCGGGGCATAAGCTCGGGTCATCTCCGCAGCGTCTCCTTCAGTTGAGGGCGGGCACTCCATCTATCGTAGACTCAGCCTGCCAAAGCCTGAGTCGGCACGAGAGCGAGGCCAGTTCGTCGAACAGCGGGGACGCTCCTCACGCCAACCACGCCGCTGGCTTCACCCGAACTCAGCCCGGTTCTCGACTAAGAACCCCTAACACAATGGCACGCGGATTGCTCTTGGCCATGTGGTGCAAG
>JBIQJK010000074.1:0-18628 GCA_044507535.1 Planctomycetaceae bacterium | reverse complement strand
AGCGGCCCGCCCCCCCTCCCGCCCCCCCTCCCCCCGGCCCTGGCGCGCTCAGCGCCCGCTTTGCGCTCACCACATACGGCACGCCCGACCACACCGTGACCAGGACCGTCGCCCAGACGAGGATGCGGATCGCCAGGGTCAGCGGGTCGGAGAGGTCCCCCCGCCCGCCGCCGAGGGCGACGAGCACGAGGACCGCCGGGACGGCGACCGACTGGAGGATCATCTTCCACTTGCCGCTGGCGGTGGCCGGGAATGGGATCCCCTGGCCCTCGAGGGTTCCGCGGATGGAGGTGACCAGCAACTCGCGCCCGAGGATGACGGCGACCATCCACGGGTGGACGCCGCTGGCCTGCACGCCGCCCCCGGATCCCCCCGGTTCCATCCACCAGAACCCCGGGCCGGCGAGGAAGACGAACGACCCGATGACGAGCAGCTTGTCGGCGAAGGGGTCCATGATGCGTCCGAAGGCGGAGACGACGCTCCACTTTCGGGCCAGGTAGCCGTCGAGGGCGTCGGTGGCCGCGGCGACGACGAAGAGGACCGCCGCCCCGATCAGCCACGGGTCCACCCCTCCCGTCCCTGCCCCCCGGCTCGCCGCCGCGGCGGACTCCCCGATCCGCCACGGCGTCAACATCCCGAACAGGGCGACGGCGAGGACCAGCCGGCCGACGGTCAGCAGGTTCGGGATGGATTCCCGACGGAGCAGGCCCCCGGCCGGCGCGGGAGGGGGTGGAGGGGGGGAGGGGGGGGGGGTGGAGTGGGGGGGAGGCGGGGACATCATTCCGCCGGATGGTACCTGCCGCGGGGGCTCTACCGACTTTCCCCCGTGTTGAACCCCGAGCGACGGGGATCTATCCTCACCACCCCGCAGGACCGGAACTCCTGCGGCGAGACAGGAACGGTCCAAGCAGGCTCCGCCTGCCCGTCCCAAACACGAACACCACCCCCGCTGCGGCTCGCGGAGCACCCCGCTTTGAGTGAGCTCTTCAATCCGATCCTGCTCTACGGCGGTTGTGCGCTCGGCGCGCTGGGATTAGCGCTGGCCCTGCCGCGACGGGGCGTCAGCCCGCAGCTCGTGGGCGCGCTGATCGCCGCGATCGGCCTGGGAGGGATCTTCCTGGCCGTCGGGGTGCGCGCCGGGGCGGAGGGGGTCCCGAGCTTTCTGTTTTACATCTTCGCGCTGATCGCCCTGGGGGCGTCGCTGCGGGTGATCAGCCACCCGCGTCCGGTCTACGCCGCGCTGTACTTCATCCTGACGATCCTGGCCTCGTCGGGGATGTACCTGCTGCTCTCGGCGGAGTTCATGGCCTTCGCGCTGATCATCGTCTACGCGGGGGCGATCCTGATCACCTACCTGTTCGTGATCATGCTGGCCACCGAGGCCCCCACGGCCGAGGAGGTGGACGTCCTGCGGGACTACGACCGCTACAGCCGCGAGCCGATCGCGGCGACGGTCGTGGGCTTCGTGCTGGTGGCGCTGCTGGCGACGCTGCTGGGGCGCGGGGCCGCGGCCCTGCCGGCCCCCGAGCGGTTCGGCGACGCCCGGCTTCTGGCGGCGGTCCCCGGGCGGGTGGAGCGGGCCCTGCGCGAGGCGGGGGTGATCGGGCGGGATGAGTCGATCGTGGTGGACGAGGCGGGGGTGGCCCGGATCGACGTCGAGGCCCGCACGGCGGTGGTCGCCGGCGGCGAGGGGGGCGGGACCCGTGTCGTGGAGCTGCCGGTGGACCTGGCGCTGACGAACACCGAGGGGATCGCCTTCGAGCTGATCGCGGCCAACCCGGGCGCGATCGAGATCGCGGGCGTGATCCTGCTGATGGCGATGCTGGGGGCGGTGGTGCTGTCGCGCAAGCGGGTGGAGCTGGACGAGCAGGCCCGGGCCGCCGGGCCCGGCGCCGCCGCGGGGGCACGATCATGACCGAGCTGGCGATCCTGGCCCAGGCGGACTTCCCGGCGGTGATGCCGCAGGCGACGCTGTACCACTACCTGCTGGTCTCCGCGGCGATGTTCGTCATCGGCGTGGTGGGGTTCGTGACCCGCCGGAACCTGATCATCATGTTCCTGTGCACGGAGCTGATGTTCCAGGCGGCGGGGCTGGCGCTGATCGGCTTCAGCCGCTTCCACCTGAACTACACCGGGCAGGCGTTCGTGATCTTCGTCCTGACCATCGCGGCCGCGGAGGCGGCGATGGCCCTGGCGCTGGTCGTGCTCCTGTTCCGGCGGAAGGAGACGCTCGACGCCTCGACCTGGTCGGAGCTTAAGGGCTGAACGCGGCGTGGGAAGTCCGGGGGCGGGGGGCGACGGCACACGGTTGGTAGCAAGGCACACCGGGGTCGGGGCGGGAAGAAGAGGCGGGTGCGAGTGGTCGAGGTCCTCGGACAGATCGGCGCGGCGATGGGACTTGGCGTGACGGCGCTGGCGGATGCCCCGCCCGCGGCCGGCGCGGCGGTGAAGGCCGCCGGGCAGGCCCCCACCGCCCTGGCCCTCCCCATCGTGTTCCTCCCCCTGCTGGCGGTGATCCTCGTCGGCCTGTGCGCCGCGCTGCGGGTCAGGAGCAAGGTCCCGGCGTGGATCACCGTGGCCTGCCTGGGCGCGTCCTTCGCCTTCACCCTCGCGCTGTACCTCAAGACCGGCGGCGGGGCCGAGCCCGGCGTCGCCCACGCGTGGGAGTGGATCAACTTCCGCTGGGGCAAGAGCACAGCGCAGTCGCTGATCGCCAACTTCTCGTTCTACATCGACTCGCTGACGCTGCTGTGGATGCTCTTCGTCACCGGCCTGGCGACGCTGATCGCCCTGTACGCCAGCGAGTACATGGCCCACGACGTCGGCGCCGGGTTCAACCGCTTCTTCGCCGCCTTCGGCCTGTTCGTCTTCTCCATGGCCTGCCTGGTCATGGGCGACAACCTGCTGCTGCTGTACCTGGGGTGGGAGGGCGTGGGCCTGTGCTCCTACCTGCTGATCGGGTACTTCTACAAGAAGCCCTCCGCCGTCGCCGCGGCGAAGAAGGCCTTCATCATGAACCGCATCGGCGACCTGGGCCTGGCCCTGGGCATCATGCTCACCTTCGTGCAGTTCGGCACGCTGGAGTACGCCAAGCTCTGGCCGCTGATCCAGCCGTACACGGAGGCCGCCCTCTCCGGCCGTCTGAGCGAGGTCCCCGTCCTCGTCCAGCTCATCCCCGTCCTGTTCACCGTCGGCGCCTTCGGCAAGTCGGCCCAGATCCCGCTGTACGTCTGGTTGCCCGACGCCATGGAGGGCCCGACGCCCGTCTCCGCCCTGATCCACGCCGCGACGATGGTCACCGCCGGCGTCTACCTCGTCGCCCGCTTCCTGCCGCTGTACCAGGCGAGCGAGTGGGCCCTGCCCATCGTCGCCTGGATCGGCACGCTGACGGCCCTGCTGGCGGCCACCATCGGCATGGCCCAGTTCGACATCAAGCGGATCATGGCCTATTCGACGGTCAGCCAGCTCGGGTACATGTTCGCGGGCCTGGGCGTGGTCTCGCTGGCCGCGGTCGAGGCCCCCGTTGGCGCCGTCTTCCACGTCTTCACCCACGCTTTCTTCAAGGCCACCCTCTTCCTCTGCTGCGGCGCCGTGATGCACGGCTTCGCCGGCCAGCTCGACCTCCGCCGGCTCTCGGGCGTGGCGTGGATGAAGGGCTGGGGCATCGTGGGCGTCGCGATGCTCATCGGCTGCCTCAACCTCGCCGGCTTCCCCCTCACCGCCGGCTACTTCAGCAAGGACATGATCCTCGCCGAGGCGTTCATCAACCCCGCGACCTCCGCCATCGGCTGGATCCTGCTCCTCACCGCCGGCCTGACGGCGTACTACACCTTCCGCGTCTTCTTCCGCGTCTTCGTCGGGCCCAAGGAGTACCACCCCGGCGACGAGCACCACGCCCACGCCGGCGGCCACGATCACGGCCACGGCCACGGCCACGAGACCGGCCCCGAGGAGCTCGACGCCGAGGAGGCGGCCCTCGCCGAGGAGTCTCACGGCGGCGAGTTCCACCCCCACGCCCCCGGCTGGGCCATCAACCTCGTTCTCGCGGTGCTCGCCGTCGCGTCCATCGTCGCGGCCGTCGCCTACCCGACCCACTGGGTCGCGGACCTGGCCCACAACGCCTCGACCTACA
The DNA here is from genome assembly GCA_044507535.1 of Planctomycetaceae bacterium. GTDB lineage: Bacteria > Planctomycetota > Phycisphaerae > Phycisphaerales > UBA1924 > CALAFV01. Next base: position 14,496 of record JBIQJK010000074.1, on the reverse strand, counting down.
ACGGCCTGAACGCCGTCCACGCCGCCGACGCCGCCCATCACCACGGCGAGGCCGCCGGGCACGCCGCCCACGGCGCCATCCTGGGCTTCAACCCGCACGAGGCGATGTACTACATCTCCGCGGTCGTGGGCTTCATCGGCATCGTCATCGCCTACCTGCTGCACCTCAAGGGCCGGCGCACCGCCGAGACCGCCGCGGCCGACAAGCTCCTGCCCATGCTGGGCCCGATTCCGCGCTGGGCGCAGAACAAGTGGTACGTGGACGAGTTCTACAACGCGGTGGTCCGCCTGCCGCTGCTGGCCATCTCGCACATCTTCCGCTGGATCGACGCCCTGCTGGTTGACGGCCTGGTCAACCTCTTCGGCTACCTCCCCAGGGGGGCGGGCCGGGCCCTGCGGCCGACGCAGAGCGGCGTGCTGCACGACTACGCCCTGAAGATGGCCGCGGGCGTCGGGATCGTCCTGGTTGTCGCCGCCGCGGCGATGGGGGGTGCCCTGTGATCATGGTCATGCTCATCGTGCTGCCGCTGCTGGCGGCCCTGGCCGTCGCGGTCTTCCCGCCCAGGTGGGCCCGCGCCCTCGCCATGGTCGGCACGCTCGCCCCCGTCGCGGTCTTCGCGTGGATGGGCACCAGCCTCTTCTCCTGGACCACCGGCGCGACCGACCTGCACGACTACGTCCGCCCGTGGATCCCCGCCCTGGGCCTGAACTTCGCCCTCGGCGCCGACACCGTCTCCATGCTGCTGGTGGCGCTGACGGTCCTGCTGGGGCCCATCTGCGTGCTGGCCTCCTACACGGCGATCACCGAGCGGGTCAAGACCTACTACGGCTGGCTGCTGGTTCTGCAGGCCGCCATGACGGGCGTCTTCTTCGCCCGCGACGCGATCGTCTTCTTCATCTTCTTCGAGTTCACCCTCGTCCCCATGTACATCCTGATCGCCCTCTACGGCAGCTCCAACCGCAAGGCCGCGGCGACCAAGTTCTTCCTCTACACCTTCACCGGCTCGATCATCATGCTCGCCGGGCTGGTCTACGTCGCCTGGTGGCAGGTCTACCGCTACGCCGACGGCGCCGGGGCGTGGACCTTCGCCTTCTACGACCTCGCCCGCGCCGCCCGGGCCATGCCCGCGGCCACGCAGGCATGGGTCTTCGGGGCGCTGATGCTCGGCTTCGCCATCAAGGTCCCGATCTTCCCGGTGCACACCTGGCTCCCCCTGGCGCACACCGAGGCCCCCACCGCCGGCTCGGTCATCCTCGCCGGCGTGTTGCTGAAGCTCGGCACCTACGGCATCTACCGCTTCGCCCTGGGCTTCACCCCGCTGGCCGCGGTCGAGTTCGCCCCCTTCATCGCCGTGCTGGCGATCATCGGCATCCTCTACGCCGGGCTGATCTGCTGGGTGCAGACGGACGTCAAGAAGCTCGTCGCCTACTCCTCGGTCTCGCACCTGGGCTTCTGCGTGCTGGGCCTGTTCGCCCTCAACGGGATCGGCCTCTCCGGCTCGATCCTCTACATGCTCAACCACGGCCTCTCCACGGGCGCGCTCTTCCTCCTGATCGGCATGATGTACGAGCGGTACCACACCCGCTCGATGAAGGAGCTCGGCGGCCTGGCCGGCCGCATGCCGATCTGGGCGACCTTCATGGTCTTCTTCACCATGGCGTCCGTCGGCCTGCCCGGGCTCAACGGCTTCGTCAGCGAGTTCATGTGCCTGCTGGGCGCCTTCCAGGCCGACGGCGGGTGGTCCGAGCACGCCGTCCGCGCCGGCACCGCCGGCCGCCTCGGCCCGTGGTACGCCGCCGCGGCCGCCTCGGGGATGATCGTCACCGCGATCTACCTGCTCTACATGCTCGGCCGCATCGTCTGGGGCGAGCTCCGCGAGCCGCACGGCCACGCCGCCCACCACGCCTCCCCCTCTTCCGCCGAGACCTCCGGCGGGCACGCCCCGCTGCCGCGGGACCTGACCGCCCGCGAGATCACCGTTCTGGCCCCGCTGGCGGCGCTCTGCCTGGGGCTGGGCCTCTACCCCACGCCCGTCCTCCGCGCCCTGGAGCACCCGACCAAGCAGCTCGCCGGCTCCATCGAGCAGGCGCTGGCGCAGGAGGCCATCAAGCGGGGCGAGGCCCCGGCGGGCGTTGACGCCGACGACGAGAGCATCGCCGAGCCCGGCGAGGAGCCGACCGAGTGATCGAGAAGATCCAGACACTCTGGCCCGAGATCGCCCTGTTCGTCACGACCTGCGTCGTGATGGTCGTCGGGCTCTCCCACAACCGCTCGGTCCGCGCCCTGTGCGCGCCGCTGTGCGGCCTCGGCCTCTTCGCCGCGGGCCTGCTCGCGGTCTTCGCCCCCGGGCCCGACCTGGGCCTTCTCCCCGGCGTGGCGATCTACGGCAAGGTCATCACCGCCGCCGTCGGCATCCTCCTGCTGCTGCTCATGCCCGGCGTCGCCGACCGCGACCTGGAGGCGGCGGTCGCCCGCGGCGGCAGGTTCGAGCCCCTGCGCTCCAACCGCGCCGAGTTCTACTCCTTCTTCCTCTTCTCCCTCACCGGCCTGATGCTCTGCGCCGGCGCCGACGACCTGATCTGGCTCTTCCTCTCCCTCGAGCTCACCAGCCTCCCGACCTACGTCATGGTCGCCATCTCCACCACCCGCAACCGCTCGGTGGAGGCCGCGGTCAAGTACTTCTTCCTCGGGGCCATGGGCGCGGCCGTCTTCCTCTACGGCTTCGCCCTGATCTACGGCGCCACCGGCACCACGCACCTGGTCGAGATCCGCGACGCCCTGGCCGCCCAGGCCGCCTCCGGCGCGGGGTTCAACATGATCGCGGTCGCCGGGCTGGTCATGGCCGTCGTCGGCGTCGGCTTCAAGATCGCCGCGGTGCCGATGCACTTCTACACCCCGGACGTCTACCAGGGCGCCGCCGCCCCCATCTCCGCCTTCCTCGCCTTCGTCCCCAAGTCCGCCGGCTTCTTCGCCCTGATCCTCCTGCTGGCCGCCGTCGGCTGGAACCACGGCCCCGCCGGCGACGGCCTCCCCGGCTTCCTCTACGCCCCGCTGTGGGTCATCGCGGTGCTGACGATGACCGCCGGCAACGTCCTGGCGATCCTGCAGAACTCCGTCAAGCGCATCCTCGCCTACTCCTCCATCGCCCACTCCGGGTACATGCTCGTCGGCCTCATCGCCGGCCCCGGCGAGACCTTCGCCTCCAGCGGCGTCGCCGCCGTGCTGTTCTACCTCCTCGCCTACGGCGTCATGAACGTCGGCGCCTTCGCCGTCGTCGCCTCCCTCGAGCGGCGCAACCGCGCCGGCGAGATGGAGGAGGCGGACTCCGTCGCCGACCTCCGCGGCCTGTGCGCCACCCACCCGGCCCTCGGCTGGACCATGGTCCTCTCGGCCGTCGGCCTCCTGGGCCTGCCGCTGACCTACGGCTTCGTCGCCAAGCTCCCGCTGTTCACCGCCGGCATCGCCGCGGGCGAGATCCCGCTGGTGGTCATCCTGGGCCTCAACTCCGCCATCGCGGCGTACTACTACCTCCGCCTGGCCGCGGCCCCGCTGCTGGAGAAGCCCGAGGAGCCGATCACCGGCGGCCTCGTTGTTCGCACGCCCTTCCCGACGCGCATCGCCGCGGGCCTGATCTCCGCCGCGGGCGTCATCATCCTCGGCTTCACCGCCGCCCCCCTGGGCGACGCGGCCAACCGCGCCGTCGGCGGCCACGACCCCGCGGCCATCGACGCGGCCGGCGTCAATCCAGCCCCGGACCACCTCGCGACCCGCTCGACGCCGCCCGCTCCCGGACGCGAGTGAACGTTGTCGTGAAGGGCAGATCGCGGGGAAGAGGTAGAAGACCGACCACAGAGGCACCGAGGCACCGAGGGGGCGCAGAGGGAAGCGGGAAAGGGGTTGAAGAGGGTTGGTGCCGGATGAGGCTTGGCGCGTGGTGGCGCCACGAGCCGCTGTTCAACTTCTTGTATTCCCCCGCTCTACCCCGCTTTCCCCGCTACCCCCGCGTTCTCTTCTCTTCTGCCCTTCTTCGTGTTCTTCGCGGCCTTCGCGTTGAACCTCTTCCGCTTCTGTCTACTCCGCAGTTCCCCGCTCTCCCCGCGATCTGCCCCCGCCTTGCTCACCCGAGCTCACGCTCCGGCCGGTACCGCTGCGCGATCGGGAATCTCCGCCCCGATCCGAACGCCACGCCGGTGACCTTCAGCCCCAGCGCCGCCTGCTTGCGCTTGTACTCGCTCAGGTCGATCATCCGCACGGTCCGGGCGACCGTCGCCGCGTCGAAGCCCGTCTCCCGAGCGATCCGCTGGGGCGACTGCCGCCCCACGACGTACCGCTCGATGATCTCGTCGAGGACTTCGTAGGGCGGGAGCGTGTCCTGGTCCTTCTGGTCCGGGCGCAGCTCGGCCGACGGGGGCTTGGTGATCGACGACTCGGGGATCGGCGGCCGCTCGAACCCCGCGGCCTGCCAGCACGCGTTCATCCACCGCGCCAGCCGGTAGACGCGCTGCTTCGTCACGTCGCTGAGCACCGCCAGGCCGCCGTTCATGTCCCCGTAGAGCGTCGCGTACCCCACGGCGAGCTCGCTCTTGTTCCCCGTCGTCAGCGCGATGGCCCCCAGGCGATTGGAGAACGCCATGATGATCGTCCCGCGGAGGCGCGACTGGAGGTTCTCCTCCGTGATCCCCGCGCTCCCCTCCGGTCCGTCCGCCAGCGGCCGCTCGAGCGCGTCGAGGATCGCCGCGAACGGCCCCTCGATCGGCACCGTCACGTGCCTCACGCCCAGGGCCCCGGCGAGGGCGACCGCGTCGGTCACCGACCCCTCCGACGAGTACCGGCTGGGCATCAGCACGCCCAGCACGTTTTCCGGCCCCAGCGCCAGCGCCGCGATCGCGCACACCACCGCCGAGTCGATCCCCCCCGACAGCCCCAGCACCGCGCTGCGGAACCCCGTCTTGCGGCAGTAGTCCCGCGTCCCCAGCACCAGCGCCCGCAGCAGCAGCTCCTCATCGGGCGCGACCAGCATCGGGTCGGCCATGCTGCGGTCCTCGGTGAGGTCCATGACGAGGTCGTCGCTGTGCGGCCGCGGCGGCTCCCACACGCCGGGGTCGATGTCCACGACCGTCAGCGCCTCCTCGAACCCCGGCCCGGCCGCGATCAGCGCCCCCGCCGGGTCGTACACCGCCGCGTGCCCGTCGAAGATCAGCTCGTCGTTCCCCCCGACCTGGTTCACCGCGGCGATGTAGATCTTGTGCCGCGTCGCGTGCGACCGCAGCAGCTCCCGGTGCCGCTTCCCCTTGCCCAGCGCGAACGGGCTCGCCGACGGGTTGATGATGACCTCCGCCCCCGGCCGGCCGTCCGGCGGCGCGGCCAGCTCCATCACCGGGTCCGCGCTGCTCCGGTACCGCTCGCTGAACCCGACGTCCTCCCCGCGCCACAGGTCCTCGCAGATCGACAGCCCGACCCGTGTCACGCCCCCGTCCCTCCCGGGCACGTCGATGATCACCGCCCGGCTCCCCGGCACGAAGTACCGGTCCTCGTCGAAGACGTCGTACGTCGGCAGCAGCCGCTTGTCGTAGTACGCCAGCATCGTCCCGTCGCGGTACGCCAGCAGCGAGTTCGCCACCCCAACCCGCCTCCCCCCCGGCCCCTTCACCGGCAGCGGCACGCCGAAGACCAGCGTGATCCCCGCGCTGTGCCCCTCTCCGAGCCGCTTCGCCTCCGCCGCCGCGGCGTCGATGAACCCCTCCTGCATCAGCAGGTCCTTCGGCGGATACCCCGTCAGGCACAGCTCGGGGAAGACGACCAGGTCCGCCCCCTTCGCCCGCGCCTCATCGGTGAACCGGGCGATGATCGCGGCGTTGCCGGCGAGGTCGCCGACGGTGGGGTTGATCTGGGCGAGTGCGAGCCGCATCAGTCCATCCTACGACTCGCCGGCCGCACCAGCCGATCCACCCGCAGCCACACCGCCGCCAGCACCCCCGTCCCCAGCAGCACCACGGTCTCCGCCGCGCTGATCGTCAGCACCACCACCATGAACTCGTCGCTCTTCATCACGGCGAACACCCCCGCCGTCCCCGCCTCGCGCACCCCCAGCGACCCGGTCGGCGCGACCACGCCGATCAGGAAGTACGCGCTCGCCGCGAGGACGGCCAGCTCCAGCGAGATCGGCTGCCCCACGATGGACGCGGCAAGCAGGAACCGCGCCGTCTGCAACGCGATGTCCGCCAGCCGCATCACCACCGCCGCGCCCACGGCCCCCGGCGCCCCGAGCATCAGCACCCCCTCGTGCGCGCGGGGGAGCAGCCGCGACCGCACCAGCTCGCGCGCCCTCGCCCCGGGCACGAGCCCGGTCAGCCGCTCGACGAACGACCACCCCCACCGCGTCATGACGACCCGGCTCGCGACGACCATCCCCGCCGCGAGCGCCACCGCCGCCCCCGCGGGCACCGCCGGCCACCACGCCGGCGTCCCCGTCGCCCCTTCGGCCTCCGCGCGCGCCGCCAGGTAGCTGACCAACGCGACCGGCGCCACCACGACCAGCATCGCCGCCGCGAACGCCGCCAGCCACGCCCCGATCGTCAGCACCGGCACCCGGTCCCGCGTCCGGTGGTACAGCACCCGGAACAGCACGCTCAGCTTGAACGGCAGCAGCGCCAGCAGCGTCGCGATGATGTTCACCGCCACCACGTCCGCCCACGCCAGCCGCCGCACCGGGCGCAGCGCCACCCAGAACATGCTCCCGTTGAGCGCCAGGCTCGCCAGCGTCAGCCCCACCATCCCCGCGACCTGCCACAGGCTCGCCTCCGCCAGCAGCGACAGCTTCTCGCGGTTCTGCGGCTTGAGCGCCTCGGCCCCGCACCACCACAGCAGCCCCAGCCCGACGCAGAACCCGACCGCCTGCACCGCCAGCCGCAGGCGCGACCGCGCCGGCGCGGCCGACGACCCCGCCGCGGCCCCGTCCTCCACCGCCGCAACACCCGGCCGCATCGTCACTCCGGATCCCCTTCCCTGGTCGAATTATCCGCCCCCGGCGGCCTCAGGCGGTACAGGTACTGCCCCCGCTCCGGCCAGTGCCGCACCCGCTCGCACGTCGCGCTGACCCACAGGTCCACCGCCGCGACGGTGATCACCGGGTCGTACCACCCGTCCTTGTCGATCAGTCGCGCCAGCTCGGCCGCGTTCACCAGCACGTACCGCACCCCGCGCTCGTACAGCTTCTCCGCCCACACCCGCCCCATCGGCCCGTCCGCCCGCCCCGGGTTCTCGACGATCAGCTCCGCCAGCGGCGAGGCGTCCCACGTCGTGTGGTACAGCACCTTCCCCGCGTAGTACAGCGGCGTCGCGTCGCCGATCAGGTAGATCGTGTCGTCCGGGTCGATCACCAGGTTCGCGTACGCCTCCGGGCGCGGCGCCCGCTCGCGGACCTGCCGCCGGTCCCACTCCGGCAGCGCGTCGTAGTCCGCCGCGATCGGCAGGTAGGTCATCGCCCCCACCCCCAGGCTCACCCCCAGGTTCGGGTACCCGCCCGCCTGCGAGAGAAAAATGTTCACCGTCCGGAACGCCAGCGCCAGCGGCAGCCCCCCGCACACCACCGCCGCGGCCACCGGCAGCCACCGCCGCTTCGCCACGGCTGTCCCGCTCCCATCCCCCGCCGACACCCCCTGCGCCACCGCCGCCACCAGCGCCGCGGCCCCCAGCCCCACACCCGCCCCCAGCACCGGCGCCGCCGGCAGCAGGAACCGCGACTGCGCGTGCGTCAGCCACATCCACGCCAGCGCCAGCGCCGCCAGCCCCAGCCCCAGCATCCCCGCGACTCGCCTCGACCGCCGCCACGCCAGCGCGGCCAGCAGCCCCGCGATCCCCGCCGCGAAGAGGATGAACCACTGCGGGTGCATCGCCCCGCGATCGGCCGACAGCAGCAGGTCCAGCCGCTCCCCCCACCCGCCGTCGAACCGGTGCGCCCCCGCGTACCGCTCGACCTGCTCCTCGGACCAGTGCCCGCGCCCCAGCACCCCCGCCGCGAACGGGAAGACCGGGTTCCCGCTGGCCAGCCAGTTCCGCGCCAGCCACGGCAGCATGACCAGCAGTGCGGCCGCGGACCCGCTCGCGGCCATCACCCCCCCCACCCCCCTTCCGGCCCCCCCCCCCCCGCGCACCCTCTGCCTTCGTGACCATCCCCAGCAGCAGCAGCCCCGCCACCGGGCCCGCGGTGAACGCCGCCGTCGGCTTCGCCCCGCACGCGAGCCCGACCAGCAGCCCCGCCAGCATCCCGCGCCGCCACGGGCGCATCCCACGATCGACCGCCACGAGCATCGCCCCCGCCCCCAGCGCGACCACCGCCAGCTCGTTGTACGCCATCGACCCCACGACCACGACCCACGGCGTCGAGACCACCACTGCCGCGGCCAGCACCCCCGCGAACGCCGCCGTCCGCTCCCCCACCGCCCGCGCCGTCAGCACCGACCACACGAGGCGCCCCACCAGCGCTGCCCCCAGCACCCCGATCAGCGCGTGCAGCATCTGCGCCGCCACCAGCGCGACCCCGTCCCCCGCGATGTACCCGGCGCCCCCGCCTCCCCCGCCGAAGACCCGCCCCATCACCCCCAGGTGCATGAACGCGGCCTCCATGTAGCTCGGCAGGAACGAGTAGACGTTGTGCTCCACCGGCCACAGCCGCCCGCTCTCGATCCACTCCTTCGGCAGCTGCAGGTGGTAGCTCAGCACGTCGTACCCCCCCGCCTCGCTCGCCCACAGCACCCCCGGCGGGCTCGCCGCGGCCACCAGCATCACCGCGATCCCCGGCGCCGCCAGCACGCCCCACCCCGGCAGGACCGGCCAGTTCTCCGGCCGCAGCTCCGCCCGCACGACCTGATCCGTCAGCAGCAGCACCCCCGCCACCACGACCCCCCAGGCGACGTACACCCCGGTCGCCCCGCCCAGGGCCCCGGCCATCCCCAGCAGGTGGCTCAGCAGCAGCATGACCCCCACCCCGAGCGCGGCCTGGACCCACGTCCGCGACTCGGACGACCGCCCCAGCAACCCCCACGCCGCGAGCCGCCCGATCCCCACCGCCCCCGCGACGTACGCCGCGGCGAGCCCGCCGGCGGCCAGGATCATCCACACCGCGGAGGCCGCCCCCGCCGCCAGCGGCACATCCGGGCCGAGCCCGCGGGTCGAGAGCCACAGCGCCGACGCTAGCAGCAGCACGCCGAACCCGACCGGCCCGATCCACCGCGCCGCCGCGCCGGCCTGCGGCTGCTGCGGCGAGCCCGCGGGCTGGGGGCGGCCGCCCGTCTGGCGCTGTCGTGTCCGCGTTTCCACGGCGGGAGTCTAAACCACCCGGCCCCGTCCGGCCCGCCCCTCTTCCTCCCACCCCGCCCCCGCCCCTTTTCTCGCGGTCCGACGTAGGATGCCCCGTATGGACCTGCCGCCGCTGGAGCTCGACACCCCCCGGGGAAGGGGCGAGGACGACCTGGACGACCTCCACATCATCGAGCCGCTCTGCGCGGTCTTCCGGCGCAAGCTCAAGAGCGAAGGCCTGAAGTACACCCCCGAGCGGGCCCAGATCCTCGACGCCATCATCCAGCGCGACGACGTCTTCCAGGCCGACCAGCTCCTGGAGTCCATGCAGAAGTCCGGCCTGCGGGTCTCCAAGGCGACGATCTACCGGACGATCAAGCTCCTCCAGGAGGCGGGGATCATCCAGCAGGTCCTGTTCGACTCCGAGCAGAGCCACTACCAGCTCGCCTACGGGCGGAGGAGCGGGGGGTTGCTGGTGCGGGTGGACACGAAGGAGATCATCCCCCTGGACGTCCCCGAGCTGATCGCCCTGCGGGACAGGATCTGCGCCGAGCGGGGCCTGGTGGCGGAGGGGCACCGGCTGGTGATCTACGCCAAGGCGCGGCCGTAGCAAGGAGCATGGAGGGATCCCCGAGCGGCATCTCGGGAACACGCGTCGCCATGCCGCACCGCCGCGGCTAAGCGCGTGACCCGCTTGGCTCCGCTGCGCGGGCCGCTGCCGCACGACGCCGCCGCGATGCGGCAAGCCGCGCCTGCATTCGATGGTTCGCCCACAGCTGGAGCCGGAAGGCCGCCGGAAGCATGGCCCAGGACAATGCAAAGCCGAGGGCAGCGATGGCCGCTTTGGGCATCATCGCCCGCGTGAACACCACGTAGATCGCCGCTCCCCCGGCCAGCCCGAGCGTCACGCAGATCGCGGCCAGGCGCTGCCCGACGGTCCAGCCCCGGGCCTCCCGCTCGCGCCTCGCCCTCACGCCGGCGGGACCCACGCGCTCGTCGATGAGTTGCAGCGCCGCCCCGACCTCGGGAAGAGCAAGCAGCTCAAGCACGCCCCCGTCGTTGAACTCCAGCCGCCACACCGGGCCCCGAAGCCTGAGCGCGCGGAGGTCGCGCCAGCAGCCTGTGAACTCCGCGCCGCCATCGAAGGCGGCCCGGATCCCCGCGGCGTCGAGAACGAACCGAACGGGCGTGCGGCGGAGCAGGTGCAGCGCTGGCGTCGCCCCCAGGAGCACAAGGGCAAGCATCACACCGAGCGGCACAAGCGCGCCGGGCCTGCCCAGAGCGATAATCAGGATGCCGGCAAGAACAATCAACGGCAGGAAGATCGCCAGCCCCCCGTATCGATCGGTGAAGACCCTCCCGCGCCCGATGGACCTCGCCAGATGAAAGTCCCCTTCCTTCAGGCTGCCGCGGATCGCGCGCCACTGCGCGCGGGGCGCTGCGCTGTTCGGGGCCAGCGAGGCCCTCACCTCGCATCCCTCATGGGAGAGCGGCTCGCCGCTCTCGGTCCAGAGCCGCAGCCCACCCGCAGCCGTTGGGGCGAAGGTCACATCGAGCCAGTCGAAGGTCCGACCATGGAACGCCCGCGGCACGCGCCGGTCGGCGCGCACCCGAAGGCCGCGCAGCGTGATCTCGCACGGGATGAGGATGCGACGGCGGGCCATCGCCGCAGATCATACCGAGATCGTGCTGCTCAATCGCCGTAGCCCCCCGCAACAACCACGAGTGCCGAACGCCTAGCGCCGAGTGCCTATCTCCCTTCCCCCTCACCTCTCCCCCAACCCGATCTTCTCAATCCCCACCCCCGCGCACGCCTCGTGCACCCGCACCACGTCCTCGTACGGCACCTCCGGCGCGGGGCGGATCATCACCTCGATCTGGTCCACTGCCGTTCCCTGCGTGAACGCCGCGAGGCGGCCCGGGAGCGTCGCCAGCGGGGCGCGCTCGACCCCCAGGCCGGTCGCCAGCGTCTCCGACGATCCGCGGTCGAGCACGATCTCCAGCCGCACCGGGGGCAGCTCGAAGGCGTCCGCCGCCGCGGCGGGAGTCTCCTGCTTCGTCTCGATCGCGCTGCGCAGGAACCATTCCTCGCCGATGAACGCCGTCGCGGCCATGAAGAAGACCAGGATCACCAGCACGATGTCCACCATCGGCGTCATGTTCGGCCCGAACGCGCCGTGACCGCCCCCCGCCGCCGACGCCGCGGCGAATCGCGCATCCCGCCTCCGGAACCCGTTCGACGATGCGCTCACCCGCCGCCCCTCCTTGCGCCGCCGGTCCTGCTGGTCCCCTCCGCGCGCTCGGCCATGAGCTGAACCGTCCCCGCCCCCGCCCTCGCGCACGCGTGCAGCACCGGCTCGACCGCGCCGTACGGCAGCCGCTTCCCGCCGCGGACCTGCACGACCGTCCCGGGCGCCTCCAGCAGCCGCTGCCGCACCAGCGCCTCCAGCCCCGCCGGCCCGGCGACCTCGCGTCCCTCGACGACGATCCGCACGCTCAGCTCGCCCGCGCTTCCCTCCACCCCCTCCCCACCAGCCCCCTCCGACACGTTGACCACCAGCGCCGACTCCTGCTCCTTTTCCACCCCGACGCCGGTCTCCGGCAGCTCCACCGCCGCGAGCTGCTGCGACGCCAGCCGCCCGACGATGAGGTAGAAGACGATCAGGCACATCACCACGTCGATCATCGGCGTGACGTTGATGTGCCCGCCGCCGTGGCCGCCGAGCCCGCCGCGGCGGAGGTGCGCCGGCCGATGGATTCGCCTGGCCCGCCTAGCCATGCTTCTCCCGGGCCGCGATGAGCATCTCCACCAGGGCCGCGCTGACCACCATCCCCCGCGTGCACAGCCGGTCCACCCGCGCCCGGAAGAACCCCAGCGCCCCCAGCGCGGGCACGGCCAGCATCAGCCCCAGCAGCGTGTGGAACAGCGCCTTGGAGATCCCCAGCGACAGGTCCCCCGGCCCCGCCTGCCCGCCGGTCTCCCCCAGCGACGCGAAGGCGATGATCATCCCCCACACCGTCCCCGCCAGGCCCAGCAGCGGCCCCAGCGTCCCCAGGATGTTGAGCGCCTCGATCCGCCGGAACCACATGGCGCACTGCTCCGAGGCCGCGAGCTCCGCCGCCTCCCGGGACGAGTCCGTCTCCGGCGGCGCCTCCAGGGCGGCCCGGACGACCACGCTCACGAACGCCTCATCCTCCTTCACGAACCGGTACAGCTCCTCCCACTCCCGCTTGTGCGTCAGCGTGCGGATCGTCTTCTCCGACTCCGGCGGCATGATGTACCGCTCGCGGATCTCGATCGCGCACCGGGCGATCACCGCCGCGGCCGCCACGCTCGCCCCCACCAGCAGGATCGTGAACAGGTCCGCCGACTGCCAGAACAGCGTCCACAGCGAGACGTGCCCCGCCGCGCCCCCAGCCCCCTCCGCCGCGCCGGCCCCATCCTGCGCCGCGGCCGGCAACACGCCGACAAACGCCCCGCCCACCACCGCCGCGCCAAGGGCCATCCATCGGGTCTGCTTCGGTAACATCACGCCGATCGTACGGGCTCCACACGGATGAGACCAAGCCCGCCGCCTTCACACCGCTTGGATGAACTCCCCCGCCACGCCCCTCGCCCCCTCGCCGCGGCCTCAGGGGCGGACTTCCGGGTCGTCGAGGTCCTCCTCCACCAGTTCGCGGCTGACGGTGTACTCCCCGCTGAGCCACTTCCCCAGGTCCGACATCCGCGCCCGCTCGTCGAAGAACGGGAACGTCGGGCTGTCCGGCGCGACCGGCCGCTTCGTGATCGGGCACCGCACCCACCCCTCCGGCAGCCGGCCCCGCGCTCCCTCCGCCAGCGCGGCCACCGCCCCCCATCCCTCCCGCCCCGCCCACGCTCCGGGGAGCGTCAGCTCGATCCGGCGCGACGTCTCCCCCGCGTGCGACAGCCGCACATCGCCGCGGCGGTCGCTGCCCGGCGCGGGAAGCGCCTCCTCGATCCGCTCCGCCCACTCCACGACCACCGCCCCGCGCCCGTCGGTGACCACGTCCCAGCCGATGCTCTCCAGCTCGTCCGCCCCCATGAGCCGGTAGGCGTCGATGTGCCACAGCGGCATCGTTCCGCTTCCTCCAGCTCTCACGAACTCCGGTTCATACTCGTGCGCGACGACGAACGTCGGGCTGCTCACGACGGAGGGCTCGATCCCCAGCCCCTGCGCGATCCCGCGGACCATCGCCGTCTTCCCCGCGCCCAGTTCCCCGTGCAGCCCGAGGAAGTCCCCCGGCCGCAGCACCGCCGCGAGCGCAGCCCCGACGGTCGCGGTTTGCTCCTCGGACTGGCTCTCGATCACGAGCTGCGGCATATCTCTCCACACGTGGCACGGGGCTTTCAGCCCGTGACTCTCTCCCGCCTCCCCGCCTCGACTGACCCCACGGCCTCTTCGGTTGCCACGGCTGGACGCATTGGAGGGGGCGCCCGGCCGTGCTCCCCCTCTCTCCTTCCGTTTCTCCCTCTCCCTTCCGAAGCCCCCTCCCTGAGGGAGGGGGTTGGGGGGCGGGTTCTCTCCTTCCCTCCCCACCTCCCCGCTTTCCTCAATGATCCCACCCCAGCTCCGACACGTCATACGCCCGCCCCCCGTCAATCACCACCACCGGCGCATCGGTCGAGTGCGGCGTCGGCGCCCCCGCCTCCACCACCCGCCCGATCCGCGTCATCGCCGTCCCCGTCGCCGGGCACTCCCGCGGCACCTCCACCCCGGGCGCCACCGTAAACAGCAGCTCATAGTCCTCCCCCTCCCCCGCGGCCGCCCGCAGCTGAGCGAGATGAAAGAAGGCCGCGTGCACGGGCGCCCAGTCCAGCCCGAAGCCGGATCGGGCCGGCGCTGGTTGGGCCTGGTGGCGATCAGTGTCGCCGTCTCGCTGATCATCGTCGACTCGACGATCGTCAACGTGGCGATCCCCTACCTGGTCAGGGACCTCTCGCTGACCTCGTCGGACGTCCAGTGGGTGCAGGAGTCGTACACCCTCGTGTTCGCCGCCACCCTGCTGGTGTGGGGCGCCCTCGCCGACCGGATCGGCCCGCGCCGGATGCTGCTCATCGGGATCGGCGTCTTCATGGCCGCCTCCCTGCTGGCAGCGGTGGCCACCTCGGGGGCCGCGCTGATCGGTGCGCGGATCATCCAGGGCTTCGGCGGCGCGATGATCCTGCCCGCCACCTTG
>JBIQJK010000073.1:0-18675 GCA_044507535.1 Planctomycetaceae bacterium | reverse complement strand
CCCACTCCTCCCATCCCCCCCGCTCCGCCGCCGGGCTTGGCCGGGCCGGGCTTCTTCGCGGCGGGGGTTGACGCTTCGAGCTGGCGGAGTTCGTCCCGGATCTTCGCCGCCAGCTCGTACTGCTCGGCGGCGACGGCCTCGGCGAGGCGCTTGCGGAGGCCCTCGACGCGCTTGGCGCGCTCGTCGGGGCCGGGGCGCGGCGGGGTGGCCGGGGCGTCGATGCGGTGGGGGCGAGCCGACGGGAGGGCGTGGCCGCTCACCCGGCGCGGGACCTTGCCGACGTGGTGGGTGCCCCCCTCGTGGGCGCGCTCCAGGAGCGGGCCGAGCTGGATCTCGAAGCTGGCGTAGCACTCCGGGCAGCCGAGGAGGCCGTCGTGGCGGAACTGGGCGTAGGTGGTGCCGCAGGCGGGGCACTGCGTGGCCTTCGCGGCCTCGGCGGGGGGGCCGCCGGCGAAGGGGGCGACGGCGCCCGCGGCCTGCTGCGCGATGAACTGGCTCAGGACCTGGGTGACGGAGACGCTCTGCGACTGGACGGGCAGGCCCTCCCCCTTGGCGCACTGCTCGCAGAGATGGCGCTCGACCTTTTTGCCGCTGCGAATCGTCACTTCATGAACGGTGGCTTCGCCGCCGCACTTATCGCACTTCACGAACCGATGGTACTCACAGCCCCCGCACTCGACCAACAGGAGGGGCGCCAGGGGGCGGGAATGGGCGCAGCGGACAAAAAGAACCAAGCCCGGCACGGGGCCGGGCTCGGGGGCTTCGCCTCTGTGATGGCGGCGCGACGGGCGGCCGGGGCCGGTTGGGCCTCAGGCCTTGGCCGCGGCGGCCTTCTGCTGGGCGGTGTAGCCGTGCTTGCGCTTGAGCGGCTTGACGACCAGGCCGGTCTTGATGGCCTTGGTGGAGGCCTTGACGCGGACGGCGACGCCGTCAACGACGGCGGTGACGTTCTGGAGGTTGGGGCGGAACTGCCGGCGAGTGATGCCGGTGGGCTTGAGGCCGAAACCGCCCTTGGAGATCTTCTGGCCGCGGTAGGTCCGCTGCTTGCCGAAGGAGGACTTCTTGCCGGTGAACTCGCAGACGTAGGGCATGGGGGGGCTCCGACTCTCTGGCTGGCCTTTGGGGGGAGGGGAGTTTAGGCGTCGTGGCGGCGGGGGGGAAGGGGGCCGGTCAAGGTCGCCGATCGGCCGCGTCCGGGCCCGGGGGGGCCTTCCGAGGCGGGGCGAGCAGATATCGGGCCAGGGAGAGGAGGCCGGTGGCGGCAACGGCCGCGCCCAGCAGGAACAGAAGCCCTTTGAAGTCGATCAGGCGGGGGCTGGTCAGGTCACCCATGTGGCCCGGTGCGCTGTGGCGGGGCGGTTCGGTTCCCCGGATTGGGTCGGGATGCCGGGGGCGGGAGAGGTGGGGGGGGTGGGGCTGTAGAAGCAGGGCTCGCCGCCGCCGCGGGCGCACTCGCGGGCGAAGAGGATGAGGTGGTGGGCGACGACGGCGGTGTGGATGAGGTCCTCGATGCGGCCGGTGCGGAGGGCGCGAAGGGCGCGGCGCCAGAAGCAGGCGCGGTAGTCGGCGCGGACGCCGACGGTCCAGAGGAGCCGGGCGAGGATGGCCACGGCGCGGCGGAGGTTGGCGGGGCTCAGGCGGGCGCGGGTGAGGGGGAGCCGCTTGCGGTTGGGGAAGGTGTGGCGGGCCTGATGGTCGAAGCGGGCGTAGACCGCCTCGGGGGCGTAGGCCCAGGTCACGGTGTCGCGCCACATCCGCGCGACGGCCTCTTCGGGGAGGAGGAAGGCGAGGTTGGAGAGGCCGCCCTCGCCCTCGCGGCGCAGCCGCCCCGCCGCCTCGAGGCGCCGCCACAGGGGCGTGCGGGGGAGGGCGTGGAGGATGTTGATGGTCAGCAGGGGGATGCCGGACTCGGCGATGAACTCGCGGACGCGGCGGCCGGTGTCGGGCGTGTCGGTGTCGAGGCCCATGATGATGCCGGAGACCACCTCGAGGCCGTAGCGGTTGAGGGTGCGGACGGCGTCGAGGATGGGGCGGCGGAGGTTCTGGGACTTGCCCATGGCGCGGAGGGCGTCCTCCTCCGGGGTCTCGATGCCGCAGAAGACGGCGGTGAAGCCGGCCTCGCGCATGAGCCCGAGGATCTCGGTGGACTTGGCGAGGTTGAGCGTGGCCTCGCAGGCGAAGCGGACGGGGTAGCCGCGAGCGTGCTGCCAGCGGACGAGCTCGCGGAGGAGCTCGGCGGCGGCGCGGGGGTTGGCGATGAAGTTGTCGTCCACGAAGTAGACGGCGCCGGGGTTGCCGCGGGCGAGGATGGCGTCGAGCTCGGCGGCGACCTGCCGGGGGGCCTTGAGGCGCGGGCTGCGGCCGTAGAGCTCGGGGATGTCGCAGAACTCGCACTGGAACGGGCAGCCGCTGGAGAACTGCACGCTGGCGAGGAAGTAGTCCCGCATGCGGATGAGCCCGTAGGCCGGCGGCGGGAAGCCGGCCAGGGGGAGCCGGTCGGTGGTGACGAAGCGCTCCTGCGCCCCGGGGGAGTCGGGGCGGGAGACGTCCTCGTCGAGGCGCCGCAGCAGCGCCTTCGTGCCGTCGCCGAGCTCGCCGAGGTGCAGGATGTCCACCTCGGGGTACCACTCGGGGCAGGCGGAGACGGAGGGGCCGCCGAGGACGGTGAGCCTGCCGGCGCGGTGGGCGCGGCGGTTCACGTCGAGGATCTGCCGGTGCTGGACGTGCATGCCGCTGATGAAGACGGCGTCGGCCCAGGCCAGGTCGGCGTCGGTCGCGGGGGCGATGTTCTCGTCGATGAAGCGGACCTCCCACGCCCGCGGCAGGGAGGCGGCGATCAGGAGCAGCCCCTGGGGCGGCATGAAGGCCCTCGCGCCGACCAGGGGGAAGGCGTGGTCGAACGTGCCGAAGGAGTGGGTGTAGCGCGGGAAGACGCAGAGGACGCGGCGGCGGCGGCTCGGGCGCCAGCCGCCGGAAAGCGGATCGGCGCTGCGCGACGGCGCGGGCGGCGGCCCCGCATGGCGCGAGGAGACCGAGATCGGCACGAAGGGCGCATCCATCGGCCACGGCTCCGCGGGCGGGTGCTCCGACCACGGTACGCCGCGGGCGCGGCGCGCCCGCGCGCAGCGGATGAGCGGGCTTCAACGGCGGCGGGCCCGGCGGCCCGGGCTACCGCGTCGGCAGCGGGCACGAGCCGCCGTGCTTGGCGTGGTAGTCCTGGTGGTACTCCTCGGCCTCGTAGAAGGGGCCGGACTCCTCGGGGCCGACGACCTGGGTGGCGATGGTGCGGCCGGAGAAGCGGGGGTTGGACCTCTGCTGCTCGGCGATGAAGGCGCGGGCCTGCTCGGCCTGCTCGGGGGTGGCGGCGAAGATCGCGGAGCGGTACTGCTCGCCGACGTCGGGGCCCTGGCGGTTGACCTGGGTCGGGTCGTGGACCTTGAAGAACCACTCGAGCAGCTCGCGGTAGCTGACCCTCGAGGGGTCGTAGGTGACGCGGACGGTCTCGGCGTGGCCGGTGTCGGTGTAGCAGACCTGCCTGTAGGTGGGGTTCTCGACGTGGCCGCCCATGTAGCCGCTGGTGGCGTCGATGACGCCGGGGACCTGCTGGAGGCGGTCCTCGACGCCCCAGAAGCAGCCGCCGGCGAAGTAGGCGGTCTCGGTCTTGATCGCCGGTTGTGCCGCGGCGGGGAGGGGGGCGCCCTTCTCCACGAAGTCGAGGCTGGCGGAGTTCATGCAGTAGCGGCGGCCGGTGGGGGTCTGCGGGGCGTCGTCGAAGACGTGGCCGAGGTGGGCGCCGCAGCGGGCGCAGAGGATCTCGTCGCGGACCATGCCGTAGGAGGTGTCGGCGACCTCCTTCACGTGGGCGGGGTCGAAGGGCTTGTAGAAGCTCGGCCAGCCGGTGCCGGAGTGGAACTTCGAGTCGGATGAGAACAGGGGGAGGGAGCAGAGGCGGCAGAGGTACGTCCCCTCGAGCTTGTTGTCCAGGAGGGTGCCGCAGAAGGCGGGCTCGGTGCCCTTGTTCAGGATGATCCTGGCGTCCTCGGGGGAGAGCTTCCTGGCGAGCTCGTCGATGCGGGACTGGGGGAGGGGGGTGATGTCGTATCCGGTCTGGGAGTACACGGGGGACTCCTTGGTCTTCGCGGGGGTGGTCGTGGACATGGGTGGCGCTCCTTCGGGTCCCTTTTCGGGTCCGGATGGGCGGGCGGCGGTCAGGGCGGCGACGGTGATGGCCGCGGAGGCGAGGAGGATGGCGAAGCGTGCCAGCGCGTTCATCGGATGGACTCCCGACCAGTGGCCCGGGTAAACGATCTTGCTCACTCCGAAACACCGATCCTGCGCGTTCCAATTGAGGTTAGGGCGGACCCGCATTGCGCGGGTCGGACCGCCTGACAGCAATGTTCGTATTTTATGCGGCTTCTATGCAACTGGTATTTGCGGTATTTGATCGGTCATGGCCAATCTCGTGTGTAAAGTCTTGCGTGGTGGATGTCCGATTTGTAAACTTGGCATTACAGCCACGGAGACACAGGCATGGCCGTATTACAACCGAACGGACGCGGGCTGCGGGTGGGAGAGCGATTGAGAATGGCAAGGCAAGCGAAGGGGCTCTCTACACGAGCAGCGGCGGAGAAGCTCAAGCCGCATTTAGAAGTATCCCACGCAACCCTCGCGAGTTACGAGCGCGACCTGACGCGACCGCCAATTGACCTGATGTCTGCGCTTGCCACGCTCTACGACCGACCTCTTAACTGGTTTCTGGGGTCAGGTCCGAGCCTTAGTGGCGTGCGCTACCGAAATCTGAAGTCCAAAGTAGGCGTGCGCGACCGGCACCAGTTCGAGGGCGAATGCCAGCGCTGGATCGACGCCTATATCGCTATTGAACAGTTCCTTGGCGAACCATTGTCCGCAACGCTGTCATTCAGACCACTGCCTGAGGAAGCCCCCGCTGCAGTTGCGTCACGATTTCGTCGCGAGATACTGAATCTGGACAACTCGGAGCCACTAAAGAGCGTGGTCGACATCCTTGAACAGTTGGGTGTCCGCGTGATGGAGGCGCACACGGAGTTGAGTATTGACGGGATGGCAGCAAGGATCGACGATGAGCACGTCGTGTTTCTTAAGGGGTCGGTCACAAACGACCGCGCCAGGATGAACGCCGCACACGAACTCGCGCACATCATTCTTGGAGATTGTGGTGCCGAGCACGACGAGGACGACGAACGAGAGGCATTCGAGTTCGCGTCGCATCTATTGCTAACGAACGAGATGCTTGCTGCTGCCTTTAAGCGGAAGTCGGTGGTGGACATGGTCAAGTTCAAGGAGCGCTTCGGAATCTCTCTGGCGGCAATGGTCTACCGGGCCAAGGAACAGAGCATCATTCGCGATGCGGAGGCGAAGTTTCTCTGGATCGAGTTCAGCAAGCGAGGGTGGAGGAGCAAGGAGCCGGGTCAAGTGTGGTCTGATCGGTCATATCGATTCGAAGCTCTGGTTGATTCAGCGCTAGTCGAGCAGCGAGCATCGCTCGCAGAGCTAGCCAGGGTCGCGAATGTTCGAGAGAGCGAGCTGAAGCGTCGACTCGCTTTCGCCACGGGGTGCGAGGAGTATGACGCAGAACAGGAGGAGACAGACACCAGCCATCAGCGACTCAGAATCGTCAGGTAAGGCAGGAATGGAAAGGACCGCCCAAGGGGCGGTCCTTTCGGCAACAAACGACACTCGGGGAGGTACGAACTCCCCAAGAAGGAACGATACATGGCTAAGAGACGTCAATCCATCCGGCTCATGCCGGATGAGGACCAGTTCCTACGCACCCTACATCGGCAATCCGGCGTGCCGGATGGACAATTCCCCCAGCGTCCGAGCTTCTGGAGCCGCTTCACGGCCACCTGGAACGAGGCCACCGGGCGCACGGACACGAAGGAGGAAGTCCTCCACTACATCATGACCAAGCGCAAGAAGGGCCTGTGGTTCCGCTTCGACGGGGATCACAAGCGCATGTCAACGCCCGAGTTCAACCTGCTCACGCCGGAGCAGTGGGAGGTCGTGGACGGGATCTACGCTGAGTTCGGCGTGGCCGCGGACAACTTCCTGGTCGACAGCGACTTGAGGAAGCAGATCCTCGCGATGTTCATGGAGCGGACCGGTGAGTACATCTCCGAACTGACCTTCGTCGCCGCGCTTGTGGCGAGGCGCAAGGGCGGATTCCTCCCCAAGACCGATCCCGGTCACCTGCCCCCGGACGGGGAACTCGGGTTCGGGGACATCGG
Organism: Planctomycetaceae bacterium; assembly: GCA_044507535.1. Taxonomy (GTDB): domain Bacteria; phylum Planctomycetota; class Phycisphaerae; order Phycisphaerales; family UBA1924; genus CALAFV01. Next base: position 12,409 of record JBIQJK010000073.1, on the reverse strand, counting down.
TGAAGTCGCTTGATCCTTGCTCTCTCTCAATCCGATCTCCGGGCCTGCGAAAGCGGGCCTCGGAGTTTTCTCAGCTCCGCTTGATGTTCTCGCGGCTGATCATGAGCTCCAGCGTCTGGGCGACCAGCTCGATGTCCTTGCCGGGGAGGTTGTTGTAGAACGGCAGGGCGATCGTCCGCTGGCTGACGCTCTCGGCGATGGGGAAGTCGCCGGGCTTGAACCCGAAGCGCTCGCGGTAGAAGGGCTGGAGGTGGATGCAGGGGAAGTAGTCGGCGGCGCCGATGTCGTGGCGGCGCATGCCGGCGATGATCCGGTCGCGCTCCTCGCGGGTGTACTGGTTGGCCAGGCGGACGACGAAGACGAACCAGCTGTTGACCACCCCGGGCTCGACGGTGGGGAGGATGATGTCGCGGATCTCCATCAGCCGCTGCATGTACTGCTGGGCGACGCGCTGGCGGCGCTCCATCATCTCGTCGAACCGGCGCATCTGCCCCAGGCCGATCGCCGCGGCGACCTCGGAGAGGCGGTAGTTGTACCCCAGCCGCTCGTGCTGGAGCCACGCGCCGGTGGTGGTGTGCGTCGCGGCCCCGGCGGGGATGTCCAGGCCCGGCACGGCCCGGCCCTGGGAGCGCATCGAGCGGCACAGGTCCGCCAGGCGGCGGTCGTCGGTGACGATCATCCCCCCCTCGCCGGTGGTGATCTGCTTGTTGGGGTAGAAGCCGAAGACGCCGATGCGGCCGAAGTGGCCGGCGGGGCGGCGGTTGAGCGACGAGCCGAGTGCCTCGCAGCAGTCCTCGATCAGGGGGATCTCGTGGCGGGCCGCGAGCGCGGCGATCTCGTCCATCCGCGCCGGGTTGCCGAAAGTCTCGACGGCCAGGATCGCCTTCGTCCGCGGCGTGATGGCGTGGGCGATCTTGGCGGGGTCCATGTTCAGCGAGCGCGGGCAGATGTCCACGAAGACCGGCTTCGCTCCCACGAAGAGGATCGAGTTGGCCGAGGCGATGAAGGAGAAGGGCGTGGTGATCACCTCGTCGCCGGGGCCGATCCCCAGGGCCAGCATCGCCAGGTGGAGCCCGGCGGTGCCGCTGGAGACGGCCACGCCGTGGGTGCAGCCGGCGCGGGTCGCCACGAGCTGCTCGAACTGCTCCTGGACCGGGCCGATGGAGAGGCGGCCGGAGCGCATGACGTGGGCGACGAGGTCGATCTCCAGCTCGGAGATGTCGGGCTGGCTGAGGGGGATCTCGTTGGTGGGCATTGGGGTTCCTGGTCCGAGAGGATCGGCGCGGCCCCCGCTGGGGTGACCGGGCGTGGCAGAACACACGGGCGGACAGGGGATTATCGGCACGCCGACGGCCGCGGCTTGGGCGCGGGCGCGGCTATGGCGCCCCGCCGCTTCCGGCGGACTCGGCCGCGGCCAGGACGCGGGCCAGGGCGATGCGCTGCTGGCCCCGGGCGCGGAGGGCCAGCCACGCGGCCTGGACGCGCAGGGCGGCGGGCATGGTGAAGTCCTGCGCGTCGGAGACCTCGCTGACGGCGGTGCGGGCGAGGATGCGGAAGTCCGCCGCGCTGATCGAGGCGCTGTGGCGCGTGCGGAGGAGGGCGGCCATCGACTCCACGAGCGGCCCGTCGTTGAGCGGGCGCAGCGGGACGGGCGGGCCGCCGAGGCGCGCGGCCTCCGGGTTGGCGGCGCGGAGCGCGCCGGCGAGGATGATGCGCTGCGCGAGGATGTCCCCCTCCGCGAGCGCATCGGCCAGGGGAGCAAGAAGGGCGGCGGGGTCGCTGTCCGCCAGGGCGGCGGCCGCGCCGACGGCGGCGGGGCGCAGGTCGTCGCGGGCGCGGTGGGCGCCCAGAACGGAGCCGAGGACGGCGAGGCGGACCTGCCGGGCCGCGGCGTCGTCGAGCCGGCGGGCGGCGCGGAGCGCCCACGCGTGCGTCGCCGGGTCGGGCTCGCGGGTGAGCGCGGCGATGCGGTCGGCCGCGGCGGTGGGGGCCGCGCCGAGCATCGCGGCCTCGCCGGCGTCGGCGACGGCGCCAAGCGGCGGGTCCTCGCTCGCGCGGAGGAAGTCGAACAGCGCCGGCGGCAGGGCGGGCGCCGGGGGGCCGGCGAGGTGCGGGGGCAGGAGGGGCTGCTCGATCGTCGCCTCCAGCACGGCCAGGGCGAGGGCGCGCCTGGCCGCGGCGTCGCCGGATTCGAAGCGCCCGCGGAAGGCCTCGAGCGTGGCGGGGTCAGTGGGGGCGACGGTGAGGAGCGCGCGGAGGGCCTCGAACTTGAGGGCGTCGGGGAAGTCGTCGCCGGGGGCCTCGCCGGAGGTCTGGTCGGGGACCGGGGCGAGGATGCGCTGCGCGAACCAGGCGGAGCGGGCCAGGCGCTCCCCGCGGATGTAGCGGAGGACGTCGCCGATGGTCGCGCCCGTCGCGGGCTCGGTGCGGGGGAGGGCGAGGACCCCCTCGAGGACCGCCGTCGCCGCGGCGGCGCCGCCGACCGTGTCGATGGCCCGCTCGCCGCGCTCCAGGGCGGCGTAGATGGCGGCCTCGCGGTGGTCGGCGCGGATGAAGGCGTCCAGCGCGGCGGGGTCGATGCTGACGCCGGCGCGCTGGAGGCGGCCCATGACCAGCACGACCAGCGCGGGGTCGAGCCCCGGCCAGCGGGCGATGTCCTCGAGCTGCTCGGTGGGGAGCATCCCGGCGCGGAGGGCCTCGCCGACGACGACGAGCTGCTCCCGCGGGTCGGGCATGCGCTTGACCAGGAGCAGGTCCACCCTGGGGGGCGATTCGAGCTCGGCCAGGCCGAGGACGCCGTGGATGCGGAGGACCGCGCGGTCGGCCGCGGCGATCCGGGCGAACAGGGCCCGCAGGCCGGGGTCGCGGAGCCGGCGCAGGGAGCGGAGCAGGGCGTCCTGCTCCGCGTCGGTGTGCGCCAGCAGCGCGGCGGCGAGCTGCTGGGTGAGGGCCTCGTTGCTCGGCTCCGTCCAGTCCTTCGCGGTCGCGGCCGCGCCGTCGTCCGGCGGGCGCGGCGGGGTGCGCGCCGGCGCGGGGGCGTTCGCCGGCAGGGCCAGGGCCAGGGACAGGGACAGGAGAGCGGTCGCGAGCACCGGCGGGGACTGTACCACGAGGCGGGAGTGGGTGCGGCGGCGATCACGCCGTCCGGGTCACCTCCGCCGCGAAGCGGTCGCAGAACTGGGCAAGGGTGAGCCCGGCGAACTCGCCGTCGAGGGGGCAGGGCTCGCCGGCCTCGATCTGCCTCATCAGCCGCTGGTAGGCGGTGATGACGGTGGAGTGGTTGGGGCGGCCCATGGCGCGGGCGATCTCCGGGAAGCTCGCGGTGGTGAGGCGCCGGGCGAGGACAACGACCACCGCGCGGGCGAGGACGACCCGCGGGTGCCGCCCGCGGCCGGCGAAGTCGGTCCCGATGATGCCCAGGGCCTGGCAGACGGTGGCGATGATGTGGTCCACGCGGATCGGGCGCGTGAGCCGGCGCGGCGCGCCCCCATCGCCGCCGCCGGGGGCGGCGCCCAGGGCCTGCTCGACGACGATTCGCCCGATGGAGGCGGTCGCCTCCGTCGTGGGGCCGGACTGGAGCAGCAGCCGCCAGACGGCCTCGACGCGGGTGACCAGCCCCTCCAGCTCGCGGACGGAGACCTCCGGGGCGGCGGGGGTGCCGATCGCGGCGTCCTCGGCGTGGTCGGCGATGGCGCGGACGCCCGCGTCGTCGATCGGCAGGCCGCGGCGGTCGGCGAAGAGGCGGATGATCCGCTCGCGCAGGGCCCGCTCCGGGGTCTCCAGGCGGACGACCATGCCGGAGAGGAAGCGCGAGACGAGGGCGTCGCTGAAGCGGCGGATCTGCCGGGGGTGGCCGTCGGAAGCGAGGACGACGCGGGCGCCCCCGGTGCCGATGGCGTCGAAGGTGTGCAGCAGCTCCGCCTGCGTGGCCTGCTTGTTGGCCAGGAAGTGGACGTCGTCGATGCAGAGCAGGTCCACGTTGCGGTAGGCGCGGCGGAAGCGGTCGCCGCCCCCCCCGCTGCTCCCGCTCCCCCCGCCGACGCCGGCGCGGCCCTCGCGGACGGCGGCGATGAACTCGTTGGTGAAGGCCTCGCCGGTGATGTAGCGGACGACGGCGCCGGGGTGGCGCTCCTTGAACCGGCGCGCGATCCCCTGGAGCAGGTGGGTCTTCCCCACGCCGCACGCGCCGTGGATGAACAGCGGGCTGAGCTTCGACGCGGCGGTCCCCGGCTCCTCGGCGAGCCGGACCGCGGCCTCATAAGCGAGGCGGTTGGAGGAGCCGACGACGAAGTCATCGAGGTTGTACCACGACGTCGGGGTCGCCACGGCACGGCGGCGGGCCCGCGCCGGGGGCGCGGCCTCGGGGGCGATGGCGTCGGGCGCGGGCTCCGGAATGGACCGGTCGCGCCGGCCGGCGGGGGCGCCGTTTCCCCGCTCGGCCGGCGCTTCCGTGTCCACACGGAAGGAGACCTCAACCTCGGCGCCGGTGTGCGCCCGCGCAACGTCGCGGAGCACGCGGCCGAAGCGCCTCCCCAGAAGCTCGGCCATGAACCGGGAGGGGACGCTGACCTGCAGCCCGGCGGGGCCGAGCTCGAGCTTCGCGGCGCGCTCGAAGTAGCGCTGGTAGCTCTCGGCGCCCATCGCGCGGACGAGCCGGTCGCGCAGGCTCATCTCGCCGGCGCCCGCCCCCGTAGCGGCGGCGGCGTGCGTGGGGTCCGCGGCGGCATGCGCCGGCTCGCGCCGACGCGCCAGCGGCATCGCCGGGATCCGCCCGGCCTGGATCCCCTCACGCCCCGCCCACGCCGGAGCGGCGACGGCGGCGCCCTGTCCAACAAGCTCGCGCCCCGGGGCGCATACCACAACCTCAGCGTGCCGTGTCTCCACAGCTCACACCTTTCCGGCCGAAGCCCCCGCGTCCTCGCCGCCCGTTGTTGCGGTGGGTCACGGTCTCGAACGAGCCCGGGCCATGATGGCAGACCACCTTGGTCAGGCCTTCTGGACGAGTCCGTTCACGATCGTGGGAGCCTTCTGAGGCGCGAGCGTGGGTGCGGGGCGGCGTTACACCTGCGGGCGGAGAGGTCCGCCCGTGAGCCGCGTGATCCTGATTGCCTGCACGCACCTGCTCCGCCGGCCCGGTCGGGCCGGCTCGGCCTCTGCCGGGCGAACTCACCGGCGGAAGGACTGCCACGTCGGTCGCATCCGTGACCGGGGACCAGCGTAACGCTTCGGGGGGCGCGACTCAACACCCTCGGCGCGTCGAAGTTCATCCACACTCGACCGCGCGGCGTGATTCACGGCAATTGCGGGTGCAAAAAAATCTTCTCCACCGGCGCGCATGGAACTTGCGCATTCTTCGTGGATAAGTCCGCCAACTCTGGTCCGCACCGGGGAACGCTCGCCGCGCGTCACGCCCGCAGCGGCCGGATCAGGGGGATGCGCGAGGCGAAGCGATCGAAACCCGCATGCAGGTAGAGCCGCTGCGCCGGCGTGTTCCGCGTGTCCACCGCGCACGTCACCGTCGCCTCCGGCCCGCCGGCGATGCGGTTCAGGCCGATCCGCAGCAGCGCCGAGCCGACGCCGCGACCGCGCAGGCCCGGCCCCAGGCCGAGGTACACCAGCTCGACCGCGCTGGACTCCGGGCAGCGCGTCAGCAGCATGCACCCCTCCGGTTGGTCCCGGTGCATCACGACCCACCACAGAGCGGGGTCGTACCGGCCGACGGCGCGGTGCGACTCGATCACGTCCGGCAGCTCGCGCAGACCCGCGAGCTCCGGGCAGTCGAGCGTGTCGATGTACGAGCGGGAGAGCGCCTCGGCCAGCAGCCGGTCCCCCTCGGGCTGGCCGAGCCGGTCGAGCGAAACGAGGCGGACGTCGTCGGGGAGCGCGGGGTCGGGCCACTCGGGGGATCGCGGCAGCGGGCGGCGGAGGTAGTCGAGGTTGCCCAGACGCGAGAAGCCCGCGGCGAGGTAGGCCGCCAGGGCCGCGGTCTCGCTGGGGTCCAGCAGCGACTGGGCCAGCCGGACCCCCCTGCCGGTCTCCGGCGCCGGCTGGGCGACGATGCGGCACGCCTCCTGGATGAGCCGGACCCGCTCGTCGTGATCCGCCTCGGTCCGGCGGCGGGCGGCGCGGGAGTCGGCGGTCGCCGGGGTGCCCGAGACGAAGAGGGTCGCGGTGCGGCCGGCGCCGGCGACGGCGAGGCAGGCCTGCGAGATCCGGAACGCCCCCCCTTCTTCCCCCGTCTCCAGGGGGGTGGCCCACATGAGGGAGAGATCGATCCCCAGGGCCCTGGCGTTGGCGACGAACCGGCGGCCGGCGGTGCGGTCCGGCCCGGGGCGGGTAGAAACCAGCCGGGCCGCCGCGGCTTCGCGGAGTTCTTCGCCAACCCGCACGACGGTGAGATCCTGGGGCATACTTGCTGCGTATCGGGCGGGGTCCCGGCTGGGGGTGGGGTGGTGCGAAACTCGGCGGGGAGGGGTATGCCGGGTACGGGGGCGGGGCTCGCGGGTCGGCCTGGCGATTGACGGCCCCCCGCTTGGCAGTAGACTACCCGCCTTGATCTCCAGGGAGGCCCCCGATGCGCGCAGGACCGAACGCCCTTGACTCTAGCTGCCTCTTCCGCCGCCCCGCCCGCGGGGTGATGGGCGCGGCGGCCACCCTGTTTGGGTGCCTCGTGCTGGTGGTCAGCGGACTGATGATGGCCGCGGCGGCCCCGGAGCCGGACGCGGTTCCGAGCCGGTGGCAGCTTGATTTCCGCCCCGGCGAGCTGCGGGTCGCCACGCTCGAAACCGCCGCCGGCCCGCGGATGTACTACTACCTCCCGTACACCGTGATCAACAACTCGGGTCAGGACCTGCTCTTCGCCCCCTCGTTCGACCTGGCGACGGACGACGGCGAGCTGATGCGGTCCGGCCGCGGCGTCCCGATCGACGTCACCCGGAGGATCATCGAGGGGCTGGACAACCCGTTCGTCCAGGACCAGATCGCGATCATCGGGCAGATCCTGCAGGGGCGGGAGAACGCCAAGGACGGGGTGGTGATCTGGCCGGTGGGGGAGCTGGACGCGACGGAGGTGACGGTCTACGGGGCGGGCTTCTCCGGGGAGACCGACACGGTCATCATCCCCGACCCGAACAACCCCGGCGGGGAGGGGAAGAAGGTCGTCCTCCGCAAGACGATGATGATCCGCTACCGCATTCCCGGGACGCTGGAGGGGCAGCGCTCGGCCCCGCTGCAGGAGATCGAGCGCCGCTGGATCATGCGGTAAGCCGCGCCCGGACGGGCGGGGGGAGGCCGCCGACAGGGCTGGAACGGGGTTGGCCGGCGGCTATCATTGTGGCCCGTTTTGGGGCTGCCACCCCCGCCACCCTCCTACCGGAGGGCGGCCGCGGGGCCGAGCACCGATGGATTGACTGACTGAGTTTTCGAAGCGGAGTCGCCCGTCATGGCACACAAGAAGGGACAAGGCTCGACGCGCAACGGTCGCGACTCGAACCCGAAGTACCGCGGCATCAAGCTCTACGGCGGCGAGGTCGCCCAGCCGGGTTCGATCATCGTGCGCCAGGTCGGCACGCCCTTTCAGCCGGGCTACCTGGTCCGCATGGGGCGCGACAACACCCTGTACGCGGTCGCCAACGGCCGGGTGGTCTTCCAGGGCCGCAAGGTCCACATCGACCCGACCGACGAGGGGACGCCCCGCCCGGTGTGGCTGAAGCCCGCCGCGACGGCCGCGACCGCCTGACCGATCCGGCGCACGCGCCGGCAACCGACGAACAACCCGCAGGGGACGGCTCGACGAGCCGTCCCCGCGTCGCTTTTTGGCGCGGGTCTGTTGGATGGAACGCGTCAGGCGGTGACGGCGCGCCGGATGGCCGCGAGCGTCGCCAGCAGGGGAGGGACCTCGGCCAGGGGCATCATGGTCGCGGCGTCGCTCAGCGCCCTGGCGGGCTGGGGGTGGCACTCGATGAAGAGCGCGTGCACGCCCGCCGCGGTGGCGGCGCGGGCGAGCATCGCGGCCATGCCGGGCTTCGAGCCGGCGGTGACCTTCTGGCCGCCGTCCCACGCGCCGGGGCGCTGGGTGGAGTGGGTGCAGTCGAAGCAGACCGGCGGGGCGCCGCCGTCGGCGGGGAGGTCCATCATGTCCGCCACGCCGATGAAGTCGTTGACCAGCCGGCTGTAGCCGAAGAAGGTGCCGCGTTCGGTGAGCATGACGTTGCGGCAGCCGGCCTGGGCGAGCTTCTCGACGGGGCCGAGCATCTCGCCGGGGGAGACGAACTGGCCCTTTTTGACGTTGACGCCCCGGCCGTGCTCGGCCGCGGCGCGGCCGGCGGCGACGAGGAGGTCGGTCTGGCGGCAGAGGAAGGCGGGGATCTGGAGGAGGTCCACCGAGGCGGCGACGGGGGCGGCCTGGTGGGGCTCGTGGACGTCGGTGGTGGTCGGGACGCCGAGCTCGCGCCCGATCCGCGCGAGCCAGGAGACGCCCTGCTCCAGCCCCGGGCCGCGGGGGGAGTCGATGCTGGAGCGGTTGGCCTTGTCGTAGCTGGCCTTGAAGATGTACGAGAGGCCGAGGTCGCGGCAGGCGTCGCGGAGGGTGCGGCCGATCTCGAGGCCGAGCTCGGGCGACTCCAGGACGCAGGGGCCGGCGATGATCGCCAGGGGGCGGCCGGGTCCGATCTCGAGGTCGCCGACGCGGCAGGTGCGAGCGGTAGTGGTCTGGGGCGGGGGCGTCATATGGGCGGAGGGTAGGTGCGCCGGGGCGGGGGTTACTGCGGGAGGAGCGCGGCGGCCCGCTGGTAGGTCGTGGCGAGGGTCTGGGCCCGCGCGGACCAGTGCTGGGCCTGCTGCGGATTGCCCGTCGCGGCGTAGAGGCGGGAGAGGAACTCGGCGGCGGCCGGGTCGTAGGGGTTGATGGCGACGGCGGCGGACATGGCGTCGATCGCGCCGTCGAGGTCGCCCGACTGGGCGCGGACGGCGGCGAGGTCGGCGCGGGCCGCGGCCGAGCGTGGGAAGCGCTCGATCGCCGACTCGAGGATCTCGACGGCGCGGGGGAGCCGGCCGGCCTGGGCGAGCCCGGCGGCGGCGGCGCGGATCGTCTGCTCGGCGTCGGAGCCGGAGGCGAGGGCCGCGGCCCGCTCGAAGGCGTCGACGGCGCGGTCGGCCCGGCCCGCGGCGAAGAGGACGGCGCCGGCGTCGGCGTGCAGGCGGGCGTCGCCCTTGAGCGCGGGGGAGCGGAGGGCCTCGTCGTACATCGCCGCGGCGTCGGACGTGCGGCCCCGGCTCAGGGCGTGGTTGGCGAGCTGCATCCGGACTTCGTGGAGGTCCGGGTAGCGCTCCAGCGCCCATCGGAGCATCGCGACGATGTCGCCCTCGGGCTTGCCGCCGGTGTTCATGACGGCCATGAGGGCGAAGACGGTCTGCGGGGACGGGCGCGACTTCTCGATCCGCTCGCGGAGGAGCTTCTCGGCCTCCGCGGCCCCCTCGGGGCCGGTGCGGGCGAGAGTCATCGCGGCGTCGGCGCGGTCGGCCTCCGCGGTGGCGCCGTGGGCGTGCCTGGCGCCGAGGCGGGCGAGTTCGGCGCCGCGCTGCGGGTCGCCCGCGGCGATCGCGGTCGCGCCGGCGTTGATCCACGTGCGGGCGCTCCAGACGAGCCACTTGTCGGCCAGCGCCTGCTCGTGCAGGGCCATCGCCCCCTCGGGGCGGCCGGCCTGGAACTCGACGCGGGCGAGCTGGACGCGGACCTGCGGCAGCTCGGGGTGCTGCGCGAGGACCTCGCGGTACATCGCGTTGATCTCGTCGGCGCCGGCGCCGCGGACGGCCATGAGGGAGGCGAGGCCGAAGACCAGGTCGTCCCGCGGCGTGCCGCGCTGGAGCGACTGGCGGAGGTACGACTCCGCCGATTCTAGATCGCCGACCACGGCGCTGAGGTACGCCAGACGGACCAGGGCCGCGGGGTTGTGCGTCCAGCCGAACCCGCCCTGCGAGGGGGGGCCCGCGAGTCGGTAATGGCGGATGGCGGACTCGGCGGCGGCGCGGTCGGCGGGCTCGGACTCGAAGCCGGGGATGAACGCGAGCTCCTGCGGGACGTGGACGTCCCACTCGGCGAGCTGGGCCCGCCAGAGGTGGTACTTGACGGCCGCGCCCCAGGCCCCGGCGGCGAGGTAGGGGATGGCGAGGGCGGCGAAGACCCAGCCGGCGAGCTTGACCCTGCCGCGGTACTTGAGCTGGAGGGACTGCACGCGGACGTGCGGCAGGCGCACCAGCGAGAGGAGCTTCCACGCGGCGAAGGCGCCGATGGCCGCCATCCCCACGGCCATCAGCAGGGGGACCTGGTTGAACATGCCGCGGTAACCGGAGAGGAGCACGAGGAAGACGGCGCCGGCGAGGAGCTCCTGCGGGCGGGTGAGGTCGTACGGCTTCTTCATCGCCCTCCGGCGGGCCCCGGCCCCGTCGTCCTTCGGCCGGGCGAGCAGCGCGGGCCTGCCCAGGCCGAAGTAGAGGGCGTCGTTGGGGCAGACGCTGATGCAGTCGAGGCACTTCATGCAGCCGGGGTCCACGACCATGCCGTAGTCGCGGACCTCCTCGTGGACGCGGACGTTGCTGGTGCACACCGCGGTGCAGTGGCCGCACCCCTCGCAGGCGTCGGTGACGCGGATCTTGCCGGGGGCGAGGCGGTCGATCGGCGTGAAGAACCCGCCGTAGGGGCAGCCGTAGGTGCAGAAGCCCTTGGAGCCGAGGAAGTAGACGACGCCGAAGCCGCAGACCGCCAGGAAGGGGATGGCGATGTACCAGGGGGCGAAGGTCTTCCAGAAGTCGCGGACGATCAGGTCGTTGGACCAGCCGGGGAAGTCGGCCGTCTCGCCGACGTAGCGCTGCACGTGCTCCCAGTTCGGCCCGGCGAGGGGGCGGACGACCTCGCGCTTGACGGTCGGCCATACGAACATGTAGATGGCCAGCCCCAGGGGGACGTACATCAGCAGGCGCGAGCGGAAGGGCTTGGGGCGGACGCGCATCTTCGTCATCGCCCAGGAGCAGAGGTCCTGGAGCGCGACGACGTGGCAACCCCACCCGCAGAAGAACCGCCCGAAGACGAGCGTGGAGACCAGCGCGAGCACGAAGAAGATGAACCCGGCGTTGAGCAGGCCGGACTCGAGCGTGTACATCGACTCGCTGGGCTCCACCGGGGAGACCGTCATGCCGACGGCGAGCCAAAGGAGGATGTGCACGCCGATGAGCACGTGCACGCCGATGAGCACCGCCGCCCGCCACTTGCCGACGCGGCTCCTGGCGATCTTGCTGGGGCGGCCGCCGACGTGGTGGGCGGCGTCGGAGGGGAGGACGGGGAGGGAGACGGCGTCCTTCCTCCCGCGGTTTCTCTTTTTCTTCGCGGGGTCGCAGCGGCCGGGCCCGCCCGCCGCGGCGGGGGCGGCCATCGGGACCGGGGCGGCGTCGGGCGCGGGGAGAGGGGCGGCCCCGGGCGGGCCCGCGGGCTCGCCGCGCTCGAACTTGCTCAGGTCGATGGGATTCACGGGTAGAACCTACGCGGGGGGCCTGACCGGGGTTTGCTCAGCGCCCCCCGTACCCCCCGCCGAGGCGGTCGCGAACGTCCCAGAGCTCGGGGAAGAGGCGGATCGAGAGCGTCCCCGCGAGGTACCGGGCCCCGCTGGAGCCGCCGGTGCCCCCCTGGCCGCCGATCATCCGTTCGACCATCTTCACGTGGTGGAAGCGCCAGATCCCGAAGCGCTCCTCGAGGTCGAGCAGCGCCTCGGCGACGAGGTACTGCGGGTAGAAGTCCAGGTGCCGCCGGTAGAGCTCGGCGATGGCGTCGATGACGGCGGGGCTGGCCTCGTGGGGGCGGCTGGTGTCGCGCTCCAGCACCTCGCGGGGGATGTCGAAGCCGACGCGGGCGAGGTGGCGGAGGAAGTGGTCGTAGACGCTGGGGCGGCGGAGGTAGTCCTCCAGCTCGGCGCGGACCTTCGGGTCGTCGCCGGCCAGGGCGATCATCTTGGGGTTCTTGGCCCCGCAGATGAACTCGACCTTGCGGAACTGGATGGACTGGAAGCCGCTGGCGGGGCGGAGGTTGTCGCGGAAGGCGGCGAAGTCCACCGCGAACATCGTCTCCAGCACGGGGATCTGCTCGATGAGCAGGTGCTGGATGCGGTGGACGCGGGTCAGCAGGGGGGAGGCCCGCAGGGGCTGGTCGGCGTCGAGCCTGGCGCCGATCTCGTCGAGCTCGTGGAGCATCTGCTTGAACCAGAGCTCGTAGACCTGGTGGCTGATGATGAACAGCAGCTCGTCGTGGTGCGGCGGCCTGGAGAGCCGGTGCTGGAGCTCCAGCAGCTCCGGGACGCGGAGGTAGCTGCCATAGGTGATCTTCCCCGGTCCGGGGGGCGGGGGCGGGGGCTCGACCGCGACC
>JBIQJK010000243.1:0-2757 GCA_044507535.1 Planctomycetaceae bacterium | reverse complement strand
CACGCCGGCCAACTTACACGCAAACCATAGAAATCGACCTTGGCGCCATCGGCACGAAGCTGAGCCCGGGCAACGCCTACTACCTCTGGCTCGCCAACCCCGACTAACAAACACACCACTGTGCGTAGCGAGCCGGCGGCATCCCCCCTCCCTCCCCTCCTTCCTCTGTGCCCCCTCGGTGTCTCTGTGCCTCTGTGGCGAGTCTTCCTCTTCCTCCTGCCTTCTCGTTCTTTGCGCCTCACGCCGGCCCCGGCCACCCCTCCCGCAGGAACAGCCCGTTCCTGTGGAACACCTCCCCGTCCGCCTCGATGCTCCCCCCCTCCCGCATGTCGCACACCATGTCCCAGTGCAGCCCGCTCTGGTTCGAGCTCCCGCTCTCGGGGTACCCCGCCCCCACCGCCGCGTGGAACGTCCCGCCGATCTTCTCGTCAAACAGCGTGTTCCGCGAGAACTCCCTGATCGCGTAGTTCGTCCCGATCGCGATCTCCCCCAGCCCCCGCGCCCCCTCGTCCTGGTCGAGCATCTTGATCAGGAACTCCTCGTTCTTCCGCGCGCTCGCGTCCACCACCCGCCCCGCCTTGAACGCCAGCCGCACCCCCTCCACCTCCCGCCCCTGGTACACCGCCGGGTACGTGTAGTTCACGTGCCCGTCCACCCCCTGCGGCCCGCAGAACACCTCCCCATCCGGGAAGTTCTCGTGCCCGGCGCAGTTGATCCACGTCCCCCCGTCCACATCCACCGTCAGGTCCGTCCCGTCGTGCCCGCCCGGCCCATCCACCGCCGGCGCCCGGAACCGCAGCACCCGCTTGCTCTGCAGGTACTCCCGCACCCGCTCCTGCTGCTCGTGCACCCGCCGCCACGCCGCGGCCGGGTCGTCCAGGTGCAGCAGCCCCGCCCCGTACACGAACGCCTCGTACTGCCGCAGGCTCATCTCCGCATCCTGCGCCGACGCCTGCGTCGGGTACTGCGTCCCCACCCACCGAAGCTGCTTCGCCGCCGTCCGCTCCATGAACCGCTTGAACACCGGCTTGCGCGACGACTGGTGCATCGCCGCCAGCGCCGGGTCGATCCGCCCCAGGTGCTTCGTGTTCACCTGCGCCCAGAGCCCGATCTGAACGTCGATCGTCTCCACCTGGTGCATCGCCACCGGCGAGACGTACCGGATCTGCTCCTCCGACCCGTGCGTCAGCAGCAGCTCCGTCATCGACTCCGACCGCGGCGACCAGAACGGGTGCCCCCCCGCCTTCAGCACCGCCTCCGTCACCGCCTCGATCAGGGGCATCGCCACCGGATCGGACACGATCGCCACCAGGTCCCCCTTCTTTACACCGGTTGAATACCGAACGAGGACATCCGCAAGCTTGTCAAGCCGGGGGTCACGCACAGGGAAGACTCCGTGGCGGCGAAAGGGGGAAGGGGGCCAGGATGCACACGCGGGCATCGTGGCCCACCGATCAGGATACCGGATCGCCGCGACCTTTGGCGCCTCCCAACGCCCCGCCCCGTCCGGGCCCCCGGAGCCGCCCGCTACAGTTCCGCCCCCCCCGGACGGTCCGGGCGGAACGGGGCGAGGACGGAAGCGGGGGCGGGCAACGGGCGGGGGCTGATTGGAGGCGGTATGCGTCGCGGCGAGCGTCTGTTCATCTACGGCGGTCTCATGGTGGCCCTGATCGCGGCGCTCGGCGCCCGACTCCCCCTCCCCAGCGCCTCCGCCGCGAACTCCCCCCACCGGGACGAGCCGCCCGCCGCCCGCATCGCGACGTGCGACATCTACCAGGTCGCCGACAAGCTTGTCGAGAGCGACCGCTACATGCCCCGGCTCATCGAGGAGCGCGAGCGGGTCCGCGCCGAGCTCACCCCCCTTGAGAACGAGATCATGGCCATGCAGGAACGCGGCATGGCCATGGACCCCGAGTCCAACGACGCCCGCGCCCTCTTCGTCGAGTTCCAGAAGAAGCAGCAGGAGTACTTCGAGAAGCAGCAGAAGGCCCAGGCCGCGCTCGAGTCCTTCCTCGCCACCCTCTACGTCGAGGCCTACGAGGAGGTCCGCGCCTCCACCGACGCCGTCGCCGAGGACCTCGGCTACACCCACGTCATCGTCTCCCGCCGCAAGGACGAGAAGATCGACACCACCAACATCGGCCAGGTCATCCAGGCCGTCCTCGCCCGCCCCGTCGCCAAGGCCCCCGAGGGCAGCGACATCACCGACGATGTGCTGAAGGACCTCAAGCTCTAACCCCCGTGGCACGGGCTTTGGGGGGGGCAGCCCGTGTCCCTCCTTCGACCGCGGCATGGGATTTCAGCCCACGTCTCCCCCTCCTCCCCGCCTCAACCGTTCCCCTGCCACCGCGTCCACATCCACACCCGCGTGCCACGGCCAGCCCCCGCTCTCATTGGCGGGAGAGGTCTTCACCGCGGAGACGTGGAGGACCCGGAGTGGCGCGGATGGGCAATGGGAGCGACCAAGGGGGCCTGCCGCGCAAGAAATGCCGCCCTCGCCCGCCCCCACCCGGCCGGAGCCCGGACGAAGTGCCTGCGCGCATCGCGCGCGCAGGCGTTTGGGCCGTGCGCGCAGCTGCCCGCGCCGCGCGCTCAGGGTGCAGCGCCGGGCGCGCAGGGGGCGATGCCGGGCGCGCAGGGGGCGGGGCCGGGCGCGCAGGGGGCGGGGCCGCGCGCGCGGGCCTCGCAGCCGGGCGCGCAGCACGCAGGGCCGCCCACGCGGGCATCAGGGCCGGGCGCCAAGGCCGCGGCGGGCCT
>JBIQJK010000242.1:0-2798 GCA_044507535.1 Planctomycetaceae bacterium | reverse complement strand
GCTCCAGCGCGAAGCCAGCGCGTTCGCTCATGAGGTGGTGCGGGTCGCGGCGGGAATCCGGGGCGAGGGGAACTACCTGCTGCTCGTGAAGAACCCCATGGGGTGGGTTGCGCCGAGGATGCCGGGGGGGGAGGGGGAGTGCGAGGATGCGATGTACCCGGACTGGCTCCAGGACCGGTTCGGGGACCGGCTGCTGATCGCGGCGGACACAACGGAGTACCTCGACTATGAGGGGACGCAGGTGCTGCTGGTGGAGGTCGCGGGAGGGGGGATGGTGGAGGAACTGGGGGTCGCGCTGGATGGGGCGGAGGAGGCGCGGGCGGCGGAGGAGATGATGGCGGACCTGCGGCAGCCGCGGGAGCCGGTGGCGGGGGAGCGGTTGTTTCGGGAGGGGGGTGGGGATGTGGGGGTGAAGATGTGAGGAGGTGTGGAGGGGAGCAGGTGAAGAGGTGAGGGTGGAGAGGAGGAACCCGCCCCCAACCCCCGCCCTCAGGGCGGGGGCTTGAGAGGGGGAGGAGTCGGAGAGTGGGAGTCGGGAAGCCATGTAGATTGGGGAGGGGGGCCATGAAGCCCTCACCCCAGCCCTCTCCCAGCGGGAGACGGGGCCGGAGGGGGAGATGGGGAGAGGAGGGAGAGGAGTGGGAGGAGGAGCACGGCCGGGCGAAGCGCCCGGCCGTGGCACCCATGGTTGTGTGTGCGTGCGTGTCGGGCGCTAGGAGTCGAGCTGGGAGAGGTCGAGCTCGGTGTGGCCGCAGTAGAGGCAGCGGGCGTGGCGCTCGGACATGGTGCGGTTGCAGGCGGGGCACTTGGAGACGCGGGGGGTGATCTTGCCGTCGAGGGCGCCGTCGCGGAGGTCGATCTCGCGGACCATCTCGGCGAGCTCGGCGTCGGTCGTGCCGAGGCGCTTCTGCATGATGGCCCACATGGCCATATTCACCAGGTGCATGGTCTCGAGGCGCCCCTCAAGGCGGCGGAGCTCGCGGGCGAGACGATCGACGTTGTGCTCGCCGCGGATGGAGGGGGCCTTGTGGTCGCCGAGACGCTGGTCCTGGCGGAGGCTCCAGAGGAAGTCGAACATGGGAGGGGAGTCCCTGGTGGTGGAGAGGAGGGAATGAGAAGAGGGAGGGGAGAGAAACCCGAGGATTCGCCGGAGAACAGGGAGAAGAACGGTAGAAGAGCAGGGGGCTCATCCTCGGCGTGATGCGCTGTGCCGCGGCGTCAGTAGGCGCGGACGACTCGGGCGCCGGGGTAGAAGAGCTCGAGGAGGGCGATGGGGTCCTGGCCCTGGCTGCCCATGGCCTGGGCGCAGTACTGGCACATGCCGACGCCGTGGCCGAAGCCGCGGCCGGAGATGAGGACGGTCGAGCCGCGGACCTCGAACTCCAGGTCGCTGCTGGCGACGCGGGTCTGGCGGGTGATGGGGGGCGAGCCGGGGTAGTCGGTGTTACAGGCGAGGCGGAGCTCCTCGGCCTTGAGGGGGTACCACTTGCCGCCGGGCTCGACGATCTTGTACTCGGCGGGGCGGCCGGTCTCGTTGACGCGGAGGACCTCGATCCTGGCGATGTCGCCGAGGCGGCGGATGAGGTAGCCGTTCTTCTCGCCGTAGGCGGCGATGCGGCGGACGAGCTCGGCCTTGGGGCGCTCGACGGTCCAGCGGAAGAGGCGCGAGCTCTGGCAGGCGAAGGGGCGGTCGCGCCCCTGGAGGGGGGCGGCGAGGTTGAACTCGTAGCCGCGGTCGATCGGCCAGGTGTCGCGGGCGGAGGCGGCGCGGCCGCCGCAGGTGCTGGAGTAGTAGGCGCGGAGGACCGCGCCGCCGAACTCGAGGACCTGGCCGCGGGTCTGCGCGACGGCCTCGAGGATGACGGGGACGGCGCTGGCGCCGCTGTAGGCCTGGTCCTGGGTGGTGGCCTCGACGTCGAACTTGCGGCCGGCGGCGACGGCGCGCTGCTTCTGGTGGATGGCGTAGCTCCGCGCGGCGATGGCCTGGACTTTAAAAGCCTGGAGCGACCAGGAGTGCGGCATCTCCAGGGCGAGCACGCCGGGGAGGTAGTCCTCCAGCGGGATGTGCTCGACGACGTCGAACGGGACGGGGGCGTCGGAGGCGGCGGCCGATCCGGTCGCGCCGGAGCCGGCGGGCTGCATGGCGCCGAGGACGGCCGGTGACGAGCCGCCGGAGGGGCGCAGCGCGGAGGCGGTCATCGTCGCCGCGGGGGGATCGCCGGCGACGAGGCGGAAGACGCCGGCGTACTTGACGCCGTTGACGGTGGCCTGGGCCGCGGCGTCGCGCCCGCCGCCGAGGGGGGTGACGTCGAGGTCGCGCCGGCGGGGCCACGAGCGCTGGGCCCTGGTGGCGTCCTGGGCGATCCACTCGTTGGCCGTGAGCGTCAGGCGGACGGGGGCGCGGAGGAGGGCGGCGGCGTTGCGGTCGCCGGTGGGGCCGACCCAGAACTCGCGGACGCCGGCGAACTCGGCGGCGGGGACGGCCGCGGCGATGCGGATGCGGATGTCGGGCTCGCCCTTGATGCCGGCGACGCGGTAGATGTCGGGGTCCTCGGAGGGGGGAACATCCCGCTTCGCGATGGAGACCGTCTCGCGCGTCCCGCGGCCGAGCATCTGGCAGGAGCCGAGGCTGAAGCCGAGGAAGGCGGAGGCGAGGATCGCAGTCAGCAGGACGCCCGCCGCGGCGGCGGGCCTTCGGGCCGCAGTCATGAACAGGCTCCGCAGAAAGTCGGTCATCGCGAGCCCCTGTTCATCGGGTCCGTCGCGGCCCGCGCCGCACCTTTCCCCCCCCACCCCCC
>JBIQJK010000072.1:0-19309 GCA_044507535.1 Planctomycetaceae bacterium | reverse complement strand
CGCGCGGGATCGTCCGCGGTGGGCGCACGGATCGCGAGATGCTCGTGCGGGCACAGGCATGCCACCCGGGATGAGGAGTCAGTCGTGGGTGAGGTAGCCGGTGGCGCGGTTGCCGATGTAGTGGACGGCCATGGTGGTGGTGGCGCCGTGTCGGCCGAGGGGCCGGCCGGCGAGCAGGACGATGGGGTCGCCGGGCTTGGCCCAGCCGCGCTGGAGGACGTCGCGCTCGACGCGCTGGTTCCACGCGGCGAGGGTGTGGCCCTCGAGCTCGGGGGCGAACTCGGCGGTGACGCCGCGGAGGATGCTCATGCGCCGGGTCTCGCGCTTGTCGGAGGAGTAGGCGAGGATGGGGATGCGGAAGCCGTTCTGGCTGAGGTAGCGTGCGGTGCCGCCGCGCTGGGACCAGCAGGCGACGATCGTCGCGCCGATGTCGCGGGCGGTGTGCCACGCGCCGTGGGCGAGGGCGGCGGTGCGGTAGCGGGAGGCGACGAGACGCGCGGGGGGGCTGGGCTCGGCGGGGAGCTCGGCGAGGCGGCGCTCGGCCGCGGCGATGGTTCGGCGCATCGCCTCGACGGCGAGGACGGGGTACGTGCCGACGGCGGTCTCGCCGGAGAGCATGACGGCGTCGGCGCCGTCGAAGACGGCGTTGGCGACGTCGCTGACCTCGGCGCGGGTGGGGACGGGGCTGGAGATCATCGACTCGAGCATCTGCGTGGCGACGATGCTGGGCTTGCCCCACTCGTCGGCCTTGGCGATGAGCCGCTTCTGGACGACGGGGACCTCGGCGAGGTCCATCTCGACGCCGAGGTCGCCGCGGGCGACCATGATGCCGTCGGCGGCGTCGAGGATGGCGTCGATCTCGGCGAGGGCCTGGGGCTTCTCGATCTTGGCGATGACGGGGATCATCGAGCCCGAGCCGCCGGCCTCGACCTCGGGGTGGATCGAGCACATGCCGGCGAGGCGCAGGCGGAGCTCCTTGACCTCCGTGGCGTGGCGGACGAACGAGAGGGCGAGGAAGTCCAGCCCGTGCTCGACGGCCCAGGAGACCCACTCCCAGTCTCGCTCGGTGACGGCGGGGGCCTTCACGTCGCTGTCGGGGAGGTTGATCCCCTTGTGGCTGGAGGCGACGCCGCCGTGGAGGACCTGGCAGCGCAGCTCGCGTTCGCCGGCGCGATCGACGGCGAGCATGCGGATCGCGCCGTCGTTGATCAGCACGCGGTGGCCCGGCTCGACCTCCGAGGCGAGGCCGGCGTACTGCGTGGGGAGCATGACGCGGTCGGCGGCGAGCCGGGCGGCGGGCTCGTCGGTCTCGCGGATCAGGACGTCGTCGCCGGCGTGGAGCAACACGCCGCCCTCCTCGAGCGGCGGCACCTTGCCCAGGCGGATCTTCGGGCCCTGGAGGTCGCCGAGGACGGCGATGCCGCGGCGGCCTGCGTCCTTCGCGGCCTGGCGGACGGCGTCGAGCCGGCGCTTGTGCTCCTCCGCCGAGCCGTGGGAGAAGTTGAGGCGGAAGATGCTCACGCCGGCGTCGATGAGGCGGCGGATCACCTCGGGGGAGTCGCTGGCGGGGCCGAGGGTGGCGACGATCTTCGCCAGGGTGGGGGCGTTGGGGGCCGTGTCCGGCATGCGTGTCGGTCCTGTCAGCGCATCGTCGGGGCGGCGGCGGATGCGCTCCGGGCCAGTTCGACGACGCGGGCGTACTGCTCTCGGAAGAAGGTGGTATAGGCGATCTTCGCCCTCGCCGCCCATTGCGGGTCCCGCCACCGATCGGTGTCGATCGCGATCGCCTCGTAGTTCGCGGCGTTGAGTTCGAGTCGGAGTTGGTCCGACCGCTCCGCTTCCGAGCGACCGGCAACAAGACGCTCGAGCTCGGCCACGACGTGCGGCGGGAGCTTCCCACCTGCGCGGAGCACCGGGAGCCGATCGGCCAGCGCCGGGAGCGTCGGCGGCCTGAGGCCGGCGAAGACTGTCTTCGCCTCTCTCGACATGGAAGCGAGTTCGGCGGGCGTCGCCGCGCCGGGCCGGGAGACGTGCACCGGCATCGCGTAGAACGCCCGCTCCATCTCGGCGAGGGCGTCCGCCGGGAAGCTCGGGTCGGCTCTCGCGGCGATGAGGGCGGCCCACGCCTCGTGCTGCTCCTCGGCGGTGTCGATGCCGAAGGCGCCCATGAGGACGGCGATGGCGTCGCGCCAGCCGCGGGGGCGGACGTCGGCGGCGAGCTCGAAGGGGTTGGCCCTGTCCACGAACGAGTCGGCGTACTTCTCGTACATGACCCGCCTCGCGGGCATGCGGCGGAGCTCGTACCAGCGCGGGCCGAGGGGCTCGCCGCTCTCGCCGATGGGGTTCGACGCGCCGGCGGGGGTGGTCGTCGCGCGCATCTGCCAGAGGGCCTGCCCCTCTTCGCTCATGCAGAACTCGACGAAGCGGCGGGCGAGGACGGGGTCGGGGCCGCCGAGGAGGATGGAGACGGGGTCGGCGTCGATGTAGACGGCCCCCTCGGGGTCCACGTAGCCGACGCGGCAGGTCTCGGGGGTCTCGCCGGGGCGCATGATGGCCTGGGCCTGGCCGCGGCCGTAGAAGTCGATGGCGAGGCCGGCCGCGGCGTCGCCCTGGCTGACGTCGATCGGCGGGCGGACGGAGCTGGTGGCGTAATAGCGGGCGTTGGCGCACAGGTCGCGGAGGATGCGCCACCCCTCGTCCCACCCTTCCTTATTCAGGATGGACTCGTAGGTCGTGGTGACCGAGCCGGACTGGCGCGGGTCGGCCAGCGCGAGGAGCCCGGCGTAGCGCGGGTCGGCCAGGTCGGAGAAGGCGCGGGGCTCGGGGAGGCCGAGCTCGCGGAGGACGTCGCGGTTGTAGACGATGCCGAAGCCGGAGAGCGCGGTGCCGAGCCAGTGCTGGTCGGGGTCGTAGAGGTGCTGGGCGCCGATGGCGTTCTCGCCGTACCAGTCGTCGAGCTGCTCCTGGGTGAAGCCCGCGGGCGCGGACATGCTGATGCGGACCTCGCGGGCCCGGTCCCCACCGCCGAGGCGGAGGGTGACGCCGCGCTTGACGCGTCCGTGGTCGTAGGAGCCGCCGCCGAACATGACGTCGAAGCCGATGGCGCCGGGGTCGGCGGCGGGGGCGCCGGAGTCGTCGATGCGGATGAGGCCGTTGCGGATCGCGGCGGTGTACTGGGCCTCGAGCTGCTTGACGATCTCGCTGGTGCCGCCGCCGGCTCGCCAGTCGATGCGGACGGCCTCGCCGAAGCGGCGGCGGTGCCAGTCGTCGAAGGCGGCGGAGAACTCGGCGCGGATCTGCTCGACGTGTGGGGTGACGACGATCAGGGTGCGGACGTTCGTGCCGGACGCGGCGCCCTGCTCGCTCTCGGCCGGCCGGCGGACGAGGAAGGGCACGCCGAGGACGACGGCGAGCGCGGCGAGGATGAGGGCGCGGGTCCACCACATGGGGCGCAGTCTACCCCGGCCGGGGAGCTGGGGGCGTACGCTCCGAATGCTGCGGGGCGGGGGGCGGAGGGTTTGGCCGAATCATGATGAACCAGCACGACACGCCCGGCGCTTCGACCTCCTCTGCCCCATCGGCGCGGCCGACCGACCGGCGGGCGGCGCTCATCACCGGGGCGGGCTCGGGGATCGGGCGGGAGGTTGCGGTGCGGCTGGCGGCGGAGGGATACCGGCTGGTGCTGGTTGGTCGGCGGGAGGGGCCGCTGCGGGAGACGGCGGCGATGGCCGGGGCGGGGGATGATGGGGCGGTCGTGTACGCCGCGGACGTGGCGGATGCGGCGAAGGTCCGCGGGGCGGTGGACGCGGCGGTGCAGCGGTTCGGGCGGCTGGATGTGCTGGTGAACAACGCGGGGTACGCGCCGCTGCTGCCGATCGAGCGGACGACGCCGGAGGTGATCGAGGCGGCCTACCGGGTCAACGCGCTGGCGCCGGCGCACGCGATCGCGCGGGCGTGGCCGGTCTTCCTTCGGCAGGGGTCGGGGTGCATCGTCAACATCTCGACGATGGGGACGGACGACCCGTTCGAGGGGTTCTTCGCGTACGCGGCGTCGAAGGCGGCGGTGAACCTGATGGCGAAGTCGTGCGCGAAGGAGGGGAGGCCGCACGGGATCCGGGCCTTCGCCGTCGCGCCCGCGGCGGTGGAGACGGCGATGCTTCGGGGGCTGTTCCCGCCGGAGGTCATCCCGCCGGAGGCGTGCCTGAGCCCGGGGGAGGTTGCGGCGGTGGTGGTGGACTGCGTGCTGGGGCGGCGGGATGAGGAGAACGGGCGGACGATCTTCCTCGCGGGTCGGTCGTGAGCGGAGATTGGAGGAAAAGACTCGCCACAGGGGCCCGGAGACGCAGAGGGGAGACAGAGAAGACAAGGGCTTTTCAACGCGAAGGTCTCGAAGAGCGCGAAGAAGAGCACGAAGACAGGCGGAAGAGAAGAGAACGCGGGGTCAGCGTGGCAAGCGGGGTGGAGCGGGGGAGGGCAGAGCATGGAATGAGAGCATGGAATGGATGATCGGGCGCACGCACCCGCCCCCGGCCCCATCCATCCCGGGCCCTCTCTTCAACCCTCATCCCCCTCTTCACCTCTGTGCCCCCTCGGCGTCCCTGTGCCTCTCTGTGGCGAGTCTTCCTTCTTCCCAAGCCTCGCGGCGCAGCGATCAGCCCTGCCAGGTGCTTTTGACGTGCAGCTCCTTCAGCTGCTCCTCCGAGACGGGGCTCGGGGCGCGGGTCATGAGGTCGGCGCCGATCTGGGTCTTGGGGAAGGCGATGACGTCGCGGATGTTCTCGGTGCCGCAGAGGTGCATGACGAGGCGGTCGAGGCCGAAGGCGATGCCGGCGTGCGGGGGCGCGCCGAACTTCAGGGCCTCGAGGAGGAAGCTGAACTTCTCCTGCGCCTGCTCGGGGGTCATGCCCAGGAGCTTGAAGACCTTGCTCTGCACCGCGGGGTCGTGGATGCGCACCGAGCCGCCGGCGATCTCCGAGCCGTTGAGGACGATGTCGTAGCCGGCGCTGACGACCGAGGCGATCGTCTCCTCGTCGTCCACGTCGGCCGCGACGAAGGCGGCCTGCTGGTCGGCGCGCGGGGCGGTGAAGGGGTGGTGCATGGCCACCCACTTGCCGGTCTCCTTGTTGCGCTCGAACATCGGGAAATCAACGACCCACAGGAACTTCCACTGCTCGCCCCAGGCGGGGACCAGGCCCATGTCGCGGGCGACCTTCTGGCGGAGCTCGCCCATGGCCTTGGTCGCCACGCCGTAGGTGTCGGCGATGAACAGGACGGTGTCGCCCGGCTGGAGGCCCAGGTGGGCCGTCGCCTCGGCCCGGATGGGCTCGAGGAACTTGGCGATGCCGGTCTCGAAGCCGCCCTGGGCCGTGACCTTGACGACGGCGACGCCGCCGGCGCCGAAGCCCTTGACGAACTCGGTGTAGCCGTCGGTGATCTTGCGGGTGAGCTTCTCCGCGCCGCCGGGGACGCGGAGGGCCTTGATGACGCCGCGCTTGCTGGAGAACTTCGGCCGGTCGGCGCCCTTCTCCAGCGTGGACTTGAAGAAGCCCAGCTCGGTCCGGGCGCCCAGCTCGCTGAAGTCCTGGATCTTCAGGTCGTAGCGGAGGTCGGGGCGGTCGATGCCGTAGGTCTCGATCGCCTCGCGGTAGGTCATCCGCTGCAGCGGTGGGACGTCCACGCCGAGCATCTCCTTCCAGAGGCGGCGGACGAACCCCTCCATGATCTCCATGACGTCCTCGCGCTGGACGAAGCTCATCTCCAGGTCGATCTGGCTGAACTCCGCCTGGCGGTCGGCGCGGGGGTCCTCGTCGCGGAAGCACCGGCAGATCTGCATGTAGCGGTCGCACCCGGCGACCATGAGGATCTGCTTGAACAGCTGCGGGCTCTG
Source organism: Planctomycetaceae bacterium (assembly GCA_044507535.1). Lineage (GTDB taxonomy): Bacteria > Planctomycetota > Phycisphaerae > Phycisphaerales > UBA1924 > CALAFV01. Next base: position 13,422 of record JBIQJK010000072.1, on the reverse strand, counting down.
CGGCAGGGCGTACCACGAGCCGGGGATGTGGCGGGAGGGGACGATGAACTCGCGCGCCCCCTCGGGCGTGCTCTTATAGAGGATCGGCGTCTCGACCTCGAGGAAGCCGTGCTCGTCGAAGTAGCGGCGGGTGACCTGCATCGCCCGGTGGCGGGTGCGGAGCGTCTCCTGCATCCGCGGGCGGCGGAGGTCGAGGTAGCGGTACTTCAGGCGGGTCTCCTCGGCCGGGAGCTGGGACATGTCGTCCGGGAGGAAGGGGGGGTTCTCGGTCTTGTTGAGGACCACCAGCTCCCGCACGACGACCTCGACCTTGCCGGTGGGGAGCTTGGGGTTCTCCCCCCCCTTGCGGATGCGCACGACGCCCCGGGCGCTGAGCACATCCTCGTTGCGGAGCTTGTCGGCCTGGTCGATGATCGACTGCGGGGTCTCGCCGTGCTCGAAGACGAGCTGGGCGAGCCCGGCGCGGTCGCGCAGGTCGATGAAGATCAGCCCGGTGCCGTGGTCGCGGTAAGCGTTGACCCAGCCGCAGAGGCTCACGGTCTGGCCGATGTGCGATTCGCGGAGTTCGCCGCAGGCGTGCGTGCGCTTGAACATCGAGAGGCTTTCCCGGCAAAGACCCCCAACCACACCCACCAATCCCCAACCCCGTTCGGCCGGGAGTATAGACGGCCGCGGCGTGAGAGCCGCCCGGGATCAGCGCGGGGATCGCGCTCTATCGTGACGCTTGGAGGAGCCGGGGGCGGGGCGCACCGCCGGAGGGGCTTTGCATGCCGACCTGCACCGCATCGGATGGGCTGATGATGCACTACACCACCCGCGGCGATCCCGGCGGCACGCCCGTCGTGCTGCTGCACGGCTTCCCCCTCTCGGGGGAGATGTGGGCGGGCGTGGCCCAGGGCCTGCCGCTGGAGGCCGGTCATCTCATCGTGCCGGACCTGCGCGGATTCGGCCGGACCGCGCCCTCGGCGCGGGGGCAGGGCGGCGAAGGCGGGGAGCCGCCGTCGATGTCCCGGTACGCGCGGGACGTGGCGGACCTGCTCGATGCGCTGGGGGAGCGGCGGCCCGCGGTGATCGCCGGGCTGTCGATGGGCGGGTACATCGCCTTCGAGTTCTTCCGGCTCTTCCGCGAGCGCGTGCGGGGGCTGGTGCTGGCGAACACGCGCGCCGCGGCCGATGCGCCGCCGGCGGCGAGGGCGCGGGAGATCCAGGCGATCTCGGTCCTCCGCGACGGGTCGGCCAGGTCGGTGGCGGACTCGCTGGCGGAGAAGCTCTTCGCCGCGGAGACGCCGGGGGAGGTCCGCCAGAAGTGGCACGGGATCATGGCGGGGTCGTCGCCCGAGGGCGTGGCGTACGCGCTGCGGGCGATGGCGACGCGGCCGGACTCGACGCCGACGCTGGCGACGATCGATGTGCCGACGCTCATCGTCGTGGGGGACCAGGACCAGGTCACGCCGCCGGAGATCGCCCGGGCGATGCACGCGGAGATCCGCGGCTCGCGTCTGGAGGTCATCCCCGGGGCGGGGCACCTGACGCCCGTCGAGCAGGCCGCGCGGTTCACGGAGGTCTTGCGGGAGTTCCTGGAGGGGCTGCCGGAAGAGTCCGAGAAGGCGTGATGCAATAGAGCCGCCGGGGGCGTCGTTTCCTCCTGGGGCGCGGCACCCGCGCCCGACCAACCAAGGAGCGACGCATGATCCGTAGGTATCTGGTGTCACTGGCCGTCCTTGCCGCCGCGGCAGCGCCGACGCTGGCGCAGCCGGGCATGGACAGAGAAGAGAGGGATCGCCCCGGCCAGCGCGAGGCGATGCCGCGCGAGAGGGGCCCCGAGATGGACCGCGGCGAGCGAGGCCCGCGCGGGCCGATGCTGCGGGAGCGGCTCCGCGAACGGCGCGAGGCGATGCGCGAGCGCGGCGACCGGCTCGAACGCGAGGATCGCCCGCAGGCCCGGCGCGAGCGCCGCCACTTCCGCGCCGAGGGGATGCACGGCCGGCGCGGCGGGCCGGAGGGGCGCTTCGGGCGCGATATGGGACCGGAGCAGCGCGATCGGATGCACCGCCCCCATCACCCGCACCGGCGCGGCCCGATGGCCCGCGGCGATGGGAATGCGAGGGCGTGCCCCCACTGCGGCGGCCCCCTCCGCCGTCCCGAGGCCCGGATGCGCCACGACCGGGATGCCCGGCCGATGGGCCCCGCCGCCCCCCGCGGCGAGTTCCGCGGGGGAGATCGGCCGCACGGCCGCGGGCATGCCCCCGGCCACAGGCGCGACGGCATGGATGGCCCGCGCCCGAAGGAGGGTGACCGGTTCGAGGGACGCTTCCGCCGGCCGATGGGCCCGATGCGGCACGGCCCGGTGGACGGCCGGCCGCTCTGAACCTCAGCTCTGATGCAGCGAATACCTCCTCGCGCACGGCCGCCCTCACGCGGCCGTGCGTCTTTCTCTATTGGAGTGGGCGGACCGCTCAACCGGGTACTCTCCCGGCGGTACCATCGCGGCCATGCTCAGCCGCGAAGAGATCATCGCAGCGCTTGCCGATGAGGTGCGCAATCTGCCGGGGGTTCGCGCCGCGGCCGTCACCGGGTCGGAGGCCACCGGGCGGACCGACGCGTTCTCCGACATCGATCTGATGGTTTACGCCGACGACGAGGCGGTCGAGGGGGTCTTCCCGGCGGCGGAGCGGGCGCTGGCCGCGCTCTCGCCGATCGAGATCAAGTTCCGGCTGCCGCAGACGCCCTGGCCCGGCCTGGAGCAGGCGTTCTACCGGCTGCGGGATGCGGGGCCGCACCTGCTGGTGGACCTGGCGGTGATCCGGCTGAGCACGCCGGCGAGCGGGCGGTTCCTGGAGCGAGAGCGGCACGGCACGCCGCGGGTGCTCTTCGATGAGGGTGGCCTGCTCGCCCCCTTCCCGATCGACCGGGAATCACATAGCGCGAAGATCGCGACACGGCTGGCGGAGCTGCGCCTCCGCTTCCCGCTCTTCCAGACGATGGTGACCCGGGCGATCGAGCGGGGGCAGGGGGTGGACGCGATGCACTTCTACATGGGCTTCACGCTGCGCCCCCTGATCGACCTGCTGCGGATCGCCCACTGCCCGGACCGGTTCGACTTCGGCCCGCGCTACCTTCGCTACGACCTGCCGGCGGAGGCGGCCGCGGCGGTGGAAGAACTGAGTTTCGTGCCCGACCTGCCCACGCTGCGCGCTCATCAGCGTCGCGCCGAGGCGCTCTTTGAGCGGACGCTGCGGGAGCTCGATCACCGGGCGGCCGCGGCCGGGGGCTAGCGGCCCTTGTCCCCGTGGCCCCGGCGCCGCTTCATCCCCTTCTGCTCGCTCTTGCCGCGCCCCTCGCGGCCTTTCTGCGCCCGCTCCCGGGAGCGGCGCCCCTCGCGCCCGCCCTCGTAGATGAACTTGTTCATGTAGCTCATCTCGCCGTCGGCGGTGCGGTCCACGTAGAGGAAGGTCAGGTTCTTCTCCTCGAACTTCTCGAAGAACGCCTCCCAGCTCACCGGCTCGAGCTCCGGGTCGGGCTCATCGTCGGGGAAGTCGATCCGGAGCAGGCCGACCTCCCCCTCGCCGGCGGTGTGGCGCACCGAAGCGGGCCTACCGCCGCGCTCCTCGACCCAGCGCCTGATCTCGTCGTGGTCCTTGGTCGTCCTGGATTCGTGACCGGCCATGCGGAACGCCCCTTTCCCGGCCGCGGAGGCGGCTCCCCGCCGCACGGGCCATGTCTCAGACCATTCTCACCACAAGGTGTTAAAAGAAGGCCAAGACGGGCAGGAAACAGGCTTCATCATCGCCGTGCGGCGTCGCGGCTCGCGGCGGCGGGGCTCAGAGCCCCGGCCCGCCCCCCGGCTCGAGCTGCTCCAGCAGCCGCTCGGTGTACCGCCAGACGTTCAGCTCGAGGCGGATCTTCCGCAGGATCTCCGCTCGGTCCGCCTCCGAGGCGGCCGCGGCGTGCTCGGCGAAGAGGCGCGAGACCGCGGCGATGTGCCCGGCCCGGCGCTCGTTGGCCCAGTCCTCCCACCGCTCCATCCGGGAGGGGTCGCCGGAGGCGCGATCCTCCTCTATCTCCTCCCGGATGGCCATGATCTCGGGCAGGAACGCCGGCGGGAGGGACCGGTCCTCGCTGCGGGCCGGCCCGCCGAGGCGGACCAGCAGGGCCTCCGCCCGTCGCTCGGGATCCTCGAGGACGGCCTTGGCGTCGTTGAGGGCCGCCGCCTCCGGCCCGCCGGCAGGGTCGGGCGCGGCGTGGTCGGGGTGCAGGGCGGCGGAACGCTGGAGGTAGGCCCGCTGGAGGGCGGCGGGGTCCAGGTCGAAGGCGGGGGGCAGGCCGAGGGTGTCGAAGGGATCGGTGGTCATGGCGCGAAGGGACTGTACCCGGGGACGGCCCCCGCCGCGCCGTTGTCCCGGCCTGGCAGTTGACTCCCCGTCCCGGCGGACGGACGATGTTCCAGAGGCCCCCGCGGCCGCACCAGACTCCCCCCTACCCCCCCCACTCCCGCCCCGACCCGCGCGGGGGCTGAGCCCGGAGGTCCGCACAGCGTGGCAAAGCACATCGGGATCGTCGCCGTCAGCCCCGAGGGCTCCGCCCTGTGCTACCGGCAGATCTTTCATATGGCAACCAAACTGGTCGGCCCCGCCGGCCATCCGCGGGTCACGCTGCACAACGAGCCCTTCGAGGCGTACGTCGAGGCGGTGATGCGCGACGACTGGCACACCGTCGGGGACCTGCTCCGCCGGTCCGCCGAGGTGCTCGCCAAGGCCGGGGCGGAGTTCTGCATCGTCCCGGACAACCTCATGCAGCACGGCATCCACCTCGCCGAGGTGGGCTCGCCCATCCCGTGGCTGAAGATGACCGACCTGGTGGCGGACGCGATCAGCGGCGACCAGCGGAAGGTCGTCGGCCTGATCGGGACCCGGATGGTCATGCTGGGCTCGACCTACCAGACGATCCTGGGCATGCGGGGGGTCCAGGTGCTGGTGCCGCAGGAGGAGGAGGCCTCGCTCGTGGACGGGATCATCTTCCGGGAGCTGGTCCACGGGGTCGTCCGGCCGGAGTCGCAGCGGCGGGTGCTTGAGGTGATCAACCACCTCTCCGGGAGCGGGTGCGAGGGGGTGATCCTGGGGTGCACGGAGGCCCCGCTGCTGGTCAGCGCCGAGAACTCCCCGATCCCGGTGTACGACTCGGTGGCCCTTCTGGCCTCCGGGGCCGTCCGGTACGCGATGGGGCAGAGCGAGATGCCGGCGAAGTAATCCGGCTGCGCGGCTCAGCCGGCTGAGTCGTCCGCCTTCGGGCGAGACCGCCGCGGCGCCGGTTGTTTGGTGGCCATGTGGGTTCGATGGAGGGGCATCGTGCTGGGCCTATCCCAGATGTTGCCCCACCTTGCCCGGAACCGGCACTGTCCACACCAGCGAATGAGATGGAGTTGCAGAGCCCGACGGGCTTGGGTTACACTTTAACTCAGCGGCCAACAACCGCTTGGGTCATCCTGGGATCAACCGCCGGCAACCGCACGCGCATTGCCCACACATGCGTCGTGGAGGGACATTGCCGGTGCATGGAGAGCGCCATGATCAATCGGAACAGCCGTCCGTGGCTCGATCGCGCTATGCGTCGAGCGAGGTCCGTTTCTGCGCGTGCGCTCGATGAACGTGCAGGACGGGGGCCGGCCTTTGAGAGCCGGCCGGCGCGCCGACGCATTGCGCAGCAGGGCGACGCGGGCGGGATGGAGCTGCTCGAGCAGCGCATCCTGCTGGCGGGCGACCACTTCAGCTTCAACCCGGCGCTCTTCCCCGCCCACCCCGCCTCGGACTTCATGTTCGACGGCGAGGGCCGCGCCGCCCTCAACGGGATCATCCAGGCCCCGGGGGAGACGGGCCCCGGGGGCACCGTCCCGGCCACCGGCGACGACGACATGTTCCGGTTCATCGCGCCCCCCGGCGCGAACTTCGTCAGCGTCCTGGCGGACACGGTCAACGTCGTCGGCGGGAGCATGCTCAACTCCCGCGTCCGCGTGTACAGCAACACCGGCGACCTGATCGCCACCGGGACCAACAACGGCGTCCTCTCCACGACCCGCCCCGGCGTCGCCAACGACGGCTGGGTCGGCTTCATCGCCACCCCCGGGGAGACCTACTACGTCCGCGTGGACGGCGAGCTGGGCACCACCGGCGGGTACATCATCCGCGTCAACGCCCAGACCACCACCCTCAGCGCAACCACCACGCACACCGACGAGAGCACCGTCGGCGAGGCGCAGATCCCCCCCGGGGACGAGCTGCCGGACCCGCTCGACCCCGCCGCCCAGCACATCAACTTCCCCCAGGATGAGCGGATCTACCGCATCACCGCCCCCGACACCCTCCCCTTCGACAGCCTCGCCACCGCCGCGGCCCGCGGCGACCGCGCCAACACCACCCTCCCCGGCGGCGCCCTCGACACCCACCTGGAGGTCTACGACTCCCAGGGGAACCTGATCGCCAGCGACATCGAGACAGGCTTCCTCAACGACGCCTTCGCCACCTGGCGCGCCCGGCCGGGGGAGACGTACTACGTCCGCGTCCGCGGCGACGACCTGCGCGACCCGGCCACCTTCCCCTCCGTGGGCACGTTCCAGCTCCGCCTGGACCTGAGCGCCTTCGAGATCCCGATCGACCCGGTGACCCGTCGCGGCCAGCTGTCGCAGAACCTGACCAGCGACTCGGACACGATGGCGACGCTGACCAACGTCGGCGACACCGGGCTGTTCCGATTCACCGCGCAGGGCACCGGCCCGGCGATCATCACCGTGCGGGACACGGGGCTCGTCCCCCACGACGTCGCCGTCCGCGTCTTCAACTTCGACGGCACCTTCCGGGCCTACAGCAACGACTTCAACGGCAACGACGCCCAGGTCGAGATCCCCGTCATCGGCGGCGAGACGTACTTCATCGTCGTGGACGGCTTCCCCGACGCGGGGAACGGGCCGTTCGAGGTCTGGATCGAGGCCCAGCACACCACCAACAACACCGACGACCACATCGACCGGCCCATCGGGGCCAGCGCGGACGAGCTGCGCCGGCAGATCGCCCTGGCGACGCCGCTGCGCTTCCAGGACCCGCGCCTGTTCTTCGACAGCGACTTCCTCGGGGACACCAACCCCATCCTCGACCGCACCTACGTCCAGGACTCCATCGCCACCGGCCGCATCAACCGCCCGGGCGACAGCGACCTGTTCCAGTTCATCGCCCCGGTGGACATGCTCAGCGACTACGCGGGCAACAACGACGACGCCGGCGCGGCGCTGTGGGCGGGCGGGCAGTTCGACACGACGGACCCCGACGGCCTCTGGCCGCGGATCAGCGGCGCCCTGGGCACCTGGGACGCGGACGACTGGTGGTACACCGGCCGCCAGGGCGAGGGCCCCGACGGCGTCGAGTACGGCTTCACGCCCAACACCCTCGCGAAGGCGGAGGTCTACACCCTCCTGGAGTTCGACCCCGACGGCGGCGGCCCCGCCTCGCCGCGCCTGTACATCGGCGGCGACTTCACGCTGGTCATCCCCAACCCGATGGACCCGGCCTCGCCGATCGAGTTCCAGAACCTCGTCTTCTGGTCCTTCGACCCGCTCGCCGGCGCGTACGTCTGGTCCGGCGCGGGCAATCCGGACGGCGCGGTCCGGGCCATGGCGCTCTTCGCCCCCGACGCCGGCGGCGGAGGCGGCGGCCAGCCCGCGCTCGTGGTCGGCGGCGACTTCACGACCATCGACGGCGCCCCCGCCGACCGCCTGGCGATCTCCACCGGCGGCCCCTTCCAGCAGCTCGGCACCGGCCTGGGCCTCCCCGGCGGCAGCGTCAGGGCGCTGGCGACCTGGGACCCGCCGGACCCCGGCTCCGGCCGCGCGGAGAACCTCGACGAGAACCCGCCCCTGTTCGAGGTCCCCGACCCGGAGGACCCGCCGAACACGCTCTTCATCGGCGGCACCGCGGGCGGCACCGCCTTCCTGCGGCACTGGGACGGCGCCGCCATCCAGGACTTCAGCACCTTCGGCGCCCAGCCGGTCAACACGGGCCCCTTCCCGGCGCCCGTGATCGTCGGCACGTCGATCAACGCGATCACCGTCTACCAGGGCGTCGATCCGGACGGCAACGGCCCGGAGGAGCAGCCCGCGCCGACGCTGATCATCGCCGGCGAGTTCACCTCCATCGGCGGCGTGGTCAGCCCGAACATCATCAAGTTCGGCCGCGTCGCGGACCTCGAGGCGGGCGATGATGAGGTCGATCCGGAGGCGCCGGCCTACCGCCCCCGCCTCCTGTGGGAGGAGATGGGCGGCGGCACGGACGGCCCGGTCAACGCGCTGGCGGTGTGGGACCAGCCGGACGTCTTCGGCTCGGAGAACGCCCTCGAGCCGATCCTGGTCGTCGGCGGCGCCTTCACCAGCGCGGGCGGCGTGCTCGCCCTCAACCTCGCCGTGTGGGACGGCGAGGAATGGGACGAGCTCGGCGGCGGCGTGGACGGGCCCGTCCACTCGCTGACCGTCTCGGTCACCGCGGGGGGCACCGTGGACGTCCAGGAGCCGGGGATCCCGATCCTGGGCGAGGACGACCCGCAGCGGGCGCTCTACATCGGCGGCGCGTTCACCACCGCCAACCCGCTGGCGCCGCCCGCGCAGCGCGTCCCGGCGCAGAACATCGTGCAGCGCGCCTGGCAGCCCGTCCCGGGCGGCTTCGCCCCCTTCTGGCGCTCGCTCAACTCCGGGACCAACGGCGCGGTCTTCGCGCTGCAGATGTTCGACGACCAGAACCCCCAGGTGGACAACTCCGCGCTCACCTGGGACCGCAACGACCGCCCCGGCACGCGGATGAACATCACGCTCAGCCCGACGGCGGACTCGTTCCTCGACGCCGGCCTGCGCGTCTACGACTCCAACTTCAACCTCGTCTACCCGACCAACATCGACGGCGTGTACCACGTGGACCGGCCGGACCCGGGCGGCACGACCCAGTTCCCGGTGAACAACCGCATCGTCCCGCCGCCGTTCGTGGACCCCGCGGGCATGATCGACCCGTCCATGGGCGGCCCCAACGTCGAGACCGCGATCCGCGGGATCAAGCTCTGGGGCGGCGAGACCTACTACATCGAGGTCCTCGGCATCAGCGGCACCGGCCGGTACAACCTGGCGGTCACCATCGACGCCCTGCCGCCGGACCTCGACGGCGACGGCCAGCCGGACTCCCCGGTGTCGACCGTCTGGTTGAACAACCGGGTGGTCAACGGCTGGAGCGAGGTCTCGAACCTCGACGACGAGACCGACCAGGCGGCCTTCCAGCGCGCTGCGCAGCTGTCCCCCACCCTGGCCACCGGCGACGCGTTCAACTACATCCTCGCGCCGAACGAGGCGTACAACACGCGCACCAACAAGCCCCACCCGTCCGGCTTCCAGGTCCTCAACTTCAACGAGCTCGCCGCGATCGAGTCCATCACGGACACCGACCTCTACACCTTCGTCGCCGAGGGCTCCGGCTGGGCCGAGGTGCGCCTCAACACGCTGATGCTGCGGCGCGACCCCTCGGCGCCCGGCGATGAGGACGGGGACCAGTTCACCGAGTTCGTCGTGGAAACGGCCACGGGCGACATCGCCTCGGAGACCGACCTCTTCCGCGTCTACAACAGCAACCTGGACGGCCGGATCGTCATCTACAACAACGACTTCGAGCCGGTGGCCGCCAGCGACATGCACCCCGGCATCGGCGGCGAGTTCACCCTCCAGCTCGCCGGCACCACCGCCCGCTTCTTCGCGGAGCGCGACCCGAAGGTCGGCTTCCAGGTCACCAGCGGCGAGCGGTACTTCATCAAGGTCGAGAGCGCGCAGAAGGCCGTCTTCGAGGAAGACCCCGATCTGGTGGACTGGCGCTACGCCATCGGCTCCTACGAGCTGATCCTCGACGCCATGCCCTTCCTCAACCACGACGACGACCACGGCCCCTTCGGCGGCGTCCTCCTCCCCACCCCGATCGCCATCGGCGGGCGCGATCCCGTCATCCCCGGCGAGCCCCTCAACGGCCGCGGCACAGCCACCGGCGAGATCCGCAACACCGCCGCCAACCCCGCCGACGTGGACAGCTTCGCCCTGATCCCCGTGGCCAGCGGCGTGGTCTCGGCCACGCTGACGGCCACCAACCCCTCCGAAGGCCTGACCGCCACCATCGCGGTCTTCACGCAGCTGGGCCTGCCCGCCACGCCGCAGGGCCAGACCACCCCGGGCGGCTCCGCCACGGTCACGTGGGTCGCCACCCAGGGCGAGACCTTCTTCATCCTCATCGAGGGCGTCGCGGGCTCCGAGGGCTCCTACCGGCTCGACATCGTCGGCCAGCCGTACGTGGACGACCACGCGGACTTCTACCGCTGGGCCGATGCGACCGAGCTGGTGCTCGACCGCTTCTTCGGCACCGCCACCGCCCCGGGCGTCATCGAGAGCCCCGGCGACACCGACCTGTTCTACTTCGACGCCGAGGCGTACGAGGTCGCGACCGTCACGGTGGACTCCAACTCCGCGACGCTCGCGCCGCGCGTGCTCGTCTACGAGATCGGCGAGGACGGCGCGGGCAACGCGACCCTGCTGCTGATCAACCTCACCGGCGACGGCTCGCTCCCGGGCCAGGACGCCACCGCCACCTTCTCCACCACCCCCGGCCGCCGGTACTACTTCGTCGCCTCCGGCATCGACCCCAACGTCGACATGGGCTCCTACACCCTGCAGGTCAACCTCGTCCCGACCGATGACCACCCGGACATCGGCGGCAGCCAGGCGACCGAGATCGGCATCGACTACGACCAGAACCTCGGCGTCGGCACCGGCTCCTCCACCGGCGTGCTGGAGCGCGACGTCGACACCGACCTGTTCTTCTTCACCGCCCCGATCCGCGGCGACATCGAGCTGACCGTCGAGACCACCGAGGGCGCCTTCCCCATCGTCGTGACCCTCTTCGACAGCGCGGGCAACGTGATCGACTCGGCCACCGGCCCCGCCGGCGTCGCCGTGCTCAGCCTCCTGGACGTCCTGCAGTCCGGCCAGCGCTACTTCATCGGCGTCGCCCCCGACGCCGGGATCGACCCGGCCGACTTCCCGGTCGCCTACTCCGTGACCGTCAACACCAGCCCGACCGACGACCACGCCGACGCCGGCGACTTCGCCAACGCCTCGCAGATCGTCCTCTCCCCGATCACCAACCTGGGCAGCCGCGCCGGCGCGATCGTCCCCTTCACCGACACCGACCTGTTCTACTTCGACTCCCTCGGCGCCGGCCCGGTCGTGATCGAGATCACGACCGTCGGAAGCAGCCTCGACCCGCAGGCCCGCGTCTTCGACGCCGACGGGCTCCAGGTCGCCTTCTCCTCCGGCACCGCCGACGTGGTGATCATCTCCCTCTCCGCCACCGCCGCGAACCAGCGGTTCTACGTCCTGGTCGAGCCCGACGCCAACGCCTCCGGCCTGACCCGCACGGGCGAGTACGTCGTCCGCGTCTCCAACATCCCCACCGGCGGCGGCCCCGGCGAGCAGCCCGACGACCACGCCAACCAGGGCGACTTCGAGGACGCCACGCCCATCGCCCTCGCCAACCGCACCGGCGACGGCGGCGCCACCGGCGTGATCAACTTCCTCGGCGACACCGACCTGTTCGTCTTCACCACCATCGCGGCCGGCGACGTCCGCATCAACCTCAGCACGCCGCAGGGCAGCCCGCTCGACGGCGCGATCCGCGTCTTCAACGCGGCCCGCGAGGAGATCCGCTTCAACGCCGCGGGCATCCCCGGCGTCACCGCCGCGACCTCCTTCCCCGCCGGCGCCAACGAGACCTACTACGTCCTGGTCGAGCAGGTCGGCTCCAACCTGGGCGGCTACGCCCTGGCGATCGACTCGGCCCCGCCGGTCTTCTACCTCTACTACCCCGAGGGCTACAGCGCGGCGACCATCGACGAGTTCGTCCCGATGGTCAACCCCAACAACTTCGACGTCACCTACACCGTCTACCTCCGCTACGAGATCGGCGATCGCGACCAGGTCGTCGCCCAGGGCGTCATCCCCGCCAACAGCCGCGGCGGCATCACCATCAGCAACCCCACCGGCGGGGCCCAGAACCCGCTGGGCATCCGCCTCGACGAGCCCTACGCCATCGAGATCCAGGCCAGCGGCCAGCTGGGCGCCACGATGAGCCACTACGACTTCGGCGTCACCACCGGCGAGAGCTTCACCGAGCAGCTCAGCACCCAGTGGACCTTCGCCGAGGCCCACAAGGACGCCGCGGTCTTCCGCGACTTCCTCGTCTACTACAACCCCAACAACGTCGACACCAGCGTCACCGTCACCCTCACCTACGACGACGGCTCCGTCACCACCTTCACCCGCACCCTCGGCGCCCTCCGCCGCGGCGGCGTGAACTTCAACGAGGACGGCTCGGTCACCCGCTCCGGCGTCTTCTCCGTCAAGGTCGAGTCCGCCTCGCCCATCGTCGCGGCCCTGACCTCCTACGACATCCAGAACGGCCGCGGCTTCGCCCTCCTGGGCGACCCCAACGGCGGCTCGGTCGAGGGCGTCATCCCCTCCATCTCCACCGGCAGCGGCGTCGAGTCCGCCATCGCCATCTACAACCCCGGCTCCTCCTCCGCCACGGTCACCCTCCGCGGCGCCTACCAGCGGGCCGACCTCCCCGAGTTCATCCGCACCATCACCGTCGCCCCCGGCGGCCGCTTCAGCGCCACCATGGCCCAGCTCGGCCTGATCGACAGCCAGATCGCCGGCCTCCGCTACGAGTCCACCTCCGCGGTGACCCTCAGCACCCACCAGTACCGCGCCGGCGACGGCGACGCGACCGCCGCGGCCACCCGCGCGGCCACCACCGCCATCATCGGCGACGCGTTCGTCAACCCCGCCGTCGCGGGCATCACCTACATCGAGGAGCTCGCCCTCTACAACCCCGCCTCGGTGGACGTCAACATCACCATCACCTTCCTCTTCAACGACGGGTCCACCGGCCAGACCTCCGTGAACCTCGCCCCGGACTCCTTCGGCTTCATCCGCATCGACCAGCAGCCGGCGATCCTCAACCGGCCGGACCTCGCCTTCTTCTCCATTCGCCTCGACGCCCCCACCCCCTTCGTCGCCTCCTTCAACCACTACGACCTCTTCCTCAACGGCGGCTGGGGCGCCCTCCCCGCCCCGATCGGCCTGACCATCCCGCTGTCGCGGATCTGACGCCGAGGTAGACGGATAGCGCCGCAACAACGCCCACAGGGGCGTGGCCGCCGGCCACGCCCCTTTTCATTGGCGGCGCCGCCCTCCGGGCCGCGCCCTCCTCATCGACAGCCCCCCCTCCCCTCCTCCTCCCCTCCCCCCTCCCGTGGCACGGGCTTTGGGGGGGGCCAGCCCGTGTCTCCCCCCTCTACCTCTTC
>JBIQJK010000241.1:0-2843 GCA_044507535.1 Planctomycetaceae bacterium | reverse complement strand
CCAGCCCACCCCCCATCCGCAACCCGACCCCGAGCCCGAGCCGGAGCATCGATGACACCCCACCTCACTCCCCTCACCGCCGCCCCGCGCTGCCCCTCCTCGCGCTACCGCGCCGCCCGCGTCGGGCTCCTCCTCGCCGCCGTCGCGGCCGCCCCGCTCCTGGCCGCCCAGCCCGCCGCCGTCCACAACCCCGCCGCCGCGACGGACGCCGACCCCGCCCCCGCCCCCGTCGTCGATTCCCGCGGCCGCCGCCCCCTCTCCGGCGACCCCACCGTCCTCGCCTTCCGCAACGTCCCCGTCGAGCAGGTCGTCCCCTTCATCGTCGAGTGCACCGGCAAGGTCGTCCTCCCCCAGCAGGACATCCTCGGCCTCCGCATCACCCTCATCAACGACCAGCCCATCCCCCGCGACCGCGCCCTCGACCTCGTCTTCCTCGCCCTCCAGCAGGCCGGCGTCGGCGTCGTCGAGACCAGCGACCTCGTCATCCTCCGCAACATCGGCGAGATCACCCGCCAGGACGTCCCCGTCGTCGGCCCCGGTGATTCCGTCCTCGATCGCACCGACCTCGGCGCCGTCGTCGAGAAGGTCTTCCTCCTCCGCCACGCCTCCGCCCAGAACATCGGCGAGATCATCAAGGACTCCATCCCCGACTACGCCAAGATGTACGTGGACGCCGACTCCAACCAGGTCGTCGTCATGGGCAACATCGCCCTCCTCCAGCGCCTCGAAGAGGTCATCACCGCCCTCGACCGCCCCAGCGCCGCCTCCCTCGCCACCGAGACCTTCCGCCTCCGCTACGCCGACGCCACCCAGATCGCCGAGAACATCCGCGAGCTCTACACCGCCGACTCCGCCCGCGCCACCGCCGCCCGGCAGGCCCAGAACCCCTTCCAGCAGTTCCTCAACCGCCAGCGCACCGGCGCGGGCGGAGCCGGCAGGACGGGCGCCAACAGCCGCGGCGCGCCCACCATCCAGTTCCGCCCCGGCGGGTCAGCGACGGCCGGATCGGCCGGCGCCGGCGACGCCTCCGCCTCCCCCTCCGAGAACCTCCGCGTCACCGCCAACACCCAGCAGAACTCCGTCACCGTCGTCGCCGAGCCCGACATCATCGCGCAGATCCGCGCACAGATCGAGAACCACTGGGACCGCCCCCTCCCCGAGGAGGCCGTCGTCCCCCGCATCTACGACCTCAAGAACTCCGACCCCGTCAAGGTCAAGGCCCTCCTCGAGGGCCTCTTCGGCACCGGCTCCACCGGCGCCGCGCAATCGACCCTCGCGGGGAGCGCCGCCGGCGCGGCCGGGGGCGGGGTCGGCCGACTCGCCGGCCAGTTCTCCTTCCAGGCCATCCCCGACGCCGCCCGCCTCGTCGTCATCTCCAAGAGCCCCGACAACCTCGCCGTGATCGACAAGATCATCGAGGGCCTCGACCAGCCCATGTCCGCCGGCCTCCCCCAGGTCGTCGAGCTCAAGCACGCCTCCGCCGAGGACCTCGCCGAGCAGCTCAACGCCCTCCTCGCCCAGGAAGGCACCCTCGCCCAGCTCCGCCGCGCCGAGAGCGGCCTCTCCGACCAGGCCACCTCCGTCTCCCCCTTCGCCTCCGACGCCGCGGGCGCGAGCCAGAATCAGCAGAACCAGCAGGTCTCCGGCGACGTCATCGCATTCTGGTGGCAGCGCGCCCGCCCCCCGACCGACTCCGCCGGCTCCTCCAACCTCATCTCCAAGGTCCGCATCGTCCCCGTCTGGCGTCAGAACGCCGTGATGGTCCTCGCCCCCCTGGAGTACCAGCGCTCCGTCGTCGAGCTCATCCAGCAGCTCGACAAGCCCGGCCGCCAGGTCCTCATCTCCGCCATCATCGCCGAGATCTCCGCCGAGGACGCCACCGCCCTGGGCCTGCGCTGGTCCAACGTCGCCATCAACCCCGCCAACCCCGACAACGCCGTCGGCCTCAGCTCCACCTTCCAGGGGACCCAGGACAACTTCATCGGCAAGCTCTTCGACACCTCCATCCTCAACGTCGGCGTGGACCTCAACCTCCTCCTCCAGGCCCTCGCCCAGAAGACCTCCATCAACATCCTCTCCGAGCCACGCATCTTCACCTCCGACAACCAGGAGGCCGAGTTCTTCGACGGCCAGGACATCCCCTTCATCACCGACGCCCAGACCACCGACCAGGGCAACGTCATCCAGTCCTTCGACTACCGCGCTGTGGGCATCTCCCTCCGCGTCCGCCCCCGCATCACCGTCCAGCGCGATGTGGACCTCCGCATCAACCTCGAGCTCTCCTCCATCCAGCCCACCCAGACCCTCTTCGGCGGCTTCATCGTCGACCGCCGCGAGACGACCACCCACGTCATCGTCAACGACGGACAGACCGTCGTCGTCTCCGGCATCCGCCGCTCCGAGGCCACCAAGGTCCGCCGCAAGGTCCCCCTCCTGGGCGACATCCCCCTCGTCGGCCTCCTCTTCCAGTCCGTGGACGACACCACCCGCGACACCGAGCTCGTCGCCTTCATCACCCCCGTCGTCGTGGACAACGCCCGCACCTCCGCCGAGGTCAACCAGCCCTACCGCCGCCAGCTCGACGAGCTCCGCACCCGCCTCCGCCCCGACGGCCATGAGCCCCTCGTCTCCCCCGCCTCCCCGGACGACTGGAAGCTCCCCGAATCCTCTCCCTCAACCGACCAATGACCCGCCCCCCCCTCCCCCTTCTCTTTCCCCCGTGCCACGGGCTTCCAGCCCGTGCCTCCCCCCTCTCCCCGCCCCGACCGATCCCACGGGCGGATGGGTCGGGGGCCACGGCCGGGCGCACCGGGGGAATCGCCCCCGCGCGCCCCCCTGCCTCC
>JBIQJK010000071.1:0-19667 GCA_044507535.1 Planctomycetaceae bacterium | reverse complement strand
TGCAGGCGGGGGCGGCGATGGCGGCGGTGGGGCGGGCGCACCAGCTGGCGCTGGAGCTGGCGGGGTGATGAGGCGGCTGGAGGCCGCGCGGGGGGAGCTGCTGCGGGCGGCCGCGGCGAGGAAGGCGGTGGAGCTGCTGCGGGAGCGGCAGCGGGAGCAGTGGCGGCAGGAGATGGGGCGGCGGGAGATCGCGGACCTTGACGACATCGCGGCGGGGCTGCGGCTGCTGGCCGCGAGGGAAGAAGCGGAGCGGCCATGAGGACGATCTGGACGGTGATCTCGACGGTGGCGGTGGCGAACGTGCTGGCGCTGGTCGGGTTCGTAGCGTGGCTGGGGATGACGGACCGGCTCAGCCGCGAGCGGATCGAGCGGGTGCGGGTGGTCTTTGCGACGACGGTGCAGGAAGAGGCCGCGGCGGAGGCGGCGGAAGAGGCCAGGGAGCGGGCGGAGGCGGAGGTGGTGGCGGCGGCGCAGCGGATGGCCGTGCCGCCGGAGCCGGCCGCGGCCCGGATCGCGCAGCAGCAGGAGGCGGAGGAGATCCGGCTCCAGCACGTGCTGCGACAGCAGCGGGAACTGGAGGACCTCCGGCGGACGCTGGACCGGGACCGGGCGAGGCTGATCGAGGAGGAGAACCGGCTGGCGCGGGCGCAGCAGGAGTTCGAGGAGTACCGGCGCCGCCTGGCGGAGATCGAGGGGGCGGACCAGTTCAAGAAGGCGCTGGCGACGCTGGAGTCGCAGAAGCCCAAGGACGCCAAGGACGTCCTGCAGGCGATGATCGATCAGCGGGAGACGGAGCAGGTCATCGCGTACCTTGGGGCGATGGACGACCGGGCGCGGGGGAAGATCGTGGCGGAGTTCGTCAAGGCGGACCCGCGGTTGGCAGCGGAGTTGCTCGAGCGCCTCAGGACCCGCGGCACGGAGCTCGCGGGGGCTGAGGCGCCGGCACCGTGACAGCGAACGCGATACTGCACATCCCGGGCGGGGCAAACGGGGGGCAGCGCGGTGGGGGAGCGCGGCCGGGGGAGGGTGCGCGGGCGGGGTACGAGGCGTTCGGGGCCGCGCTGCTGCGGGTGGCGCGGGCGGACATCGGCGCAGCGGCCGCGCTGGCGGCGCAAGATCCGCCGGGTGAGGCGCAAGGTCGAGCCGCGGCGGGTGAGGGAGCGGAGGGCCAGCGGGAGGAGGGGGGCGAGGGGCGGGAGCGGGCAGAGGGGAGGGGGGCGCCCGCCGGCGTTGTCGGCGGGGCGCCGCTGACGATCGATGACCTGAACGCGATGCTGCTGGTTGGCCGCGGCGTTGGGGAGCGTGCGGGGGATGTGGCGAGGAACGAGCTGCGGTCGGCGAAGTTGAGGGATGCGGGGGGGACGGCGGGGGCTGGGGGCGCTGGGGAGGGGAGTGGCCGCGCGGCGGCGTCGGGGGAGGTGAAGGAATCGGCCATCGGGATGGGGAGCGAGCCCGCGCTGAAAGGCGAGGGACGGGGGGAGATTCGCGCGGAGGCGAGAGGGGATGCCGGCGCGGAGCAGAAGTCGGCCGGCGGGCGTGAGGCCGGGGGCGAGCAGCGCGGCGGGGGTGATGCGGCGAGGCAGGATGGGCGTGGGCGCGAGGGGGCGTCGCGGCATGTTGGTGCGGCGGGGGCCAGCGGTGGCAGCGCGGACCCGCTGCGGGCGCTGGCGGCGCGGGGGCTGGGGATGCAGGCGGGGGGCGCAAAGGGCGTGGAGCGTGGTGGGGGGACGGGCGGGCCTCAGACGCTGGCGGTGCGGCCGATTGCGGGGGCAGCGCGTGGCGAGGCGGCGGGGCGGATGGCGAAGGCGGATGCGGGATCGCCGGCGTCGGGGGCTGCGCGTCGGGCCGCGCTGGCGGCGCAGATGACGCGCATCCTCTCGGCCGCGGCGGCGAAGGGGGGCGGAACGATGACGATGCGGCTGGCGCCGGAGAGCCTGGGGGCGGTGACGGTGCGGGTTGGGGTCGAGGGGGGCGTGGTGTCGGCGCGGTTCGAGGCGGCCAACGCCGCGGCACGGGACTTGCTGGATTCGACGATGACCGCGCTGCGCTCCTCGCTGGAGGCGAAGGGGCTGAGCGTGGAGCGGCTGCAGGTGGAGCTTGCGCCGCAGGGCGAGAACGCCGATCGCGCCCCGGAGGACCAGGGCGCGGGCGGCGGGTGGAGCGAGAGCCTTTCGTCGGGGGAGCAGGGGGACGGGGGAGGGGGGGGCGGAGGATCCGCGGATGGGCGCGCCGGGGAGTCCGGCTCGCGGGAACGTGTGCGCGACCAGGGCGCGGAGCCGCCCGTCGCGGGAGCGCCGGATGATCGCACAGAGGCGGCCATCGGCGCGGGCTACCAGGACGGGGTCGTGATGTACCTCGGCCTGGACGCGGTCGCCTGACCCGGATCTGGGCGGGCGGGCGCGGCGCACGGGAGCGTCCGGATGGATGCGGTGTCAAGTCTGGGTGGGGGCGCGGCGGCGCAGGCTGCGCCGAACACGCCCAACGCGTTCAGCGACCTGACGAGCGAAGAGTTCGTGAAGATCATGTTCACGGAGCTCTCGAACCAGGACCCGCTGAAGCCGAACGACTCGTCCGCGCTGCTGGAGCAGATGGCGAACCTGCGCTCGATCCAGTCGGACCTGGAGCTGGGCAAGCGGCTGGATGCGCTGACGACGCGGAACGAGCTGGCCGCGGCGGGGGGGCTGATCGGCAAGCTCGTCTCGGGGCTGACCGAGTCGGGGGAGCGCATCATCGGCGCGGTGCGGTCGGTGAGCCGGACGAAGGATGGGCCGGTGCTGAACCTCGACAACGGGGCGCGGGTGGCGTTCTCGAGGGTGGACGAGATGGCCGAGCCGGCACCGGCGGGGGATGCGGGCGGCGGCGATGAATCCGGGGGGGAGTGAGCGATGACGACAGGCAGCGGAGGTGATGTGCTGGGGCTGCTGCGCGCGGCGGGCGCGGGCCGGGCCGGCTCGGCGGGGGCGGCAAGCGGCGCCAGGAGCGCCGGGCCGAGCGCGGGGGAGTTCGCGGAGCTGCTGCGCAAGGCGGCGAGCGGCGAGCTGGTCAGCGGCGTGCCGGTGACGGTGGACCCCGCGGCGGGGGTGGAGCTGAGCGAGGACCAGCTGGCGCGGCTGTCGCTGGCGGCGGACCGCGCGGAGGCGGAGGGGATCCAGTCGGCCGCGGTGATGATGGACGGGATGACGCTGGTGATGGACGTCAAGACGCGGACGGTGATGCGCCGCGTGGACCTCTCGGCGGGGGCGCTGACGGGGATCGACGGGATCGTGACGGTGGGGGAGTCGGGGGAGGGAGCGCCGATGGGCGCGGCGGTGCTGCCGCCGGGGCAGGGGCCGGCGGAGAACCCGTCGCTGCTGGCGCTGCTGGCGTCGCGCGGCGGGGTGGAGGGGGAGGGAACGGAGCGGAAGGCCGGCTGAGGGCCGGGATGATCGGATCGCAGCGCGCCCCCAGGGGGCGGGAAGGTGAGCCATGGCCTCTACGACCGCGATGTTCACGGGCCTCTCCGGGCTGACGGCCAACGCCCGCAGCCTGGACGTGATCGGCAACAACATCGCCAACGTCAACACGACGGCGTACAAGTCGAGCCGGCTGATGTTCTCGACGGCGTTCTCGCGGACGTTCAGCCTCGGGAGCGAGCCGACGACGGAGCTCGGCGGGACCAACCCCGGGCAGATCGGCCTGGGCGTGGCGGTGGCGGGGACGCAGCGGAACTTCACCGGCGGGGCGATCTCGCCCACCGGGGACCCGCGCGACCTGGCGATCGAGGGGGAGGGGTTCTTCATCGTCGGGCGCGGCGACCAGACGCTCTTCACCCGCGCCGGGGCCTTCCGTCAGAACAGCCTCAACGAGCTGGTGACGATCTCGGGGGAGCGGGTCAAGGGGTTCGGGGTGGACGAGGAGTTCAACATCGTCCCCGGCCGGCTGGTGGACCTGAGCATCCCGATCGGGACGATGACGATCGCGGAGGCGACGCGGAACGTGCGCTTCACGGGGAACCTCAACTCCGGGGGCGACCTTCCGACGCAGGGGAGCCTGCTGACCTTCGGGGCGCTGTCGCTGCTGGGCGGGGGCTTCCCGGACGTGAATAGCCCGCTGGCCCAGGTGCAGGACCCGGCCGCGCCGGGGAACCCGCTGTTCGCGGAGGGGCAGAGCGTCGAGATCAGCGGCGTCGAGAAGGGGAGCCGGCTGCTGCCGCGGGCGAGCCTGGCGGTCACCGCGGCGTCCACGGTGCAGGACCTGCTGGACTTTCTCACGCAGGCTCTGGGCATCTCGACGGACGCGGGGGCGAACCCCGACGGGCGGGCGCCGGGCGCGACGATCGACCCGGCGACGGGCGTCATCTCGCTGGTGGGCAACACCGGGAGCATCAACGACCTGGACATCGACCTGTCGGACATCCGCGTGGTGGATGAGGCGGGGAACATCGTTCGCCAGCCGCTGACGCCGACGAAGGTCGCCTCGGCGGACGGGGAGTCGGTGCGCACGACGTTCGTCGTCTTCGACTCGCTGGGGACGCCGGTGGACGTGGACGTGACGATGGTGCTGGAGGGGCGCGGGGACGCGGGGACGAGCTGGCGGTACTTCATCGAGTCGGCGGGGGGCTCGGGCGCCGAGCAGGCCGCGGCGACGGGCCTGGTGCAG
This sequence comes from Planctomycetaceae bacterium, assembly GCA_044507535.1. GTDB lineage: Bacteria > Planctomycetota > Phycisphaerae > Phycisphaerales > UBA1924 > CALAFV01. The sequence continues at coordinate 15,029 of JBIQJK010000071.1, read as the reverse complement.
TTCGACCCTTTCGGCCAGCTCACCGGCAACCCGGATGCGGAGATCATGCTCGACCGGGCCGGGACGGGGGCGGTGAGCCCGCTGGCGTTCACGCTGTCGTTCGCGTCGGAGTCGGACCGGGTGACGGCGCTGGCGTCGTCGCGGTCGAGCCTGGCCGCGACGTACCAGGACGGCTCGCCGCTGGGGACGCTCGCGGCGTACGCGGTGGGGCCGGACGGGGAGATCGTCGGGGCGTTCGACAACGGGCTGACACGGACGATCGGGCAGATCGCGATGGCGAAGTTCGCCAACCCGGAGGGGCTGGTGGATGAGGGGGCGAACCTGTTCGCCGACGGGCCCAACAGCGGGGCCGCGGTGGTGACGACGGCGGGGGAGCTTGGGACGGGGCGGATCGTGAGCGGGGCGCTGGAGCTGTCGAACGTGGAGCTCTCGCAGGAGTTCATCAACCTGATCCTGGCGTCCACGGGGTACTCGGCCGCATCGCGTGTGATCACGACGACGGACCAGCTGTTCCAGCAGCTGCTGGTGCTGGGGCGGTAGGCCGCTGGGCGGGTCGGCGGCGGCGTAAGCCGTCAAGAGGGATCAAGTCGCCCCCGGCACGGTCCGATGGAACCCGACAGGGTTATCGACCTTCGGTCGTGCCCCTGGGCGGGCGGGGACGGAGGGCGCCGTCGTGACGCAGCGGCGGGTGTTCATCATCATCGCGGCTCTTGGGGCGTGCGGCGCGGCGGCGCTGTGGATGGCCGGCGTGCTGCCGCAGGCGGCGGCGGTGGCGACGCTCCTGATCGCGTCGTGCGCGGCGGCCTTCGGCGTCGCGGCGGGGCTGGGGCTGGACAGCGTGCTGGCCCGCGGCGTGGTCGCCGAGCCGGAGGGGGTGATCGCGGAGGTGGTGCGCTGCGCCGAGCACGCGGCGAGGTCGGGCGGGGGGGGGCGGGGGGCCAGCGGGCTCGGGCGGAACTCCCCGGGGCTGCGCCGGGGGCTGCAACTGGTCGTGTCGGGGGAGGAGCCGGCCTCGATCAAGCGGATCATGGAGCGGGAGCTGGACGAGATGCTGGAGCGTCACGCCCGGGGCGGGGCGCGCGAGACGGTGCTCGCGGCGGCGCCGATCGCGGGGGCGGTGACGGTGGGGGCGATCGTGATCGGCGTCGCGGCGACGGGGGGGACGCCGGCGGGGCTGGGGTCCGGCGCCGCGGCGGGGCTCTTCGGCGGGCTGCTGGCGTGCATGCTCGCGATGACGGTGCGGCCGGCGACGCCGGCGGAGCTGGCCCGTCGCGAGGCGCGGGAGGTGCTGGCTCGGACGATCGCGATCCGCGGGGTGACGCTGATCGCCTCCGGGACGAGCCCGCGGGAGGTGGAGCGCGAGCTGCGGATGCTGCTGCCGCCGGCGGCGGGCGGGGTTGGCGGGGCGCGGCGCGCGGCCTGAGCGGGGCGGGTTATCGGCGCTGCGCGGGGTGAAGGCGGGCAAGCCGGGCTGATTTGATGCGTCCGGGGTGCCGATAGACCCTGACGGCGGGGGCGGTGTGCCGGCGCCACGGCGGCCGGGCGAGGATGCAGGCTCATGGCGGAGAAGCAGACCGACACGACCAGCGGCGGGGGGGGAGGCGTGAGCAAGAAGAAGCTGCCGATCAAGACCGTCGGCGCGGTGGCGGGGGTGATGATCGTCGAGGCCGCGGTGCTGGTGGCGGTGCTGGGGATGACCGACCCGTCGAAGGGGGAGGCGGCGGAGTCGGCGCACACGCTGCTGAGCGACGAGGGGGAGCAGACGCTGGAGGTGCTGATCGCCGAGGAGAAGTTCCAGAACCTGCAGACGGGGCGGGTGTGGATCTGGGACGCGGCGGTGTACGTGCAGGTGAAATCGAAGAACGCGGGGCAGATCGAGCAGACGCTGGAGCGGCGCAACGCGGAGATCAAGGAGGGGCTGAGCCAGATCTTCAGCCGCGCGCAGCACGCGCAGCTGAAGGAGCCGGACCGGCAGACGCTCAACCGGCAGATCACGACGTTCCTGGAGGGGGTGTTCGGGACGGACGGGGAGGGGAAGTCGCCGATCGAGCGGGTGCTGATCCCGAAGTGCCGCGGGTTCCCGGCGGACTTTTGAGCGATTGAGGCTCGTTGCGGTTGTCCTGCCCCGGGTTTGAAGCCCGGGGGGCGGTTGTCCTGCGCTGTTCAGAAGCAGTGGGGTCGGCTTCCACCGGTCCTGCGATGCCCGGAGCGGCGTCGCTCCACGCGTGGCTCCATTCCGCGGCCCCATCGGGGCCGGAGCGTGTGGGGCGTGCGCGGGTTGAACATTCATGCTTGTGCGGGCACAAGCATGCCACCCGGGGGGTCAGGCGTGGACCTCGCGCTGCATGCGGACCTGGCCGGCGACGATGGTGGCGACGGCGCGGCCCTTGACCTTGCGGCCGAGGAAGGGGGTGTTGCGGGAGCGGCCGGCGAGGTCGTCCTCGGAGATGGTCCACTCGAGGTCGGGGTTGATGATGGTGATGTCGGCGGGGCCGTGGACGGCGAGCCGGCCCAGGCCTCGGGAGGTGAGGGCGCAGAGCTTTGCGGGCTCGACGGTCATCATCTCGATCAGGCGCATCCACGAGATGACGCCGGGGGTGACGAGGGCCTCGATGTAGAGGGCCAGGGCGGTCTCGAGGCCGATGATGCCGAAGGGGGCGGCGTCGAACTCGAGCTCCTTGCTCTCGGCGGTGTGGGGGGCGTGGTCGGTCGCGAGGACGGTGATGGTGCCGTCGGCGATGCCGGCGAGGATGGCGTCGATGTCGCCCCGCTCGCGGAGCGGGGGGTTCATCTTGGCGTTGGTCCAGTAGCCGCCGTTCTTCTCCACTTCCTCGTGCGTGAGGAGGAGGTGGTGCGGGGAGGCCTCGGCGGTGACGGGGAGGCCCTCGGCGCGGGCGCGGCGGACGATCTCCACGCTGCCGCCGCTGGAGAGGTGCTGGACGTGGTAGGGGCACCCGCCCCCCCCGATGGCGCGGTTGAGGCGGACGTCGCGCTCGATGATGACCTCCTCGGCGACGCGGGGCCAGCCGGTGAGGCCCAGGCGTGTGGCGACGCTGCCCGCGTGCATGCTGGCGCCGCGGGTGAGGGTGACCTCCTGGCAGTGCTGCATGAGGGCCAGGCCAGTGGGCTTGATGTAGGCCAGGGCGCGCTGCATGAGGCCGGCGGAGGCGACGCAGTCGCCGTCGTCGGAGAAGCCGACGGCCCCGGCGCGGGCCATGAGGCCGATCTCGGCGAGCTCCTCACCCTTGCGGGCGCGGGAGACGGCGCCGACGGGGAAGACGCGGCATTGGCCGGTGAGCTCGGTCTGCTTGAAGATGAACTCGACCATCGAGTCGCCGTCGATGGCGGGGGTGGTGTTGGGCATGCAGCAGACGGTGGTGAAGCCGCCCGCGACGGCCGCGGCGGTGCCGGTGGCGATGGTCTCGGCCTCCTCGCGCCCGGGCTCGCGGAGGTGGACGTGGGGGTCGATCAGTCCGGGGGTGACCAGGCAGCCGGAGGCGTCGATGATGGTGTCGATGCCGGAGCGGGAGAGGCTGGGACCGATGGCGGCGATGGTCCCGTCGATGCAGGCGATGTCGGCGACGCGGTCGGTTCCGGAGGCGGGGTCGAGGACGCGGCCGCCGGCGATGAGGAGGGTTGACATGGCCGGGTAGGGTACCGGGTGTGGCGGGGGGATGGGGCCCGCGGCGGCACGGGGTGGGAATGCGGGTTTTCCGGCCTCGGGGGGCGCATCGAGGGCGCGGCGCGGGGCGTCGCCCGGCCGGGCGTTGCCCGGGGTGGCCGGGGGTTCTATCCTACGGGTCCAAGGCCGGGCGATTTGGTGCCCGGGTCCGGGGTGTAGCGCAGCTTGGTTAGCGCGTTTGACTGGGGGTCAAAAGGTCGGCGGTTCGAATCCGCCCACCCCGATTGGAGCGGACGCACGCGAGGCGATGGCTCGCGGGCGTCGTGCGTTTTGGGGATTGTGGTGCGGGCTCGGTGGACCGGGGGTCACTGGTGGTTCATGGGGGGTTCATTGCCGCGGCCGACGGTTCTGGCTGATGCGCGGGTGTACGGCGTGCGCCCGGGCGGTTGGAGCCGCGACATGATCAACGACTCCGGGCAGAGCGTGTCGGTGTGGATGCGGACGGCGGAGCTGCCGGTGCGGCCGCCGCTGCGGACGGATATCGACACCGACGTGTGCATCGTCGGCGCCGGGATCGCGGGGGTGAGCACGGCGTACATGCTGGCCCGCAAGGGGATGCGGGTGGTGGTGGTGGACGACGGCGCGGTGGGGGGCGGGGCGACGTGCCGGACGACGGCGCACCTGGCCAGCTCGCTGGACGACCGGCTGTACCTGCTGGAGGGGCGGCTGGGGGAGCGGCGGGCGCGGCTGGCCGCGGAGAGCCACGCCGCGGCGATCGACGCGATCGAGTCGATCGTGCAGCGGGAGGGGATCGACTGCGAGCTGCGGCGGGTGGACGGGTACCTGTTCCTGCCGGCGGAGCACGCGCTGGAGGGGGCGGACCTGATCGAGAAGGAGATCAAGGCGGCGAAGCGAGCCGGGCTGCGGGTCACGCGGGAGGAGCGGGCGCCGATGAAGCGGTACGACACGGGGCTGTGCCTGCGCTTCAAGCAGCAGGCGCAGTTCCACCCGCTGAAGTACCTCGGCGGGCTGGCGCTGGCGGCCGAGAGCGCGGGGGGGCGGATCTACGAGAAGACCAAGGCGGTGAAGATCCGCGGCGGGGCGGATGCCCGGGTGGAGACCGAGGACGGGCACACGGTGCGGGCGGACGCGATCGTGGTGGCGACCAACGCGCCGGTGAACGACTGGGTGCGGATGCACACGAAGCAGGCGCCGTACCGGACGTACGTGATCGGGATGCGGGTCGAGCGCGGGGCGATCCCGTACGCGCTGTACTGGGACGGGTACTGGACGAAAGAGGACTCGTCGTACCACTACGTGCGGCTGACGCCGGGTCCGTCGGGGGCGGAGTTCGGGGAGGGGGCCGAGCCGCGGTACGACGTGCTGCTGGTGGGGGGGGAGGACCACAAGACGGGGCAGGCGGACGATTTCGAGGAGCGCTTCGCGCGGCTGGAGGCGTGGGCGCGGGTGGTGTTCCCGGAGGCGAAGGGGGTGCTCTACCGCTGGTCGGGGCAGGTGATCGAGCCGGCGGACGGGATGGCGTTCATCGGGCGCAACACGATGGACGCGGAGAACATGTACATCGCGACGGGAGACTCCGGGCAGGGGATGACGCACGGGACGATCGCGGGGATGCTGATCACGGACCTGATCCGCGGGAAGGAGAACCCGTGGACGGACCTGTACGACCCCGGGCGGTCGGTGGCGGGCGGGGCGGGGGAGTACTGGAGCGAGAACCTCAACGTCGCGAAGCAGTACGGGGACTGGTTCAGCGGGGGGGAGGTGGATTCGGTGGAGAAGATCGCGCCCGGGAGCGGGGCGGTGATGCGGCGGGGGCTGCGGAAGGTTGCGGTGTACCGCGGGGCGGATGGGGCGGTGACGGAGCTGTCGGCGACGTGCACGCACCTGGGGTGCATCGTGAAGTGGAACGATGTGGAGAAGAGCTGGGACTGCCCGTGCCACGGGTCGAGGTACGACCCTCAGGGGCGGGTGATCAACGGGCCGGCGATCAAGGCGCTGAAGGTGGAAAGCGACGGGCGCGGGCGGCGCCCGGGGGAGGAGAGCGGGCGGGCGCGGGCCGCCGACCAGAGGCAGCGGCCGGGCGTCGATGAGCGCCCCGTGGGGGCAGGCGAGCGGGCTGGGGAAGTGGAGCCGGTGGCGAGGGAGGAGCCGCCGGTGCGGCGGGTGGATGTGGGTGAGGCGGCGGACGAGTCGCGGATCGAGCGGAGGGAGTAGGGGCGGGCGAGGGTGGGAGAGAAGGAGTGCGCGGGCTGGAAGCGCGTGCCACGCGGTCTAATCCGGCCCGATGAGGTTGCGGACGCTCGCGGCGATGGCGGCGGCGGTGGGCTCGTCGGGGGCGCGGGCGGTGATGTGGCCGAGCTTGCGGCCGGGCTTGGGGGCCTTGCCGTAGAGGTGGAGGTGGGCGCCGCTGATGGCGAGGATGTCCGCGGGGGCGGGGGTCTGGCCGATGAGGTTGAGCATGACGCTCGCGCCGACGGGGGCGGTGGAGCCCAGGGGGAGGCCGAGGATGGCGCGGAGGTGGTTCTCGAACTGGCTGGTCTCGGCGCCCTCGGTGGTCCAGTGGCCGGAGTTGTGGACGCGCGGGGCCATCTCGTTGGCGAGCAGCGCGCCATCGACCTCGAAGAACTCGACGGCGAGGAGGCCGACGTAGCCGAGGGCGTCGAGGAGGCGGTGGGCGTATTCCTCGGCGAGGGCCTGCATCCGCGGGGTGGTGGGGCCGGGGGCGGGGGCGACGGACTCGCGGAGGATGCCGCGGGCGTGGCGGTTCTGGACGATTGGGTAGACGGCGTGCTCGCCGGCGGCGGAGCGGGCGGCGAGGACGGAGACCTCGCGCTCGAAGGGGACGAAGCCCTCAAGAATGAGCGGGACGGACCCGGAGCCCAGGACCCGCCACGCGGGCCCGAGGTCGGCGGGTTCGCGGATGAGGGCCTGGCCCTTGCCGTCGTAGCCGAAGCGGCGGGTCTTGAGGACGGCGGGGAAGCCAAGCCCTCCCCGACCCCCTTCTCCCATCAAAGCCGCGTGGAGCTCATCCTCCGAGTTGATGGGGGCGAATGGGGGCGTGGGGATGCCCAGGTCGCGGAAGAGGGTTTTTTCGGCGAGGCGGTCCTGGGCGGCCTCCAGGGCGGCGGGGGGCGGGTAGACGGGGGCGTGCCGCTCCAGCGCGCGGGCCGCGGCGACGGGGACGTTCTCGAACTCGTAGGTGATGGCGGTCGCGCCGTCGGCGAGGGCCTCCCGTGCTGCGGGGGACTCGTAGTCGCCGACGACCAGCTCGCCGACCTCGCCGGCGGGGGCGTCGGGGGAGGGGTCGAGGAAGCGGAAGCGCAGGCCCAGCGGGTAGCCGGCGAGGGCGAGCATGCGGCCGAGCTGGCCGCCGCCGAGGATGCTGATAAGAGGGGAGGTGGGCATGGGATCAGAAGGTCGAGGAATCAAGGGGGGGAGATCAAGTTCGGAGGGAGAGTCGGGAAGCCGTATGGATGGTGTTCGGCCGGCCTATCCGGGCTGCTGGCGATCCTGGAACTCCTCGCGCAGGGCGGCGAGGACTTCGGGGGTCAGGTTGAGGGGCGGCACAACCTCGACCCGCAAGCCCAGAAACTCGAGCGCATCGGTGACATTTTGAAGGATTCTCCGCCACTCGGGTTCGCTCATCGGCGCGCCAGCAGACGGAGGATCCCATGTTTCTGGGCGATCCGAAAACAGCATGATCTCCCGTTTGCTCAGCGTTCGTTCCGCCTGCACGGGCACGCTTCGGCCGTTCTCGCGGTACTCCACTCCCGAGAAAGGACCACGCGGAAGCACGACAAAGCCCTCGTCGCTCTCGACACGAGGACTCCAGATGCCGCGCTTCCTCAACACTTCGGTTGCCTCCGAAACAGAAATGGCCGTGTCAGGCGGATGGTGCGGACGGCGGGAGGCTGGGGTCGGGGTGCTCGAGGACGCGCTGGGTCTGGGTGCGGCGGAACTCCTCGAGGTTGGCGAGGATGTCGGGGCGTGAGGCGCCGACGATGGCCGCGGCCAGGAGCGCGGCGTTGACGGCGCCGGCCGTGCCGATGGCGAGGGTGCCCACGGGGACCCCCGCGGGCATCTGCACGATGGAGAGGAGGGAGTCGAGGCCGTTGAGGGCCTTGGACTGCACGGGGACGCCGAGGATGGGGAGGCTGGTTTTGGCGGCGCACATGCCGGGGAGGTGGGCCGCGCCGCCGGCGCCGGCGATGATGACCTCGATGCCGCGGGAGCGGGCGGTCTCGGCGTATTGGAAGAGCAGGTCGGGGGTGCGGTGGGCGGAGACGACGCGGGTCTCGAAGGGAACGCCAAGGGCCGTGAGGGTGTCGGCGGCGTGGGACATCGTCTCCCAGTCGGAGCGGGAGCCCATGATGACGCCGACGATGGCGGACCCCGAGGGCGTGGCGGGGGTGCGAGCAGGTGGGCCGGGGTTCTCGCCGGCGGCGGTGGACGACATGGTGCTCCTTCCCGCGGCGCGGCCCGGATGGAGGTGCGGGGCGCCGCCGCGGACGAGTCTACCGCCGTGGGCGCGGTCCGGGCGGATCGAGCGGGTGGTGTGGGGAGCGCACGGCCGGGGCGCGGGGGCGCGCCGGAGTTGATAGCATCCGGCAATGGACCCGAGCACGGCCACGACCCAGACAGAGACCGAGACAGCGGCGGAGCAGGCCGGGGGCGAGTCCCCCGCGCCCGAGGGGAGGGGCGCGGAGATCGACCCCGCGGCGATCGCGCCGTCCGTCGAGGCGGTGCTGCTGACCAGCGACCGGCCGGTGTCGCCGGCGCGGCTGCTGGAGGCGCTCGGGCTCGCTTCAGGGGACGAGGAGCGCGGCGGGGCCAAGGGCGGCAGAAGGAAGGGCAAGCCGGCCGCGGAGGGAGCGGGTGAGGCGGAAGGGGAAGGGAGCGGCGAGGCCAGGGCGCGTGCGGCCGCGGCGAAGCGGGACGCCAGGGGCGCGCTGGCCGCGGCGGTGGCGGGGCTGAACGAGGAGTACGAGCGGTCCGGGCGGTCGTTCCGGATCGAGCAGGTGGCGGGGGGATACCGGGTGATGACGCTGCCGCAGTTCGCGTCGGTGGTGGCGGCGTTCCAGGGGTCGCGGATGCGCTCGACGCTGAGCCACGCGGCGCTGGAGACGCTGGCGATCATCGCGTACAAGCAGCCGGTGACGCGGGCGCAGCTGGAGGCGATCCGCGGGGTGGCGTGCGGGGAGGTGCTGCGGTCGCTGATCGACCGGCGGCTGGTGACGATCGCGGGGCGGGCGGAGGAGCTCGGGCGGCCGCTGCTGTACGGGACGACGAAGCAGTTTCTGGAGACGTTCGGGCTCTCGAGCATCAAGGACCTGCCCTCGATCGAGGAGCTTCGCGCCCGGGTTACGGGCCAGTCGGAAGAGTGAGGCGGCCGGCGGCGTTGTCCGGATTGTGGCCGGAACCGCGGCGGGTCGGCCGCGTCGAACCCCAGGGTCTGCTCACGGAGATGGAAGGGAAGACGATGCGCACAGCGACGATCGGGTTGAGGTGTGTCCGTGCGCTGGCGGTGCTGGCGGCCGCGGGCGCGATGGCGGTGGCGACGCCCGAGGCGGGGGCGCAGAGCCGGCGGAGCCGCGGCAACAGCGGCGGCGGGAACCAGCCGGCGGCGACGGGGTCCTCGATCCTGGACGGCGTGATGAAGCGCGGGCGCGAGCGGGACTGGACGCTGACGGTGACGGTCCAGGTGAACTCCGTGAAGAACCGCGACGGCAGCGGGATGCCGATCCCGGAGACGATGAACCTGAAGACCGCGGCGGTGGTCTTCCCGGCGATCGAGTCGTTCGCCTCGGGGGAGCTGGACAGCGACCGGTTCAAGGGTGAGCTGCGCTTCAACGAGCAGGTGGTGGACGACTCGCCGGAGCTCCTCGAGGGGTACCAGGGGGGGACGCGGCTGGCGCGGTGGACGATGACCGACAAGGTCGGGACGGACATGACGCTGGTGGTGACGCTGCCGGTGACGACGTGGGAGACGGTCTTCGACGAGAAAGCGGCCATGAGCGTGCCGTGGCCGGCGAAGTGGCCGGCCACGGCGTCGTCGGCGCTGCAGCCGGATGCGATCGTGGACTCGGGGAAGCCGGAGGTGCAGGCGCTGGTGAAGCAGTGGACCGAGGGGAAGGACCCGAAGTCGATCCCGCCGGTGCAACTGGCGAAGTTCCTCGCCGGGCGGGTGATGGAGCACGTGCAGATCTCGGGCAACGGCCTTGTGTCGGCGAGCAACGGGCTGCTGATGGGGGTCGGGCTGCTGCCGGTCGAGGATACGGCCAAGAACGGCCGGGGGTCGGAGCACGACATGGTCGTGCTGCTGGCGGCGGTGTACCGGGCGGCCGGGCTGCCGGCGCGGACGGTGATCGGCTTCGACGTGACGGGGAAGAAGGAGAAGGAGAACTTCCTCGACAGGGGGCGCAGCGGGGGGAGCGGGACGCAGCTCCGGGGGTGGGTGGAGTTCTGCCTGTACGACGAGGGGACGCAGAAGGAGCTGTGGGTGCCGGTGGACGTCGTGCGGATGCGCGCCAGCTCCAACCGCGTTCCGCCGCTGAACCGGCCGTGGAAGTTCTTCGGGACGCACGACGAGCTGGAGAACGTCGTCCCGTTCGCGCTGCAGTACCACCCGCCGACGACGGTGGTGGGGCACGGGGCGTACGGGTTCTGGGGATGGCTGACGACGCCGCAGATCCCGAACGTGACGCAGTTCCTGCGGTTCAACGCGATCACGACGCCGAAGCGCGCCGGGGACCGGCAGCGGGAGCGGCGGTAAGGGCGGGCATTCAAGATGCAGGCCCGACATCGACGGGGCGCCGGGTCATCCCGGCGCCCCGTTCTCCTTGCGCCCGCCGGCGCGCGGCGCCGGGTCTTCGCTCACGGCAGGAACGTGTACCGCGGCGTGGTGTTGACGACGCCCGGGGGGACGTGCAGCGTGCGGCCGACGTGCATGTCGAGGAAGAGGAGGTTGGCCCGCACCCCGTCCTCGCCGTACCAGCGGTGCATGCGGTCGCCGTCCTGCTGGTAGTTGTAGATCGGGTGGACGCCGAGGACCCACGTCCTGGTGGCGTCGCGGACGTAGGGCATCTTGCCGCCGGCCTGGGGGATGAGCGTGGTGAACTCCTCGCCCTCGAGCGTGTGGTCGTTGAGGGTGTAGCTGGAGCCGAGCAGGTCGTACATCGACGGGACGAAACCCATGCCGGGGACCTCGCCGCCCTTGTCCACGGGGGACCTGTAGACCTCCATCTCGAAGGGGGCGTCCTCGGAGTCGAGGGGGACCTCCCCCTGGTGGACGTACTGGTTCAGCGGGCGGCGCTCCGCGCCGTACTCGTTGATGCCGTAGGCGGGGAGCGTCCCCTTCTTGCCGCCGAAGAGGGCGCCGATGTTGGTGGTGTACCCGCCGCCGACGTCGATGCGGACCTGGGGGAGCGTGTTGTCGTAGTCGTTGAAGTACATCGTCAGGCCGACGCCGAGCTGGGCGAGCCTGGCGGCGCAGGCGGTGGCCCGGGCGGCGCTGCGCGCCCCGGAGAGGGCCGGGAGCAGGATGCCCACCAGCAGCGCCAGCACGGCGACGACGACGAGCAGCTCGACGAGCGTGAAGGCGGCGGGGCGCGGCGCGAGATGGGCGGGCGAAAGGGAGCGAGCGCAGACGAGGAGGCGGTGGGGGGCCCGGCGGTGCGCCACGCGTCGCTTCATGTCAGCCCTCGGGTCAGGAGCGTCTCGATCAGGCCCTCGCAGGAGGAACGGACCATACGGTAGACGCTCTCGAACCCCTCGCGCCCGCCGTAGTACGGGTCGGGGACCTCGGGTTCGGCCGGGGGCGGCGTGCCGGGGGGAATCGGCTCGAAGGCGCGCAGGAGCCTGGTGCGCTCCCTTGGCCCGCCGGCGCGGAGGATGCCGCGGAGGTTCTCGCGGTCCATGGCGAGCAGGAGGTCGAATCGCTCGAAGTCGCGCGGGGCCTCGAGCCGGCGGGCGCAGTGGTCCAGCTCGACGCCGTAGCGGCGGGCGACCTCCACGGCGCGCGGGTCGGGCTGCTCGCCGACGTGCCAGCCGCCCAGGCCGCAGGAGTCCACGATGAAGCGATCACGCACGCCGCGCTCCTCGGCGACGGCGATGAAGACGCCCTCGGCCAGCGGCGAGCGGCAGATGTTGCCGAGGCAGACGAACAGCAGCCGCCACTGCTGCCGGGCGGCGTCGTTGGCCGGTCGAGCGGTCATCGTGCGGCGGCTCCTGTCAGCGGGTGGGAGGCGGCCCGGAATGGGTCGGTCCCCGGGGGGCTGAGTCGCTCGCGCCAGATCTCGGCGAGGACCGAGCGGAACGACCGGCCGGCGGGCGGGGGCGCGGCGGAGGAATGGTCGGCCGAACGAATGGGGCGCGAGGCGGCCGCGGCGTCCACAAGCGGGAGGAGCGAGGCGGCGATGGAGCGCAGCTCGGCGTCGCGGGCCGCGATGGGGGGGACGGCGCCGGGGAGGTGGGCGACGGCCGCGCCGACCTCCGATGCGCCGTCGGCGCAGACCACGGGCACGCCCGCGGCGGCGTAGGCGGCGGCGAGCGCTGCGCCGCCGTGGCGGCCGGGCCAGGTCGCGGCGTCGATGGCGTGGGCGATCTCGGCCATGGGGAGCGGGCTCTCGACGAGCCCCCAGCGGCGGCCGTGGGCGCGGACGAACCTGGCCGCGGGGCGGAGCAGGCCGCAGCCGCGCGGCACCACGCCGACGACGCGCCGGCCGACGGTGTGCATCAGGCCCATGATGAACGAGAAGCGGCGGGCGTCGCCGGTGGAGGCGGGGTCGGCCAGGAGGGCGACGGCGACGGCCCGCGCGTCGCCCGCGGCGTCGATGCCCAGCAGCCGGCGCAGCTCTCGCCGCGGGGGGACATCCGCGGAGGGGTCGGGGGGCGAGGGGACGGGCGGGGGCAGGAGGCGGACGTCGCCGGCGCCGACGTGCAGCCACGCCTCCCAGTGCGAGAGGCGCAGGACGGCGGTGGTCGGGGCGGTGCGGCCGAGGGAGCCGGCGCTCCAGGACGGGGACGCCTCATCGACGGTGCGGTGGGTCGGGTCGGTGGCGGCGAGGACGACGGCGGGGGTGTAGCGGCCGAAGGTGGTCCGCGCGAGGGTGTAGGCGCTCGGGGACCAGCACTGGACGAGGTCGGGGGCGGCGTTGCGCCGGCGGCGGTCGCGGGCCAGGGCGCGCGAGGCGCGCCACGCCAGCAGCGGGCTGCCCAGCGGCGGCGTCAGGCGCGGGTGCGAGGCGAGGCCGGGCCACGCGCCCTCCGCGGCGGAGGCGGGGCCGATGGTCCACAACTCGTGCGTGAACCCGGGGATCTCCAGGGCGGCGCGGCAGGCGAGCGTCGGCTCCTCGCCGGCGGAGAGATCGAGCAGGTGGAGCACTCGGGGCGTCACAGCGGCGGTTCCCCTCGGGCCGCCATCCTAGCGCCCGATGCGCTCACTGGGGACGTGGGCCTCGTGCTTGTAGAAGAGCCTGGCCAGGGCGGCGCCGACGCGCGTGGCCAGGAGCTGCTGCGCCTCCTGGACCTCCGCGGCGGTGCTGGGGGCGAGGCCCTGGCGTTCGGGGACCTGGACGGTCATCGCGTACCACCCGGGGTCCTCGCGGGGCCAGAGCCGCTGCCTGGTCTCGGTGTCGACGACCTTCACGCGGAGGACGGCGCGGGGGGCGAAGGTGGCGCCGTCGGTGGAGACGGTGAACTCGTCGATGGTGGCGTAGATGACGGTCTTGGCGCCGACGGCCTCGCCGATCTCGGCGATGCCCATGGGCTGCCCGAAGCGCTCGCGGGCGACGACGGCGGCGAGCCCCTCGGAGGAGATGACCTCCTTGACGACCTTCTCGTCGAGCAGGGCCCGCTCGGTGACCTTGCCGATGGTGGTGCGGGCGGCGCGGGCGGGGACCTTGCTGGCGCGGTCGTCGATGAAGACGACCGCGGGTCGCTCGGGGTCCAGCTCGTACATCGCCGGGACCTTCTCCGGGCCAAGGAGGAAGTACCCCGCGGGGCCGACGATGTTGCACGCGCCGAGGATGGCGGCGAGCGTCAGCAGGGCGGGGGCGAGGAGGCGGGAGCGGGTCGGTTGCCGTGGGGTCATGGTCGGGCGGTCCTCATGGCGGCGCAGCGGCCGGGCGGGGATCAGTAGTCGGGGTAGTTGGGCTCCTCGTGGTCGTAGAAGAGCCAGGAGGCGCGGTCCACGAAACGCTTGCTCAGCGCGAGCTGGATCGTCGAGCCGGGCATCTGCATGGGGCCGTAGCCGTCCTGGTCCGGGAAGCGGACCGTGACGGTCTCCTGGAAGATGGGCGAGTCGGGGGCGGGGCCGTCGAGCTCGACGACGCGGACCGCGCCGGAGGCGACGCCGGCCCAGGTGTACTGGTTGCCGGGGTCGTGGAGGCGGAACTCCTGGAGCTCGACGACGATCAGCCGGTCCACGCCGAGCTGCTCGCCCAGCTCGCGCCACGGCATGACGACCCAGCGGGGGTTGCTGTACTGGTACTCGAGGATCCGCTCGCCGGGGACGAAGCCGCTGGCGCCGACGGCCTCGTCCTGGGCCGCGAGGCGGCGGGCGATGGTGACGGTCAGGTCGCCGACGACCTCGGGGAAGTCGGCCTGGATGATCCGGTCGGCGTAGACGACGACGGCGAAGCTCTTGCCGCGCAGGCCGGCGTACCTGGCGGTGACGGTCGTGGTGCCGGTGCGCTGCGCGGAGGCGGCCATGCCGCCGACGAGCTGGCCGAGGACGCAGCCGCTCTGGACGGCCGCGGCGGCGAGGGCGGCCAGGGCCGCGCCGGCGGCGAGCAGGCGGCGTGTCGGTCGGGTCGGCCACCGTCCCGGCGTCGGGTGATGCTTCACGAGAGGCGTCCTTTCAGGTCGGCGGCGGGGCTCAAACACCCGGCCAGGTCGCGATCTTGTACGCCCAACTGGCGGCCCAGGCTCCCGCGAAGATCCATAACCAGCGTGGGCGCACGAGCGTACCGCAAAGCCGGCCCAGCCGCGACCCGAAAACCGCGACGTGCAGGGCCCCCCAGAAGGCCGCGGCGGTGGCGATGGCCAGGAGGGCGCCCATGGGCTGGGTGACGAACGCCGTGGCGAAGTCCCCCTCGGCGGCGGAGGCGAAGGCGGTGGTCATGCCGCAGGTCGGGCAGGGATACCCGGCCGCGACGACCCATCCGCAGGGGGGAAGGCCGAGCTGCTGGTGCGTCCCGTGGCCGGCGGCCTCCGGGGTGAGGGCGGCGGCCACGGCGAGGAGCGCGAAGCAGGCCGCGGCGACACCGCCGGCGACGCCGCGCTCGGCGGGGGTGATGGCGGAGGGGGCCGGGTGGGTGATGGGGACCGCGGGGGGCATCTGGGGAACGGTAGACGGGGTCGGGGCGGGGGATGTGGAGGTGTGGAG